>JAFUVZ010000085.1 GCA_017471185.1 Bacteroidaceae bacterium
GCTTGCCCATTCCTGACTCATGATACAGACGAAGATAATTCAGCTTCTCCTCCTCATTGTACTTTTGGTGACTTTTTCTCATACTAATATTACACATTTTAATTGTTACTAAATGTGTCTACCTATATCAGTATAAGTCACATCACCCGTTCGAGCGTCATCCACCAGGTATCGCGATATCTCCTATGGGGGTATAACAGATACTGCGATACCTCGTAAGAGCCATCGGAATGACCGATAGGAGCTATCTCCCTGCCTCATAAGGATAGTCAACGCTACTTATGGCAGCTATTTCATCGAACTCACATTAACTAAAAAAATGGCTAACTGAATAAATGAACTAAGGAAAAATCAGCGTTTCAAATTGAGTATAGGCGAATGATTGTTCGGGTATAGGGAGAACGATGACTAATCGGTGCATCTCACCCTGTTTTAATGCCTTAGATGTTCCATTCGGATGATAACTGTATATCTGTTTTATGGGCAATAACAGTTACAATAGGTTACAAGGTTACTGTATAACCGGAAAGTGTCAGATGTGATGATTCATGATATGCTATTAATCCCTTCTAAGGACGGAAAAAAAGAGCCAGAAACTATCACAGCCTCGGGCTCTCCACAGTTCTCAAACATTTAAGACAACCTTATAAAAGTGTGTCTTGCAAAAATAGCTAAGATACTCTCTTTATCTGATAAAAAGCAATTCCCTGTATTTAGGCAACGGCCAGAGACTATCGTCAACAATCAGTTCCAGCTTGTCAATCTGGTAGCGAATCTCATCCAGCTTCGGCTCAATCTGGTCATGATAAGCGATGGCCTTCTCATGCTCACTCGTAATTTTGTTAGCCACCTTACGGGCATTGACCAGCTCATCTACACCCGTCTCAATAGTACTGATGCGTTCTGCGATCTCCTCGATGAGCTTCAGGTTGCGAGCGTTCAGCTTGCCAGCTTTTTCGGGTGAAAAAACCATTGACACGCTATCCACATTCTTCACCAGTGCCGACTGATAGCGCGTTGCCACAGGGATGATGTGGTTCATGGAGAGGTCACCCAACACACGTGCCTCAATCTGCACTTTCTTCGTGTAGGTCTCCCACTTCACCTCATTGCGCGCCTCCAGTTCCTTGCGTGTCATCACGCCTAAACTTTCAAACATTTCTATGCTTTCGGGGTCAAGATAGCGTTCAAAAATCTTAGGGCACGAATTCTCCACATCGAGTCCTCGCTTTTCAGCCTCAGCAACCCACTCGTCACTGTAGCCATTGCCATCGAAACGGATAGGCTTGCAGGTTCTGATGTCTTCACGAAGAGTGTCGATAATAGCATGGAACACTGGGCTATGGCCAGAGCCTTCGAAATCTTTCTCTATCTCGACGATACGGGCATCCACCCGCTTCTTGAAGCTGACAAGGGCTTCAGCAACGGCACTGTTCAGGGCAATCATCGCACTGGCGCAATTAGCCTCGCTGCCCACGGCACGGAACTCGAATCGGTTGCCGGTGAAAGCGAACGGCGAGGTACGGTTTCGGTCGGTATTGTCGATAAATAGTTCAGGAATCTCTGGGATATCCATCTTCATGCCCTGCTTGCCGTCCATCGTGAAGAGATCATCTTTGTCAGCTTTCTCAATATGGTCTAACAGTTCTGAGAGCTGCTTGCCCAAGAATGACGAGATGATGGCGGGCGGTGCCTCGTTAGCGCCTAAGCGGTGAGCGTTGGTTGCCGACATAATGCTGGCTTTCAGCAATCCGTTATGCTTATAGACACCCATCAAGGTTTCCACGATGAACGTAGCGAAGCGGAGGTTCTGCTCAGGTGTCTTGCCTGGAGCATGGAGCAGCACGCCGTTGTCTGTCGAGAGACTCCAGTTGTTGTGCTTGCCGCTGCCATTGATGCCTGCGAATGGCTTCTCATGGAGCAGCACACGGAATCCATGTTTGCGTGCCACGCGCTTCATGACAGACATCAGCAGCATGTTATGGTCAACAGCCAGATTGGTGTCCTCATACACAGGAGCCAGTTCAAACTGATTAGGAGCCACCTCGTTATGACGCGTCTTGCAAGGTATTCCCAGCTCCAGCGCCACAATCTCCAGTTCGCGCATGAAAGCAGCCACGCGCTCTGGAATAGCTCCAAAGTAGTGGTCGTCCATCTGCTGGTTCTTGGCACTGTCATGCCCCATCAGCGTGCGTCCAGTCAGCAGTAGGTCAGGGCGTGCGGCATACAGTCCTTCATCGACCAGAAAATACTCCTGTTCCCAACCGAGGTTGGAAGTGACTTTCCTGACCGAAGGGTCAAAGTAATGGCATACCTCTGTAGCTGCCACATTCACGGCATGAAGTGCCCTCAGCAGCGGAGCCTTGTAGTCTAAAGCCTCGCCAGAGTAAGAGATAAACACGGTAGGGATGCAGAGCGTATCATCAATGATGAATACCGGACTGGTGGGATCCCAGGCGGAATAGCCTCGCGCCTCGAAAGTAGAACGGATGCCGCCTGAGGGGAATGATGAAGCATCAGGCTCTTGCTGCACCAGCAACTTGCCGGTAAATTCCTCAACCATGCCCCCCTTGCCGTCATGCTCAATAAAAGAGTCGTGCTTTTCGGCCGTTCCTTCCGTAAGAGGCTGGAACCAGTGTGTATAGTGGGTAACGCCCTCCTCAGTAGCCCATTGCTTCATACCTTCGGCCACAGCATCAGCCACCTTGCGGTCCAGACGAGCGCCATTGTCCATCACATCCATCATCTTCTCATACACCTCCTTCGGCAGATACTTGTACATTTTCTCACGGTTGAACACTTTGCGGCCGAAATACTTCGCAGGTCTGTCAACGGGTGTCTTTACTTCGAGCGGCTTCTTCTTGAAAGCCTCTCCGACAACTTGAAATCTTAGAGTCTCCATAAAACAATTATTTAGTCCATTTTTCTAATCTTGCTAACGCTTCTTCGATTCTTTCATGACTGCCGAATGCCGTGAACCTCACATAACCTTCTCCACTGGGGCCGAATCCGACACCAGGAGTACAGACAACATTGGCACCATACAGCAGGCTCTCGAAGAACTGCCAGGAACCAGAGCCGCAGGGCGTGCGCATCCAAATGTATGGGGCATTCTCACCTCCATAAACCTCAAACCCGAGGCGGCGCAGAGTAGCGAGCATGACGCATGCATTCTGCATATAATAGCCTATGGTCTGCTTCACTTGCTCCTTCCCTGCAGGAGAATAGATGGCTTCGGCGGCACGCTGACTGATGTAACTGGTGCCATTGAACTTGGTGCATTGCCTGCGGTACCAGAGGTGATTCAACGGTATGCGCTCTCCTGTGAGAGTGGCAGCCGTAAGCTCCTTGGGCACTACGGTATAACCACAACGCACCCCGGTAAATCCTGCGGTCTTGGAGTAAGAATGAAACTCCACTGCACAACGACGCGCACCCCGTATCTCATAGATGGAGTGTGGAATGTCATCATCCTGTATATAAGCCTGATAAGCCGCATCATACAGTATGAGCGCGTCATTTCTCAGCGCATAGTTCACCCACTTGCGCAGTTCGGTTTTCGTGATGACCGTACCTGTGGGATTGTTGGGGTAACAAAGATAAATGACATCCACCCTGTGTTCTGGAATCCTGGGCACGAATCCGTTTTCTGCCGTACAGGGCATATACATCACATTCGTCCACCTGCCTCCGGTCACCGTACCAGCCCTGCCGATCATGACATTGGAGTCGATATAGACAGGATAAATAGGATCGGTTACGCCGATAGAGTTATCCCAGCGGATGAGCTCTTGGAAATTGCCCGTATCCGACTTCGCGCCATCATTAACGAAAATCTCATCAATATCCAGATGTATGCCACGGGGCAGGAAATCATTCTTTAGAATGGCCTCACGCAGGAAATCATAACCTTGCTCAGGACCGTAGCCACGGAAACCTTCAGCCGTGGCCATCTCATCAGCCGCCTTATGCATGGCCTCAACCACAGCAGGACAAAGGGGCTGCGTCACATCGCCGATACCAAGTGATATCACATCAGCCTTAGGATGCATCACCTTAAAGGCGTTCACCTTCTTAGCTATATCTGCAAACAGATAATTATCAGGCAGTTTCAAGAAATGTTCATTAACTAAAGCCATATTGATATTTGGATTTAATCATCAATTTCACCTTCAAACACAAACTCAGCGCCTCCTGACAGATAGACATGGTTATCAGTTTCTCGCCACTCCACCGTCAGGGTTCCTCCGTCCATCACAATCTGAGACATACGCCCTGCCCTGCCTGTAACGACAGCTGCCACGGCAGTAGCGCAGGCACCCGTTCCGCAGGCCTGGGTAACGCCACTTCCACGTTCCCATACACGAGTACGAATGGAACCATCCGATTCTACACGGGCAAACTCTATGTTGCATCGTTGCGGAAAAGCAGGATGTCGCTCCAAGATATACCCGGTATGGGTCACCTGGTCCACATCGTCAGTAAAGATAACATAATGAGGGTTACCCATTGAGACGAACATACCCGAATCAAGTCCTTTGCCAGCATCAAATTGCAGCTCATCTTCAAACTTAGGTTCCTGCATATCAACCGAAACGCTCTCCACCTTGCCATCTGCCACCCGCAGCACCAATGTCTTGATGCCCGAAAGCGTAAGCAACTGTATTTCACGCTTACTGGTCAAACCACGCTCAAAGAGATACTTGCCGATGCAACGCGATGCATTGCCACACATCATGGCTTCGGAGCCGTCGGCGTTGAAAATGCGCATGGAGTAATCGGCTTCAGGAACAGGTGACGCTCCTATCAGTACCAGACCGTCGGAACCGATGCCATGATGGCGGTCGCTCCATCTGACCGCTTTCTCCGCAGGGTTTGGCAAACAGGTTTGCACCGTATCGACATAAATATAGTCGTTGCCACAACCATGCATCTTTGTAAACCTGAACTTACTTGTCTTATTGATATCCATTTACCGTTGTATTTGTCATTTTGTAATTATAACTACACAAAGTTATATCATATTGCTAAAACCACAAAGAAAACTAAAACAATTTGCACTTCTTTTTATTATTAAATTACAAATTAAAACTAAAACGCACGGATATTTTAACGATTTGACGATAATTTCAAACAAAGCATTTCACATCGTAACACATTGCACGATTATTTGAAAAACGCATTTAATTTGGCAGCAGTCTGCCGGCCACTGGCCAAAGCCCTGACTACAAGCGAGGCTCCATTAGCCGCATCACCACACACGAAAACATTCTCCGGATACCGGGGATGCTCAGGCTTCAGGAAGCCCATAGCCAGCAGTACCAGCTCTGCCTTGATGACTTCCGGTTTTCCTTTCTCAACCATCAGGGGGCGTCCTCCTGCCGGATTGGGTCGCCAGTCAATTTCCTGCACACGTACACCCGTCAGCCGAACTCCCTCTCCCAAAAATTCCAGTGTATTGATATTCCACCGTCTGTTGCAGCCTTCCTCATGCGATGATGTGGTCTTGAGAGTGCGAGGCCAGGCAGGCCAAGGATTCTGCGGATCATCAGGACCTTCTGTAGGGCGTGGCATAATCTCTATCTGAGTCACGCTCTTGCAGCCTTGCCTATGAGCAGTGCCTATACAATCGGAACCTGTATCACCGCCACCGATTACCAGCACATTCTTGCCTTTGGCGGTAATCCTTTCGTCTTTACCGAACTCCATGCCTGCTAGCGCCCTGTTCTGCTGGCTTAGCAGCTCTAAAGCTAAATGTACGCCCTTCAGTTTGCGACCTGGAATGTTGAGGTCACGGGCCTGTGGAGTACCGGTCGCGATGATAACAGCATCAAACATTGAGAACCGAATGTTTATATTTGAGCACAAATCGTTTAGCGATATTTCTTCTCCAAACTTAAACTCTATTCCTTCTTCCTCCATCAGCTTCAGCCGGCGGTCTATAACTGCCTTGTTCAGCTTGAAATTGGGGATGCCATAGCGGAGAAGTCCTCCAGCCGCCTCGCTTTTCTCAAACACCGTCACGCTGTAGCCCATCAGATTCAGGTCATGAGCGGCAGCAAGTCCTGCAGGACCAGCCCCGATGACAGCCACCCGTTTACCATTACGTGAGATGCCAGTATGAGGCTGCACAAGTCCCTCTTGGAAAGCCATCTCAATGATGGCGCACTCGTCTTCACGATTGGTGGTAGGCTCATGGTTATAGCGGTTCAGTACACATGCTTTTTCGCAGAGAGCCGGACAGATGCGGCCCGTAAATTCCGGAAATGGGTTAGTGCCGGTCAGAAGGCGGTAGGCCAGCTCCCAGTCGCCTTTGGCGAGCGCATCGTTCCACTCAGGTGCTTTGTTGCCCAAAGGACATGCCCAGTGGCAGAACGGCACGCCACAATCCATGCAGCGTGAGGCCTGTAGTTTTCGTTCGCGGATGTTGAGTGTCTGCTCCACCTCACCGAAATCGTGAATTCTATCTTGTACAGGACGATAGCCTGCCTCCTGCCTATGTATTTCTAAAAATGATCTTGACATAATGATGAATGATGAATGGTTAATAGTCACGTTGCATGTCAGCAATCTTCTGACGAAGCTTACTGATCTGTTCCTCCTGCAGCACCCGTTTATACTCGATGGGCACCACCTGTATGAATTCCTCGCTGTAACGGCTCCAGTTGTCGAGCATACGCCCTGCCAAGGCAGAGCCAGTATGCAGGTAGTGCTGACGGATCAACTCCAACAATTCCTTACGGCTCACGCTGTCTTCTACCAGTGACAGTTCCACCATGTCCATGTTGCAGAAGTAATCGAAATTGCGGTGAGGGTCCCACACGTAAGCCACGCCCCCGCTCATGCCGGCGGCGAAGTTGCGTCCCGTCTCACCAAGCACCACCACACGGCCGCCTGTCATATACTCGCAGCAATGGTCTCCTGCACCTTCAATGACGGCAATGGCTCCAGAATTCCTGACTGCGAATCGCTCTCCTACCTTACCGTTTACATAAAGTTCACCGGAGGTAGCCCCGTATAGTCCCGTATTACCGGCAATAATATTATCTTCCGCACGGAAATCATCACTGCTCCTCACGGGTGGCAGAATGCTGATGCGCCCTCCTGAAAGCCCTTTGCCAAAGTAATCGTTGCATTCACCTTCAAGCTTGAGACTGAGACCATGAACGGCAAACGCTCCGAACGACTGCCCTGCAGACCCTTTGAACCTGATATTGACGGTATCATCAGGCAAGCCTTTTTCACCATACTTCTTAGCGATAACTCCGGAAAGCATCGTTCCAGTAGCACGATCAGTGTTATGGATGGCATAGTCAAGATTAACCTCCTCCTGACTTTCGATGGCTTTTTGAGCCGCCCGGATGATTTCCTCGTCTTTCACGCCGCTGACCGTTGTAAACGCTTCGCCGTTCCAGTTAAGCGGCTTATCACTCTGATACATATACAGCAGACGGGAGAAAACAATGGTTTGCTGTTTCTCAGTGGCTCCCTGTACACGAACCTCCAGCAAGTCGGTGCGCCCTATGATTTCCTGTAGGCTACGCACGCCTATTTCACTGAGGTATTCCCTCAGCATCTGTGCCAGAAAAGTGAAATAGTTCACCACATACTCCGCACGCCCCTCAAAATGCTTGCGCAGTTCGGGATTCTGAGTCGCCACACCCATAGGGCAGGTATTGGTATTGCACTTACGCATCATTACGCAGCCCAGCACTATCAACGGAAGGGTGCCAAAAGAAAACTCGTCAGCGCCAAGCATCGCCATAACTACCACATCTTTAGCAGTCTTCAGCTGACCGTCGGTCTGTAAGCGCACATGGTTACGCAATCCGTTTATCACCAGAGTCTGCTGTGTTTCCGCAAGGCCTATCTCAGGGGAAATACCCGCAAAGCGTATGGAACTGGAAGGCGATGCACCCGTGCCACCTTCGGCACCACTGATTACGATGAGGTCGGCCTTGGCCTTCGCCACACCTGCAGCGATGGTACCTACCCCGCTCTCAGCCACCAGCTTGACGCTCACGGCAGCCGTAGGGTTAATGTTCTTCAAGTCAAATATCAGTTGCGCCAGGTCTTCGATGCTGTAGATATCATGATGAGGGGGCGGCGATATAAGCGAGATGCCCGGAATGGCATTACGAGTCTTGGCAATGATGTCATTCACCTTGAAGCCAGGAAGCTGACCGCCCTCTCCAGGCTTTGCGCCCTGCGCCACCTTAATCTGAATTTCCTCAGCGTTTACCAGATATTCAGCCGTGACGCCGAAGCGTCCGCTCGCCACCTGCTTAGTCTTGCTTGACAACGACACGCCATCAGCCATCGCATGATAACGGGCATTGTCCTCGCCACCTTCTCCCGTATTGCTCCTGGTACCTAACTTATTCATGGCAATGGCCAATGCCTCATGCGCCTCTATGCTGAGCGCACCGAAGCTCATGGCACCCGTCACGAAATGCTTCACAATGCTTTCCACCGGCTCCACCTCATCTATTGGTACCGGTACAGCCGCCTTCTTCCATCCGAGGAAGTCTCGCAGGAAAATCGGATTCTCTTTATCATCCACCATCGCAGCCCATTGTTTGAACCTGTCATAACTGCCCAAGCGGGTGGCAAGCTGCAGAGTGGCAATCGTCTCAGGATTCCAGGCATGAAGCACTCCGTCCTTGCGCCATGAAAACTGCCCAAGGTTCTTCACTGCAGGCGTTTCATCTTTAGAATATGCCCTGTCGTGCAGCCTCACGGCATCGCGGGCAATCTCTTTCAGACCGATGCCACCGATGGTACTCACTTCGGTGCCGAAATAGCGCCTCAATACCCCTTCACTCAGTCCGACACTCTCAAATATCTTCGCCCCACGGTAGGAACGGATGGTAGAAATGCCCATCTTAGACATAATTTTCTTCAAGCCTTTATCTACCGCCTGGATATAGTTTTTTTCAGCCGTAGCATATTCCTCCTGAATCTTATGTTTCTTCACCTGGTCATCAAGAACGGCAAATGCCATATAAGGGCACAACGCCGATGCTCCATACCCCAACAGCAACGCCGCATGCATCGTCTCGCGCACTTCCCCACTCTCCACAATCAAGGCAGTCTGGACACGCTTGCCCACACTGATCAGGTAATGGTGAACCGCCGACACAGCCAGCAATGAAGGAATGGCAACATTCTCCCCCTCAATGTCACGGTCTGTGAGGATGATGTAGTTCACTCCCTCATCCACACTCGCCTCCGCCTCCTTGCAAAGGTCATCCAGGGCTTGGCTCAGTCCGTTTTCACCCAGCCCTCTTTCGAAGGCCATAGACAGTTTCTTGGTCTTGAAACCTTTGTAGCGGATATTGCTCAATATATCTAACTGTGTGTTTGTCAGTACGGGCTGCGGCA
Source organism: Bacteroidaceae bacterium (assembly GCA_017471185.1). Lineage (GTDB taxonomy): Bacteria > Bacteroidota > Bacteroidia > Bacteroidales > Bacteroidaceae > Bacteroides. Next base: position 9,385 of record JAFUVZ010000085.1, read on the forward strand.
GGCGAACCATCTTGCAATTGCTGGCGTCAGGAGTCAGGATATTCGTGCCTACGGCTCCGATATACTCCGTCAGGCTCATCACCAGTTCTTCACGGATGGGGTCGATGGCAGGATTGGTCACCTGCGCAAATTGCTGACGGAAATAATTGAAAAGCAGTTGCGGACGGTCGCTGATGACCGCCAGTGGCGTATCGTTTCCCATAGCTGCTACCGGTTCCTGCCCTGTAGTGGCCATCGGAACGATAATGCGGTCGATATCCTCCTGCCCGAAGCCAAAACTGACAAGCATACGTTCAAAGTCTGCCACACCGTTTTCTATCTTGCGTCCGCTCTTGAGCTTCTCTAACTGCACGCGGTTCTCGTTCAGCCATTCGCGGTAAGGATGCGCTTTCGCCAGCTGCTCCTTGATGTCGCCGTCATAGTAAATCTTTCCTTCCTGCGTATCGATGAGCAAAATCTTTCCCGGCTGCAGACGCCCCTTGCTCACTATGTCGGCTAGGTCGAAGTCCATCACACCCACTTCACTTGCCACCACCATCATACCCTGCTTGGTGATGATATAACGGCTCGGACGCAGACCGTTTCTGTCAAGCATTCCGCCCGCATAGCGTCCGTCGCTGAACAGCAAGGCAGCAGGTCCGTCCCATGGCTCCATCAAGATGGAGTGGTATTCGTAGAAAGCCTTCAGGTCTTCACTGATGGGATTCTTGTCGTTGAAGCTCTCCGGCACAAGTATCGCTATTGCCTGCGGTAATGACAGACCGCTCATCATCAGAAATTCAAACACGTTGTCGAGGCTCGCCGAGTCGCTCATCCCCTCCTGGACGATGGGTCGCAAGTCTTTGATATCACCTAAAGCCTCACTATTCAAAACGCTTTCCCTGGCCTTCATCCAGGCACGGTTACCACGTATGGTGTTGATTTCACCGTTATGCGCCAGCAAGCGGAACGGCTGGGCCAGTGACCACGTGGGAAATGTATTTGTGCTAAAACGTGAGTGCACCAGCGCCAGTCCGCTTGTGAAATAGGGATTGGACAAGTCAGGAAAATAGCGACGTAACTGACCGCTTGTCAGCATCCCTTTGTATATAATATTCTTACTTGATAACGAGCAGATATAGAAATCCTTGTCCTTGACGCGGTTCTCTATGCGCTTCCTTATTTTATATAGAATGCGGTCGAGCTTCTCTGCCTGACTCTCCGAAACGCCTGTCACGAAAATCTGTCTGATTTCAGGTTCCACTTTCATGGCAGCTTTGCCCAAGGCTTCAGAACATACAGGCACCGTCCTGACATGCATCAGTTGCAATCCCTCACGCTCAATCTCCTCAATCATAACGCTCAGGATCTTCTCTTGCGCCTGTCCGCTCTCATCTTTAGGAAAGAAGACGAGTCCTGTGCCATACCGTCCCTTCTCTGGCACCGGAATGCCTTGCAGCAAGATGAACTCATGCGGAATCTGCACCATAATGCCCGCTCCGTCGCCCGTTTTGTCATGCGTTTCCGCTCCACGATGCTCCATATTCTCCAGCACTTTCAGTGCATTATCAACCAGCTCATGGCTCTTGCCTCCATGTATGTTCACCACCATGCCCACACCGCATGCGTCATGCTCATACGCCGGCTGATACAGTCCTTCTGCCTTTTCTCTAATACATTTAATCATAATACCTTTGTTTCACCTGTCTTTCTGTTATATTTTTCAGCAAAGATACTGCAAAACGAAAGCAAAATCATCCGATTGATTCCTTTTTCAATCTATAAATCAGCCGCAAATTACAGATTCAAACTAAAACAAGAGTAAAATCTATCAATGTTTCATCCAGTCAAAGCAAATTATTTCAATCTGACAGTTAATTCAAAATCCAACAATCAAAACAATAGATTTAATATTAATTAAATGACAAAATGCAATACTTTTGCCATGAATTTAAGAAATATTGTAAATAAATGGATACAAAATACATCTTCATTACTGGAGGCGTGGCATCCTCATTAGGCAAGGGAATCATCGCCGCATCCATTGGCAAGCTGTTGCAGGACAGAGGTTATCGGGTTACCATTCAGAAATTTGATCCGTACATCAATATTGATCCGGGCACGCTGAATCCTTACGAACATGGTGAATGTTACGTGACAGCAGACGGTATGGAAACAGACCTGGACTTAGGGCATTACGAACGGTTTACAGGCATTGAAACGACACGTGACAACAGCGTGACTACAGGGCGAATCTACCAAAGCGTGATTGAACGCGAACGACGAGGTGATTACTTAGGCAAGACCATACAGGTGGTACCGCATATCACCGACGAGATCAAACGACGAATCCTGCTCAACGCCACGAAACAACCGTTAGACTTCGTCATTACGGAAATCGGAGGCACCATAGGCGATATAGAGAGCCAGCCATTCATAGAGGCTATCAGGCAGCTACGCTGGGAATTGGGACAGCAGAGGGCGCTGAACATACACCTGACCTACGTGCCATACTTAGCGGCTGCTGGAGAGTTGAAGACTAAGCCTACACAGACCAGCGTGAAACAGTTGCAGGGACTGGGCATCCAGCCTGAGATACTGGTGCTGCGCACGGAACATGACTTGAGTGAGGAACTAAGAACAAAGGTAGCACATTTCTGCAATGTGGATGTCACGGCTGTCATCCAGAGCCAGGATCTGCCCTCCATCTATGAAGTGCCGGTGAACATGCAACGGCAGGGACTGGATGCCATTATTTTACGCAAAATGGGGATGGAACCAGGCGAAACACCTGAGGCAGGACCGTGGCATGACTTCTTAGAACGGCGGAGACATGTGAAGCAGGAAATCAGCATCGCACTGGTTGGGAAATATGATTTGCAAGACGCTTACAAGAGCATTACGGAAAGCCTGACCCATGCGGGAACCTATAACGGCCGCAAGGTGAAGGCTATATTTGTGAACAGCGAGAACATCACCCCTGAAAATGTGGCGGAACAACTCAAGGGCATGGTGGGCATTGTGATTTGTCCGGGCTTCGGCCAGCGAGGCATTGAAGGCAAAATCATCGCCGCAGAATTCGGACGCACACATGACGTACCCACATTCGGCATCTGCTTAGGCATGCAGATGATGGTCATTGAATTTGCCCGTAATGTGCTACATTTTCCAAATGCCAACAGCAGCGAAATGGACGGAAAAACGCGATATAACGTGATTGATCTGATGGAGGAGCAAAAGAAAATCACGCAGTTGGGTGGCACGATGCGGCTGGGCGCCTACGATTGTGAACTGCAGGAAGGGAGCAAAGCTTATCATGCTTTTTTCCCGAAAGCCGAGAGCCAGCCGTCATCATTCAGCCATCATATCATCAAAGAGCGTCACCGCCACCGCTACGAGTTTAACAACCTTTACAAAAGTGTATATGAGACTCATGGCATGAAGTGTGTGGGCACGAATCCAAAGACCGGACTGGTGGAAATCGTGGAGATTCCGGCATTAAGATGGTACATCGGCACACAGTTTCACCCCGAATACAGCTCAACGGTACTTCACCCCCACCCCTTGTTTATGTCGTTTATAAAAGCCTGCATCGATGGAACAGCTGAAGCATGAGTGTGGCGTGGCAATGATTCGCCTGTTGAAGCCACTGAGTCATTACATACAGAAATACGGCACCTGGCGATACGGACTGAACAAGCTCTATCTGATGATGGAGAAACAACATAACCGTGGTCAGGAAGGTGCCGGCTTGGCGTGCGTCAACCTGAATGCGCCCGTAGGTGAAGAATACATGTTCAGAGAGCGGGCGGAAGGCAAGGATGCCATAACGGATATATTCAGAATAGTGGGCAACAGCTTTGCAGGGCAGCTCTACATGGGGCATTTGCGTTATTCTACAACCGGCAAGAGCGGACTGCAATATGTGCATCCTTTCTTGAGGCGCAACAACTGGCGGGCGAAAAACCTTTGCCTGTGCGGCAACTTCAACATGACCAACATCGACGAAGTGTTTTCTTTTTTGACAGGACAAGGACAGTCGCCCCGCATCTACGGCGATTCATACATCACGTTAGAGCTGATGGGACACAGGCTTGACCGCGAAGTGGAACGTTTGTTCGCAGAAGCTAAGGAACAGGGGAGGCAAGGTACCGGAATTACCAGATACATTGACAGCCATGTGGAAATGGCGAATGTGCTGCGCACCACCATGCCCCATTTCGACGGAGGCTACGTGATGTGTGGCATGACGGGATCAGGCGAGATGTTTACCATACGTGACCCATGGGGAATACGCCCTGCCTTCTGGTATCAGGACGAAGAGGTGGCGGTTGTAGCGTCAGAACGACCTGTCATACAGACCACCTTCGACCTGCCTGCAGATGACATAAGGGAAGTGGAACCAGGGCAGGCACTTATTGTACGGCAGGACGGGAAGATATGCCTGGAGCAAATCATACAACCGAAACGATATTCCGCCTGTTCTTTTGAACGCATCTATTTCAGTAGGGGGGCTGACCAGGATATCTATCAGGAGCGCAAGAAGCTGGGAGAGCAGCTGACACCCGCCATCATGGAGGCCATCGGCGGAGATGTGGAGCATACGGTATTCTCTTATATTCCCAATACTGCAGAAGTGGCTTTTTTAGGCATGACGGACGGTGTAAGAAAGCTCAATCATAACGTGAGGATAGAAAAAGTGGTGTGGAAGGACATCAAGTTACGCACTTTCATCAGTGACGGATCAGAGCGTAACGATCTGGCAGCCCATGTGTATGATGTGACATACGGATCACTCAGAGTTGAAGAAGACAATCTGGTCATCATAGATGACTCTATTGTGCGTGGCACTACCTTGAAGGAAAGTATTTTCAAGATTCTCGACCGTCTCCACCCTAAGAAAATCGTAATGGTATCAAGTTCTCCACAAATACGCTACCCCGACTATTATGGCATAGACATGTCCAGGCTGGAAGAACTATGCGCCTTCAGGGCTGCCATCGCCCTCATCCAGGAGCGTGAAATGCAAGAGCTGATAGCCGATACTTACAGGAAATGTATTTCAGAACCGATGACAGAAAATCATGTCAGGACGGTCTATGCACCTTTTACGGTAGATGAAATCAATCGAAAGATTGTGGAAATGTTACGACCAGACGGGATGAAAGCGAGTGTAGAACTGGTTTATCAAAGTATTGAAGGATTGCACAAGGCATGTCCCCGTCACCCTGGCGACTGGTATTTCACTGGGCACTATCCCACACCAGGCGGCATACGCATGGTGAACCAGGCATTTGTTAATTATGTAGAGCAGGTATTAAGGTTACGATTATAAGATGAAAAGACAAGCGAAATTAGTACTTGATGACGGCACGGAATTCTACGGCTGGTCAGTGGGAGCAGCGAAGGATGTGAGAGGCGAGGTAGTCTTCAACACCGCCATGACTGGCTATCCGGAAAGTCTCACAGACCCAAGTTATGCGGGTCAGATACTGGTGGCTACCTATCCATTGATCGGCAACTATGGCGTGCCTGATACAGGCATAGGCAGCGACTTTTTGCCCTTGTTCATGGAAAGTGAGAGAATACATATCAAGGCATTAGTGATGGCTGATTACAGCGAATCTTATTCACACTGGAACGCCAAAGAATCGCTGGACACATGGCTGAAGCGTGAGGGAATTCCTGCGATAACAGGCGTTGATACCCGCCGACTCACTTTGCTGCTGAGGGAGCACGGCGTGATGGCGGGAAGACTCTCTGTCATTGACCGTTTGCCAATGGAAGCAGACGATTGTCATGCCGATGAAGTGGGTGATGGGGATTATGAATCTGTAAACTGGGTAGAACGAGTAAGCTGTAAGGAAGTAATCACCTATAAGCCCGAAGGGGCAATGAAGAAGGTGGTCTTGGTGGATTGCGGAGTGAAGGCCAACATCATACGTTGCCTGCTGCGAAGGAACATCGAGGTTGTACGTGTACCATGGGACTATGATTTCAACAGATTGGATTTTGACGGCCTGTTCCTAGCTAACGGTCCGGGCAATCCAGACCATTGCGTAAAGACGATAGCCCATATCCGTACATTCTTAGAAAGTGATAACGTAAGGCCATGTATGGGCATCTGCCTCGGCAACCAGCTGCTGGCTAAAGCAGCTGGAGCGCAGACCTACAAACTGAAATACGGACACCGCAGCCATAACCAGCCTGTGCGTCGGTCAGGAACCACCCAATGCTTCATCACTTCCCAGAACCATGGGTATGCGGTGGCCACAGAGACATTGCCTGCAGACTGGGAACCATTGTTCGTAAACATGAACGACGGCTCAAACGAGGGCATTAGGCATAAGACGAGACCTTGGCTGTCAGCCCAGTTCCATCCAGAAGCCTGCCCAGGTCCATTAGACACAGAGTTTCTGTTTGATGAATATTTAAAGTTGCTGAAATGATGAATCAAAAGATAAAAAAAGTATTACTGTTGGGCAGTGGCGCACTGAAGATCGGCCAGGCTGGTGAATTTGACTACAGTGGGGCACAGGCATTGAAAGCCTTGAAGGAAGAAGGCATACAGTCTGTGCTCATCAACCCCAACATCGCTACGGTACAGACTTCCCAAGGAGTGGCTGACAAAGTATATTTCCAGCCTGTATGGGCTGACTTTGTTAATCGAGTCATCGAGAAAGAGCGTCCTGACGGCATCCTGCTGTCATTTGGCGGACAGACAGCCCTGAACTGTGGCATAGAACTGTACCAGAAGGGCATATTGGAGAAATACGATGTTGAGGTATTGGGAACACCCATACAGACAGTCATCGATACGGAAGACCGGGACTTGTTTGTAAAACGCCTTGATGAGATAAATGTAAAGACCATCAGGAGCCATGCATGCGACAATGTGGAGGATGTGAGAGTGGCAGCCAGCGAACTGGGGTTCCCTGTCATACTTCGCGCCGCCTACGCACTGGGAGGGCTCGGCTCTGGATTCTGTGACAACGAGGAAGAACTGTTGGTGCAGGCTGAGGAAGCATTCTCTTTCTCTCCGCAGGTATTGGTGGAGAAATCGCTTAAGGGATGGAAAGAGATTGAATATGAGGTGGTACGCGACAGGTATGACAACTGCATCACTGTCTGTAACATGGAGAACATAGACCCCTTGGGCATCCACACTGGTGAATCTATCGTGGTGGCTCCCTCGCAGACACTGAGCAATAGCGAATATCATAAATTGCGTTCACTTTCCATAAGGATTATCAAACATTTAGGAATTATTGGAGAGTGTAATGTGCAGTATGCGCTCGATCCGCAATCAGAAGATTATCGCGTCATAGAAGTCAACGCCCGCCTCTCTCGTTCATCAGCCTTGGCATCCAAAGCTACGGGCTATCCCTTGGCTTTTGTAGCAGCAAAACTGGGCTTAGGCTACGGACTGTTTGAACTGAACAATTCGGTTACGAAAAGCACCAGTGCTTTTTTTGAACCAGCCCTTGACTATGTGGTGGTGAAGGTTCCACGTTGGGACCTGACCAAGTTTCATGGCGTAAAACGTGAACTCAGTTCGTCAATGAAGAGTGTAGGCGAAGTCATGGCCATCGGACGTACTTTTGAGGAAGCCATACAGAAAGGTCTACGCATGATCGGACAGGGCATGCATGGCTTTGTGGCAAACCATGAAATCAAGATAGAAGACATCGCGACAGCCTTGCGAGAACCTACTGACATGCGTGTATTCGTGGTGTCTGAAGCATTGAATAAAGGCTACAGCATAGAGCAGATTCACCAGTTGACGAAGATAGACCGCTGGTTTCTGCAGAAATTCAAGCACATAGTAGGCATTGGCCAAAGATTGAAGGAATTTTCCTACCTATCGTTGTTTCTCGGTTCTATGGAAAAGACAGAATTGCTTGAATGTCTCGAAACTCCGGAATTCATCCAGCTGTTGCAGGAGGCTAAGATTTATGGATTTTCCGACTTCCAGATAGCACGCGCCTTGGGGCTTGAAGCCTCGATGACAATGGAAAAAGCCGGACTGCTGATTCGCTCATGGCGCAAAGAATTAAGCATTATGCCATTTGTAAATCAAATAGACACATTGGCAGCCGAATATCCTGCCCAGACCAACTACCTGTATCTCACTTATCTCTAACCGAATAAAAAGAAAGCATTATGTGTGGAATCGTAGCGATATTGAATGTGAAGGAGCAGAATCAAGCTCTACGTGAGAAAGCGTTGAAAATGAGTCAGAAAATCCGCCATCGCGGACCTGACTGGAGTGGAATATATTGCGGAGGCACAGCCATTCTGGCCCACGAGCGATTGAGCATTGTGGATCCTGAAAGCGGCGGGCAGCCTTTGTTTTCACCTGACGGCAGACAGGTATTGGCTGTGAACGGTGAGATTTACAATCACCAGGAAATACGCCGTCGTTTTGCCGGACAATATGATTTCCAGACAGGCAGTGACTGTGAGGTAATCCTGGCACTTTATAAGGAGAAGGGCATCGGCTTCTTGGAAGACCTGAGCGGCATCTTTGCATTCGTGCTCTATGACGAAGAGCGCGATGGGTTTCTGATTGCTAGGGATCCCATTGGTGTGATACCACTATATATAGGCTATGATAGTGATGGCACCATGTATGTCGCTTCTGAGTTGAAAGCCCTTGAAGGACAATGTGAACGTTATGAGCCATTTCTGCCAGGCCATTATTATTGGAGCCGTGAGCCAGGCATGAAACGCTACTACCAACGTGATTGGTTCGAATATGAAGCAGTAAAAAACAATGATGCTGATGCCACTGCTATCTACAATGCCCTTAATGATGCAGTGAAACGACAATTGATGAGCGATGTACCTTACGGAGTATTACTATCTGGAGGACTTGATTCATCGGTCATCTCCGCTATTGCTGAGAAATATGCTGAGATGCGTATTGAAGACGGATCTCGCACAAAAGCATACTGGCCTCGTCTGCATTCCTTTGCCGTTGGATTGAAAGGGGCCCCCGACTTGGCAAAGGCAAGATTGGTGGCAGATCATATTGGTACCGTTCACCACGAAATCAACTACACCATTCAAGAGGGGCTTGATGCCATCCGTGATGTCATTTATTTCATAGAAACTTATGATGTGACTACTGTGAGAGCTTCAACGCCCATGTACCTGTTGGCTCGTGTTATTAAGTCGATGGGTATTAAGATGGTGCTCTCAGGCGAGGGTGCAGATGAGATATTCGGAGGCTATCTATATTTCCATAAAGCACCTGATGCCAAAGCTTTTCATGAAGAGACCATTCGTAAACTTAGCAAACTATACCTTTACGATTGCCTGCGGGCAAACAAAAGTCTGAGTGCATGGGGTGTGGAAGGTCGAGTACCTTTCCTTGACAAAGAGTTTCTCGATGTCGCCATGCGAACCAATCCAGCGGCTAAGATGTGTCCAGATTCAACTATCGAAAAGAAAATTGTTCGTCAAGCATTTGCTGATATGCTACCTGCTATAATTGTTTGGCGGCAGAAGGAACAGTTCAGTGATGGAGTCGGCTACTCATGGATTGACACATTGAAAAAGATGACTGCAGAAACTGTATCAGATGAGCAAATGGCACACGCAGCAGAGCGTTTCCCCATCAATCCACCCCAGAATAAGGAGGAGTATTATTATCGGTGTATCTTTGCCGAGCATTTCCCAAGCGATTCAGCTGCACGCAGTGTTCCAAGCGAAGCTTCTGTTGCCTGCTCAACTGCAATCGCTCTTGAATGGGATACTACCTTTAGAAATATGAATGAACCTTCGGGTCGTGCCGTTAAAGGAGTACACGAACAGGCATATTGAAATTTAACCGAACAACGAACAGTAGAACAATTGTTTTTCGGCATCACTTTATATTACCTCTGTCATTTCAATGTGCACATCGCTTCTATCAGCATACAGCCTGTAAGGTGGGCAGTGAGGCAAACAGAGGCATCATCGGCAGGTGCTTCCCACCATGTACCGCCATAAAGCATGGTACGATGGTTGAGGCTGTGCTCTACCTTTGTGGTGGCACAACGGGTGATAAACTCTTTGAACTTGGTATGATGCGCCTCATCTAATGCTGCGTCATTCACCACCTTTACAAAATAGCGGAAGAAGATGCCATGAAAGAGTCCGCCATCGCCCTGCGGGTCGTCTTTCAATACTCCGTTGTTCTGCACCATGTGGTCAATCACATAATCGGCTGCTTTGATGGCGTCATCTAAATACTGCTTGTCACCAGTGATGCGGAAAAGCTCATAGGCAGCTCCGATGAAAGTGCCGGGGTTGTAGGTATAAACCGAACGACTGATGCGTCCCTCCTGATTGATATTGTCATAAACGGCACCCGTCTCGGCATCAAAGAGTGTCTTTCGCTCCCAAGCGAAGATCTTCTTGGCCTCTTCCAGATAGGCTGCTTTCGCTTTCCCTCCATGTAGGTTAGCCTTGTCATAGAACTGATACAGACGGGCTGCGATGATGGCTGCAGGACCGTTGGAGCAGGCATTTTTCGACTTACTTACGTCAGTCTTCCAAGTGATGCCACCATACCAGGGGGCTTCGTCTTCAGGACCCCATGTGGGCCATATCCAACTGTCATACAGTTGGCGGGCTTTCTTGAAATACAGGTCATTGCCCGTGCTTTCGAACATACGTATCTGCGCCAGCGTAATCCACTCCATATCATCTACATATACATTCCACCACGGATCATTGTCGTTGTCACCCGTGTTATAGGTAGGAGCACCTTGCCACCACAGAGGGAACAAATCCACATATTCCTTTCGCCCCGTGCGTAGGTAGCCATCCACCAAAACGTCCATAGCGTGTGCTTGTGGCCAATAGTGGATGGTGGTCATATCAGTCAGGTCGCTGCCGTAGTTGAAATAGTATCGTTGCTCGTATCCCTTGAAGTTGGCTCCCCAGAAATGGTCAATCAAAGCATGCGACATGCCGTCGGCAATGGCTTGCCAATCGTACTGACCATCGGCAGTCATCAAGTTCACTGTTGTTTGCTCTGCTGGCTGCTGGCAAGAGGCCAATGTCAACAGGCTACCGATAAGTATTAATAATCTTCTCATTGTAATGTTTCGATGATTTCTCCTATAGCTATAATCAGTTACTCTGGTTGCTCAGGGTAGCGGCTGCGTACTGCTTTTCCTCCTGGTACAAACACGATGTTGCGGGCAAACTCAATCTGGAACTGTGCATCATCAAGACCTGTCATGAGCTTACCTCCCACATAGCAATTGGTGAAAGTGATGTTTTCAACCGACTGCTTGGGATGGCCTACGATGGTGAATGGCTTCAGTGGATTCTCCCAAGTGACGTTCTTCATGTGTACCCCGTTGATTGTGCCCATCTCGCCATTGCCATAACGCTCTCCTTCAGTGAGGATAATCTCCATGTTCTTGTATTCGATATCGCCTTCTACGCGCACATCCTCAAACCTGATGTCGGATACTTGTGACGGCCCATCGCACACGATGCTGAAAGCTGAATGACCTCCTGACCTTCCACTGCCCCAAGCACGTAGGATATCGCAATCCTTTACCAGTACGTTCTTTACTTCTCCGCCGTTGAGCTCAAAACCTAAGGTCACACCGTCAGCATGGTCCCAACCTACAAAGACTGACTTAATGATGGTAATGTCGCGTGTGCTGAGGTCATAATCAGCAGTACCCCTGCGACCGTTGCTTTTGATGGCGATACAGTCGTCACGGGTGCGGATGAAACAGTCGTTGATGGTGAAACCTTTGCATGACACAGGGTCGATGCCATCGAGTCCCCACACGCCTTGATAAGTGAATACCTTCACGTTGTCGTAGCCCGAATTGGTGCAGTTGGTGAGCGTATTGGCCCATCCACGGGTATGTCTAATGGTGATGCCGTCCACCTGGAAATTGTCGCTGCTTGTCACCCTCACATTGCCAGACAGCGAACCTCTTCCAAAGATTCGTACATTATCAGCGTTCCTACCTGTAATATTAGCTGTAACATTAGCGCCTCCAGCAATATAGATTTGCTGACCACTCTGCAGTTCGATAGTGCCTACCTCATGGTTACCCGGACCATAGTAAGTAATCTTCTTATCATTAGGTTTGGGAGCATCTTTCTCCAATGGATTGGCAAACAGTGCCAGATGCGGCAGCTTGTTTACTTCAATGTACAACTTCTGCGGGCCATTGATGGTGAAAGTCAGTTCACGCCCTTTGGCCTCACCTTTGATGCCTGCGCTCTTCGGCAGGATCTGATAGCTGGTAATGTCTTCACTGACGGTAATCACTACTTTCTGCTCTCCCTGACAAGAGAAATTCACCATATTCAGGTCTTCCATACCTCCGGCACCCACCAATTCTGTCCATACCTCCCGACCATTGACTGTAGCCTTGAAGTCTGTGCTGGTGCGCATGCCTGGTACAACAGGATAAGTAACTGTCTGCTGTGCAAAACAGGCAAGCTGCAACGCTGCCATCAGCAGTAATACAAAATATCTCTTCATTGTCGTATTCATTAGTAACTAAAGCTTATTTCAAATCAAGCACGAATGTTTCTCTGGCAGGTATAGACAGTATCCCTGTTACAGGAATTGTCTTTCCTGTCCATACATCTGTTCCCTGAGTGAATCCCTTGGTAACCTCCCTGTAACGGTTCATGTCCAGATTCTGATTATCATCTGTTCCGTTCATAATCACCATCCAAATGATTGATAATGCCTCTCATATCGCCACCGTGACGTGCCCCACTGCGGGCTCTATTTACCTTGACATCATCGAGTTCGTCATTGGAGGGGTCAGCATTGGCAAATCTGTCGGGAGTGATGAGGTAGATGGCATCTGCCGTTGAAACGCCTTGCGCCATCTTCCTTTTTTCTCTAGCTTTCAGCTCATAAGGCACAGACAGTTTGTTTTTGCCTTCTGCAAATACAATATCCATCTTGCCTGCTTGGGCAACGTCAGAAATGTCCAAATACAAGAAAAGATAATTTGGGTTGTCTGTCTTTACAGATTCTTTCAGATAAACGCCTGGATATTGGATAGAAACGTTGGCGTTAGCAATACCTTCACCATGCACCATCAACTGGAGTTCATGGTTCTTCATGCCTACCCACCAGTTTGCAGGTTCCACTCTTTCCACTCCGGTACCGAATGCGGTGGAACTAATTAGGCACATTATAAATAGTAGAAAATGTTTCATAATTCAATACTCCTTCCTGTTGATGCACTCTTCTTGGCAGCTTCCAGAATCTCTACCACCAATACGTTATTCTCCAATGCACCGAGGTCGTAGGGTAACATCTGAATATCGCCTCTGACCACAGCCTTCAGATAGCGGAAAGCATCATCATATGGCTGCTCCAGCTTTGGTACGTCTACATCGGTAGCAAACTCTTCACCAATGAGGGTATCCATTCGGGTGCCAGTACGTTGGTAGATATAGCCCTTGTCGCCATAGATAGTCATATCTTTGTGATTCCAAGGCCAGCACCACGATGCCATGATCTGGGCAGTCATGCCTGGGTACTGAAGCACGATGGTAGCGTCATCATCCACCTTCGGATATTTGTCGGGTTTGTTCTGGTGCAATACGGCATAGACGCTCTGCGGACGCTCTCCCTTTCGGAGCCAGGTCACGATGTCGGCACCATAGCAGCCGAAGTCCATCACTGCACCACCGCCATTCAATACAGGGTCGCAAAGCCAATCGGTGAAACGTGGTTCACAATTAATTTCGAATGGTCCCTGATGGCCGTCCTGCACATTGATGCGCCTTACTTCTCCTATCTTTCCTTCATCTATCAACTGCTTGGCATAGTGATTTGTGCTGTACCAAGTGGTTTCGTAGTTGGTCACCACCTTAATCCCATATTGCTGTGCCAACTGCTGGATGCGCAAAGCATCCTCAAGTGTTGCAGCCAGTGGTTTTTCCACCATCACGTCTATGCCTCTGGGGGCTGCTGCTTCAACTACTGCGAGGTGGTCTTTGATAGAGCCGTAGGCTGCTACCACCTCAGGCTTTGTCTGGTCAAGCATCTCTGTAAGGCTTTTATAAAATACCTCAGAAGCCACCTTGCTGCTTAGTGGATTGTCGGCACGGTAGGTGTCATTCTCTTCACTTACACCTACTACCACAAAATCTCCTCTTCCTACTCTGCTGGCTACCTCGCCCACATGACCGTGCGTCACGCCCGCCACCGCCAGACGCAGAGGCTTGGAGGTATCAACTGGCAATGCCTCTTCATTGGTTTTCATGGCATTATCCACTTTACTGCTGCATGCTGTCATCATAGCTACTGCCATCATCATAATCACTTTTTTCATTTCGATATGGTTTTAATTTGGTTTACCTGCCGGCTCTCCTGATGAGAATGCTGAAGAATACCGCGAAGAAGAGCAGCAGCGCCGTAGGGACGAGCACCCATACCGCTGAGTCATAGAACATGGAGAGCAGCAGGCAGATGCCCATGATGCCTAAGACGATGTTCATCACCCTCATCTGTGTGACCAGCAGCTTCAGCTGCCTAACGGTGGTAATGCGAACGGGGGTATTCACCAGGCGGGGCCTGTAAGCCGAGTAGCCTATCAGCAGCATCACCACTGTCCAGATACATGTGGTAAAGAGCAATGACAACGGTAGCCCATCTTCTTGCATCTCTTTCGCGAAGCTCAGGTTGAAGATTGATTCTTCGCCCACCGCCTGTCGCCAGAGCACTGCCGCCACCACCCACATGGCGAGCAACAGCAGCAGTGCCGCAAACTCCAGAATGCGGTCAGTCCATGTGGCCGGCATCCGCACGTTATAAATCTCGGCAGACCTCTTTTCGTTAAACAGTCTCTTCCAGTCCATTCTTCATCTGTTTTTTCAGCCTTCCGCTTTTGCGCAACGCCTCGTTGATAATCCATTGCAACTGACCGTTTGTTGAGCGGAACTCATCAGCCGCCCACGCCTCGATGGCGTTCATGGTCTCGGCATCGACACGCAGCACAAAGCTTTTGGTAATGTTTTCCTTCTTTGACATGCTCTTGCCGATTTATGATTAATGATTCAGTGTACCCGTATTGACCACAGGCTGAGCGCCTTCGTCACCGCAAAGCACAACCATCAGGTTGCTCACCATAGCAGCCTTTTTGTCGTCATCCAGTTCCACCACACCTTCTGTAGAGAGTTTGTCGAGCGCCATCTTCACCATAGAAACGGCACCTTCCACAATCTTCTCACGGGCAGTGATGATGGCAGCCGCCTGCTGGCGACGCAGCATGACAGCAGCGATTTCAGGAGCGTAAGCCAGGTAATTGATGCGGGCTTCCACCACCTCGATCCCTGCCAGTGCCAGACGCTCGTCGAGCTTGTCTTCCAGCTGCTGGTTGATTTCATTGCCACCGCCACGCAGCGTCAGGTCATCATTCTTGTCATCAGTATCATCGTAAGCATACTGTCCGGCTACCTGACGGAGGGCAGCGTCACTCTGTACCTGCACGAACTGCTCTAAAGCCTTCATCATGCCAGCCACGCCGGTAGTAATCTGGTCGGCCTTCACATTATCCTTCGCCATAGTCTGTGCATCAATCTCAAACATAGCCTTATAGGTGTCTTTCAGCTTCCAAACCAGCACCAGGCCGATCATGATAGGGTTACCTGTCTTATCGTTTACCTTGATAGGCTCGGCATCCAGGTTCCTGGCACGCAGAGAGAGCTTCTTGGTGCTCATGAACGGATTAATCCAATAATAGCCGGTCTTGGTGAAGGTGCCGCGATACTTGCCGAAAAATGTGAGCACGCGTGCCTCGTTCGGCTCCAGCATAATGAATCCTGCCCAAATGAAGAATGAGAGAATGAGCAGCAGCGGACAAGCCACGATATACTGCCAGTTGCCGTAAGTGATGAAAAGCACGAGGGCTGCGATACCAGCCACGGTGAGCAGCAGATTGAAAAACAACATGGCGAAGCCATTCATTGTAAATCCTTGATAAGAAAATTCCTTTGTCTCCATAGTAATTATTAGTTTTTAAGTTTTTAAGCTTTTCAACATGACATCATTTTGATATCGCAAAGATAATAAAATAATTTTAAAACGAGCAAATAAAAACCGAACTTTTTTATAAAAAAAATCTCAAGGCCTGTCATCAGGGTTTACCCCGAAGGTATCAGACGGATATGCACCCATCTCAAACTCCAGCGTTCCGCCTTGCCGTGCCACAGGCAACATATTATTATTAATTTAAGTTTCGGGAGTTAAACAACAACGGCCTGAAAGGCCAGTAAGCCCACAGCCCAGGGCAACACCCTGGGTAAATGTAGATCGCAGCTCACGCCCTGAAAGGGCAAAAGCTTTTGGATGCATAATAAGTGCTTTTGCCCCTTCGGGGCGAGCCTAATCACATACTTGTACCCAGGGCGATGCCCTGGGCTATTAGCTTTCTGCCCCTTCGGGGCGCTATTCAATAACATATTTATTCACTTGCGAAAGTTGGAAAGACTGAGAAGTTACTTCTATTTTATGCTTTTTCTCAAAAATATAGTTAACGGTGATGAATAATTGGGAAAAAAGCATTATCTTTGGAGTGTTTGTTGTGCAAAAGCCACAAAAAGGACTTTAGAACGATATTATTTTAAGATTGTGTAGTATGGTTAATCATCAGGTAATTGAAAAAATCAAGACGGTGGCAAGGAATGTATTACCAAAAGGTAGTGCACTATATCTTTATGGCTCTCGAGCCAGAGGGGATTTTCATGCTGATTCTGACTGGGATTTACTGCTTTTACTTGACAAAAGTAAGATAGAGAATGAAGACTTCAACAAGTATTCATTCTTTAGAAATGCTCTGACCACAAGAGCAGAGCAATATCAAAGAAAAGAGAGTAATATAAGTAATTGTTATTTTTATTCATTATTTAATTCCGCTATTCCGCTAACTTTAAATTAATTATATGTATCATGTACTATCATAGCGGAATTATTAGCGGAATAGCGGAATTAAAACCGCTTTTTGGCTCATAAAAACGATATGATTCGCCATTTGAACAGCTCAAATCTTTCGCTTTTTTGCTTTTCCACAATGTGTTTGAAGGTGTCTTGCAACGTGCTGTGATTCAGTGTAGTTTGAGTCCCCGGCTTTCCGACATGTGGGGACTCTCAGTCCCTCATGTGGGGGCTGTCAGTCCGCAATGCGGGGACTCTCGGTCCGCAACGGGGGGACTGAGAGTCCGAAACTATTGTCCTGACAGTCGGAAGCCGAGCTATTGACAGTCGGAAGTCATGTAACTTACAGTTCGAAGCTGAGCTACTGACAGTCGGAAGTTGAAATACTGCTTGTCAAATTGTAGTTTTGAGGTTTTTTTCCCGTTTTTTTCGATTATTTCGCCATTAAATTCCGCTATTCCGCTAATAATTCCGCTATGATAACCCTTATCTGTCATTGACTATTTAAGTTTAGCGGAATAGCGGAA
>JAFUVZ010000007.1 GCA_017471185.1 Bacteroidaceae bacterium
CGTGAGACAGTTCGGTCTCTATCTATCGTGGGCGCAGGAGACTTGCGCGGAACCGTCACTAGTACGAGAGGACCGTGACGGACTGGCCTCTGGTCCGCCGGCTGTTCCGCCAGGAGCACGGCCGGGTATCTATGCCGGGACTGGATAAGCGCTGAACGCATCTAAGCGCGAAGCCGGCCGCAAGATTAGGTCTCCCTGAGGGTCGTCATAGACTATGACGTGGATAGGGCGCAGGTGTAAAGGTGGCGACACCAAAGCCGAGCGCTACTAATTGCCCGAGGCTTCGTGCCTTCCCGTGCTGTTTATTTCTTTCTCATGTTTTTCCGGCCCAGCGTTTTGCTGTCCGGGCCTGTCCTTTCCGTCTGTCGCGAGCGTCATGTCAGCCTTACACAAGGTGGCTACAGCGCCGGGGTTCCACCTCTTCCCATCCCGAACAGAGAAGTTAAGCCCGGCCACGCCGATGGTACTGCCCGCAAGGTGGGAGAGTAGGTAGCCGCCGTCTTTTTCCAGGACAGCCTCCGTTAAGAACCGGAGGCTGTCCTTTTTTTATATGCCATTTCCCTATCTTTATAATGTTCTATTTGTCTTTGCAATTGTTTATATTGTTTAAATTTTCTGCTTCAAGTGACATTTTTTACAATAAATAGTGTCTAAATTCAAAGCTTTTTAGTAAATTTACACCCAAGGTATGTATTACACCTTGCGAATTGTGCCAAAAAATAGTAAAAATAAATAAAAACTTCTACTTATCATGGAAAACAAAATTCAAGAGC
Organism: Bacteroidaceae bacterium; assembly: GCA_017471185.1. GTDB lineage: Bacteria > Bacteroidota > Bacteroidia > Bacteroidales > Bacteroidaceae > Bacteroides. Next base: position 774 of record JAFUVZ010000007.1, read on the forward strand.
TAACCGATAAAATTTATCGTGAAGGCGTTGAAAAAGGCAATGCAGAAGCACAGAAACTGATTGCTAATGCACAGAATGAGGCTAAGAGAATTGTGGAAGAGGCTCAACAACAGGCTGACGCTATTCTGAACAATGCTCGAAAGTCTGCAGATGAGATGTCGGCTAACGCAAAGTCAGAATTACAATTATTTGCAGGTCAGGCCGTCAATGCGCTAAAATCTGAAGTCGCATCGTTGTTAACAAACAAGATTGTTGATGTTGATGTAAAGGACTTTACATCCAACAAAGATTATCTGAATTCCTTTATCGTTTCATTGGCAAAACAATGGTCAGCTGACGAATCTATCAAGATTTCTACCTCTGATGCAGAAGGTTTGAAGAAATTCTTTGCTGCTCAGGCGAAAGATATACTGGATAAAGGCGTAAAGATTGAGCAGGTGAACGGACTGAAAACCTTATTCTCTATTTCACCAGCTGATGGATCTTATAAGGTTAATTTCGGCGAAGAAGAGTTCGGCAATTATCTGAAAGATTTCTTGCGCCCTCAATTAGTTGAATTGCTTTTCAAATAATAACATTGTAGTGTATGAGTCAGTATTATTATTTGGTTACAGGCTTGCCAGAACTTTCTCTGGAAGATAATAAACTGAGCTATACTGTAAGCGATTTTAAGAAAGAGTTTTATCCGCAATTATCAAAAGAGGATCAAAAGTTAGTTGATTTATATTATCTTAAATTTGACAATTCAAATCTTTTGAGATTGCTTAAAGATAGAGAAGCAGTGATTGACCCACGGGGCAATTACAAGGCTGATCAGTTTGTTTCTGTATTCAAGCAATTTGATGAGGAAGGAACCATAACTTCCGCCGGCTCATTACCACCTTATATCATAATGTTTATCCAGAACTATCTGAAACAGCAGGAAGAGGGGGTAACTTCTGACATACTTGCTGAAGATTGGCTTGCTGGACTTTATTATGAATATGCCATGCAGTGTAAGAATGATTTTGTATCATCATGGTTTGAGTTTAACTTAAACGCAAACAATGTACTGGTTGCTTTAGCTGCCAGGAAATATAAAATGCAAATTGCTCCGCTGGTGGTGGGAGATACAGAAGTGTGCCGGGCGTTGAAGACATCCAATGCACGTGATTTCGGATTAGCATCTGAACTTGATTACTTTGACCAATTACTGAAGATCAGTGAGGCTGATGATCTTGTTGATAGAGAAAAGAAATTAGATCAAATTAGATGGAAATGGATGGAAGACAAGACATTCTTTGACTATTTCTCTATTGAACGTCTATATGTATTCTTGCTGCAATTGGAAATCATTGAACGTTGGATTTCTTTGGATAAGGAAAAAGGTAACCAGATGTTCCGTGAAATCATCGATTCGTTGAAAGGCGAAGTTAGGGTACCTAGTGAATTCTGAATAATATAATAAAAACAATATATGGCAACAAAAGGAACTGTAAGTGGAGTTATCTCCAACATGGTAACCCTCACCGTGGACGGTCCTGTCTCACAGAATGAAATATGTTATATTCATACGGGTGGAGACAGCCTCATGGCTGAGGTGATAAAGGTTGTAGGCTCTCAGGTATATGTCCAGGTGTTTGAAAGTACACGAGGATTGAAAGTCGGGGCCGATGCTGATTTTACCGGCCACATGCTTGAAGTTACATTGGGACCGGGCATGCTCTCCAAAAATTACGATGGTTTGCAAAATGACCTCGATAAGATGGAGGGTGTATTTTTGAAACGCGGACAATATACATATCCGCTTGATAAAGAAAGAATGTGGCATTTCGTTCCTCTGGCTAAGACTGGCGATAAGGTGAGAGCGTCTTATTGGTTAGGTCAGGTAGAGGAAAATCATCAGCCTTTGAAAATTATGGTACCTTTCCAGCAACAAGGTGAATGCACAGTGAAATCTATTGTTGCTGAAGGTGACTATACTATCGAAGATGTTATAGCAGTACTTGAAGATAGTGAAGGCAATGAAGTGAAAGTCAATATGATTCAGAAATGGCCAGTTAAGGTGGCGATGACTAATTATGTTGAGAAGCCACGTCCATTCAGATTGTTGGAGACAGGCGTCCGTGTTATTGACACCCTTGACCCTATTACAGAAGGTGGCACTGGATTTATCCCAGGACCATTCGGAACTGGAAAGACTGTGTTACAGCATGCTATATCTAAACAGGCAGAGGCAGACATCGTTATTATCGCAGCCTGCGGTGAACGTGCAAATGAGGTTGTGGAAATCTTCACTGAGTTCCCGGAACTGGTTGACCCTCACACAGGCCGTAAGCTGATGGAACGAACTATTATTATCGCTAACACGTCAAACATGCCTGGTGCTGCTCGTGAAGCCTCTGTATATACGGCTATGACTTTAGGTGAGTTCTATCGCAGTATGGGTTTGAAAGTCTTGCTGATGGCAGACTCAACTTCTCGTTGGGCGCAGGCTTTGCGCGAGATGTCAAACCGTATGGAGGAGTTGCCTGGTCCTGACGCATTCCCAATGGACCTGTCTTCTATTATTTCTAACTTCTACGGTCGAGCAGGTTATGTAAAGCTCTATAATGACGATTCCGGTTCTATTACATTCATTGGAACAGTATCACCTGCAGGTGGTAACTTGAAAGAACCTGTAACAGAGAATACGAAGAAAGTTGCTCGCTGTTTCTACGCTTTGGAGCAGGATCGCGCTGACCGTAAGCGTTACCCTGCCATCAACCCAATCGATTCATATTCAAAATATGTCGAATATCCTGAGTTCAAGGATTATATTTCAAATCTTATTGAACCGACCTGGCTTGATAAGGTTAACGAACTTAAGACGCGTTTACAACGAGGTAAGGAAATCTCTGAGCAGATCAATATCCTTGGTGATGACGGTGTTCCTGTAGAATATCACGTTACTTTCTGGAAGTCTGAGCTTATAGACTTTGTGATTCTTCAACAGGATGCATTCGATGAGATAGACGCTGTAACGCCTCTGGAACGCCAGGAGGAAATCATGAATCTTGTGATTGATATCTGCCATACCGAATTTAAGTTTGAGAACTTTAATGAGGTGATGGACTTTTTCAAACGACTGATCAATGTCGGCAAGCAGATGAACTATGCACCATTCAAGTCTGAGAAGTACTATGATTATAAGGAGCAGTTGCTTGACTTGGTAAAAGAACGCGCTATCAGCGATTCAGTATCTAAATTGTTAAAGAAATAACCTATTTAAGAAGATGTCAACTAAAGCATTTCAAAAAATATATACTAAGGTGACTAAGATTACCAAAGCCACTCTTTCTTTGAAAGCCTCTGGCGTTGGTTATGATGAACTCGCTACGGTAAATGGCAAACTCGCCCAGGTGGTGAAGATTGCCGGTGACGAGGTTACATTGCAGGTGTTTGAAGGTACACAAGGTATTCCTACTGACGCTGAAGTTGTATTCCTCGGTAAATCACCTACGCTAAAGGTTAGTGACCAGTTGGCTGGCCGCTTCTTCAACGCTTTCGGTGAACCTATCGATGGAGGCCCTGAGATTGAAGGCGTTGAGGTGGAGATTGGAGGTCCTTCTGTGAATCCTGTCCGTCGTAAACAGCCATCAGAGCTTATTGCAACAGGTATCGCAGGCATTGACCTGAATAACACTCTGGTTTCTGGGCAGAAAATACCGTTCTTTGCAGATCCAGACCAGCCTTTTAACCAGGTTATGGCATTGGTTGCCATGCGAGCTAAGGCTGATAAGATCATCTTGGGTGGTATGGGTATGACCAACGATGACTACTTGTTCTTTAAAAATGTGTTCTCTAACGCTGGTGCTCTGAACCGTATTATCAGTTTCATGAACACGACAGAGGATCCTCCAGTAGAACGTCTGTTGGTTCCTGATATGGCATTGACTGCAGCTGAATATTTCGCAGTTGAGAAAAATGAAGCTGTATTGGTACTGCTTACTGATATGACCTCATATGCAGATGCATTAGCTATCGTTTCAAACCGTATGGATCAGATTCCTTCTAAGGACTCAATGCCAGGTTCTCTTTATTCTGACTTGGCAAAGATTTATGAGAAGGCTGTACAGTTCCCAACAGGTGGTTCTATCACCATTATTGCTGTGACTACATTGTCTGGTGGCGATATAACTCATGCTGTTCCTGATAATACTGGTTATATTACGGAAGGTCAGTTGTTCTTGCGTCGTGATAGCGACATTGGCAAGGTTATTGTTGACCCATTCCGCTCATTGTCTCGTCTGAAACAGAATGTAAGTGGTAAGAAGACACGAAAAGACCATCCTCAGGTAATGAATGCTGCTGTACGTCTGTATGCTGACGCTGCTAACGCGAAGACCAAAATGGAGAACGGTTTTGACCTTACAGACTATGATGAGCGTACGTTAGCGTTTGCAAAGGATTATTCTGATAAATTGCTGGCGATTGACGTGAATCTCGATACTACAGAGATGCTTGACGTGACTTGGGGATTGTTTGGCAAGTATTTCCGTCCAGAAGAGGTTAACATTAAGAAAGAATTCATTGACCAGCATTGGCCAAAATAATTAACTCTAATAATTGAAGAAAAGTGGCTATCAAGTTTCAATATAACAAGACCTCTCTTCAGCAGTTGGAGAAACAGCTGAAGGTGCGTCAGCGCACTTTACCTATTATTAAAAATAAGGAGAGTGCGTTGCGTATGGAAGTCAAGCGTTGTAAAGACGATGCTGTCAGACTGGAAGAGGGGTTAGAAAAAGGGATTCAAGCTTATGAGGCCATGTTTGCTCTGTGGAGTGAGTTTGATGCATCACTTATTAATGTAAAGGATGTTCAGCTTTCTGTTAAGAAAATTGCCGGTGTGCGTGTACCAGTGTTGAACAATGTTGATTTTGATGTCAAAAAATACAGTCTGTTTAACACGCCAAAATGGTATGCTGACGGTATCACTCTGTTGAAGGGACTGGCTCAGACAGCCATTGAAAGGGAATTTGTCGTTGCTAAACTGAATCTGCTTGAGCATGCTCGTAAGAAGACCACTCAGAAGGTGAACCTCTTCGAGAAGGTGCAGATTCCTGGTTATCAAGATGCTATCAGAAAGATTAAACGATTCATGGAAGATGAAGAGAATCTTTCCAAGTCATCTCAGAAAATCATGAAAGCTCATCAGGAAGCAAGAAAGGAGGCCGAGTCATGATTAGTAAAATGAAGAAACTCACATTCTTGATTTATCATCAGGATTATGAGACTTTCCTATCTCAGATTCGTGAGCTGGGAGTGATTCATGTCCAGGAGAGGCAGACAGGTCTAATGAATGATGATTTACAGAATTCTCTGTCAAAACGCGCTCAGTATAAGGAAGTATTGAAAGACATGTCGTTTAAGATAAAGGAGAAAGCCGATGAAACTATTCATCGTGAACTGCCGGTATCTGACTTGTTGAACCAATATGCTGAACTGAACAATCATATTGCTAACCTTAACCAGCAGTTGCCTTCTCTTGAAAAAGAGATTGCGGAAATGTCTGTTTGGGGCGATTTTGACTGGCAGTCTATTCGTAAACTTGAAGAAGCAGGTTATTACGTACAGTTCTATGCCTGCTCAGAACGAGAGTTCAACCCCAAGTGGGAAGAAGTCTGTGATATTGTGACCATCGACAAGGCGGTGGGCAGAATCAGTTTCCTGACTATTTCTCATGAGCCGGTAAAACTGGATATTGAGCCTTTGCGTATGCCAGAGTTGAGTCTTAGCCAACTTGAAAGCAAGAAAGCGATGACTCAGGATGCTTTGGCTTCGGCTAAGGATGAACTGACAAAATTCTGTGTGGCAAACTTTAACACCTTGCAGCAATATAACAAGGAGCTTGATGGAGAGATAGACCTGATAAAGGTCCGACTTGACGGAGAGCCTCAGGCAGAAGGTGCAGTCATGCTTATGGAAGGTTGGATACCTGTTGAGTGTGAAGAACCTGTTAGGAGTTATTTGGACGGTAGCAGCGTATATTATGAGATACGTGATGTTCAAAAAGGTGATAACCCTCCGATAAAGTTGAAGAATAATTGGTTTGTGAAGATGTATGAGACTCTTACCAATATGTATGGTATGCCTTCTTATACAGAGTTTGACCCAACGCCATTAATTGCGCCATTCTTCTCTTTGTTCTTTGCATTCTGTTTGGGTGATGCGGGTTATGGTCTCGTACTCATTGCTTTAGGCATAATTCTGAAGAAGAAAATGCCAGATATGCGCGGCATGATGAATCTGGTGATATCTTTAGGTGTGTTCACTGCAATCTTCGGTACTGTGTTAGGTACTTTCTTTGGTGTCAATATTTATGAGGCAACTTGGGTACCAGAAGGTCTGAAATCATTCATGATTTCTGGTAAGATTAATGTAGCTGGCGGTACTTATGACAAGCAGATGGTTCTCGCACTTGGCATTGGTGTCTTCCATACAATCGTGGCAATGCTCATTAAGGCTTTGGTGCAGACCTCGCGTTTCGGTTTCAAGAACGCTTTGGGTGCTTGGGGCTGGTTTTTACTGATAGGCTGTGGCACGATTGTGGGTACATTTATGTTCCTCAACTTGATACCTGAAGATATCTCTAAATGGGCTATGATTGCAATAGGAGGTATAGCTGCTATAGGTATTTACCTGCTTAACGACTTGCATCGTAATGTGTTCGTTAACATTGGTGCCGGTGTGTGGGACACTTACAATATGGCAACAGGCTTGATGGGTGATATCCTTTCCTATATGCGTCTTTACGCATTGGGCTTGGCTGGCGGTATGCTTGGCGGTGTGTTCAACTCTTTGGGCCTGATGGTTCAGGAGTCAACAGGTGGAATTCCTGGATGGGTGCTCTGCTGTATCATCCTGGTGTTGGGTCATGCTTTTAACATAGCCATGTCTTGCATCAGTGCTTTCGTTCATCCGTTGCGTTTGAATTTCGTTGAGTATTTTAAGAATTCAGGTTACGAAGGAACAGGTGTTCTCTATAACCCATTCGCAAGAATTGATAGGAAATAATTTGGAAATAATAACAAAAAATTAATAACAAATAAAAATTAAAACATTATGGATGTAAATGTACTTTTAGGTTACATCGGATTAGGCCTTATGTTGGCTTTATCTGGTATTGGCAGTTGTTATGGAACGACTATCGCTGGTAATGCTGCAGAAGCAGGTTTGAAGAAAGACCCTTCAAAATCAGCAAGCTTCATGATTCTTTCAGCTCTTCCTTCTACGCAGGGTCTGTATGGTTTCGTAGCTTTCCTGATGTCAATCAGCCGTGATTTCTCTCAGCAGGGTTTACTCATGTTGGGTGTTGGCGCAGCTGTAGGTTTCATCTGCCTTTTCTCTGCTATTCGTCAGGGACAGGTTGCTGCTAATGGTATCAATGGCATCGCTCAGGGTCATGATGTAATGGTAAATACCATGATTTATTGCGCTCTCCCTGAGTTCTATGCTATCTTGGCATTGATTGCAGCTTTGATGGTATAATTAAGCCATCGCCTTAGTTTTGGCATATCCGCCCGTTTTTTAGGAGGAAAATTATATTTCGTACCTAAAAAACGGGCTTTTTTTAGTAACTATAACTATTAATTCAAGAATTATGTGTAATTTTGCGGTCAAATTATAATGCTGCATTATGAATCAAGAATTACTGACCCCTGATTACGTTTTTGAAGCGAGTTGGGAGGTGTGCAATAAGGTTGGTGGTATATATACTGTACTTTCGACGAGAGCCAAGACTCTGCAAGAACGCTTGCGCAACCGAATCATTTTTGTAGGACCTGATATATGGCAGGGTAAAGAGAATCCTACTTTTATCGAATCCAGTTCATTGTTTTCAAGTTGGCGTGACTATGCCATACATCATGATGGTCTGAATGTAAGAGTAGGGCGTTGGAATATACCAGGTGATCCTGTTGTCATTCTGGTGGATTTTATGCCTTTCTTTGCCAAGAAGAATGAGATTTATGCCCATATTTGGGAAGATTTTGGGGTTGATTCTCTACATGCTTATGGAGATTATGATGAAAGCAGTATGTTTGCCATAGCCGCAGGTAAAGTCGTAGAAAGTTTTTACCGTTATAATGTCTCTGTGACCGACAATGTTGTTTTTCAGGCTCACGAATGGATGACTGGTATGGCGGCACTCTATATCCGCAAGAATGTTCCAGAGATTGCTACTGTCTTTACCACTCACGCAACGTCAATCGGCCGTTCTATCGCTGGCAATAATAAACCGCTCTATGACTATCTGTTTGCATATAATGGTGACCAAATGGCTGCTGAACTGAATATGCAGTCGAAACATTCCATTGAGAAACAGACGGCTCATTTCGTTGACTGTTTTACAACTGTCAGTGAAATTACAAACACTGAATGTAAAGAGCTGTTAGACAAGCCTGCAGATGTGGTCTTGATGAATGGCTTTGAAGATGATTTTGTGCCTAAGGGGGCTACTTTCATAGGCAAAATGAAACGTGCACGTAAGAGCTTGCTGCGATTAGCTAACTGCTTGTTGGGTGAAACGTTTGATGACAATACGCTTATTGTGGGTACAAGTGGCCGCTACGAGTTTAAGAATAAGGGTATTGATGTCTTTATAGATGCCATGCACCGCTTGAATAAGAGTCCTTTGTTAAATCAGAAGGTGCTGGCGTTCATCAATGTTCCCGGATGGACTCAGGAACCACGTTCTGACCTTCAGCACAGACTCTCTTCACATGAGGAGTTTGATACCCCTCTTGCACAGCCGTACATCACACATTGGCTCCATAATATGGGAGAAGACAAAGTGTTGGGTATGATGCATTATTTAGGAATGCACAATGACCCTCAGGATAAAGTGAAAGTAATTTTTGTTCCGAGTTACCTGAATGGTGATGATGGTTTATTAGACAAGCATTATTATGACCTGATGATGGGAAATGACATCAGTGTCTATGCGTCTTATTACGAGCCATGGGGATATACACCGTTGGAGAGTGTTGCTTTTCATGTGCCGACCATTACAACTGATTTGGCTGGCTTTGGCCTTTGGGTCAAGGATATGGATAAAGTAAAAGGCTTGTCAGATGGTGTGGAAGTTGTACACCGATCTGATTACAACTATCATGAAGTGGTAGATGCGGTTAGTAATACGGTGCTGAACTATACAACATTAGACAAAAGCCAGGTCAAGTTAGCCCGCCGTAAGGCTGCATCTATCGCAGAGAAAGCTCTCTGGAAACATTTCATCACCTATTATTATGAAGCATATGATATCGCTCTTCGTAAAGCACATGACCGTATGCGCAACAATTTGTAATTCAATAAGCATTATTTATAATAAACAAGTTTTTACACATGAAAATTAAGGCTGATTATGCAAACAATCCTCAGTGGAAAGAATTGATCGTTAAGTCAAGTCTCCCAGAGCAACTGAAGTGTTTGGACGAGATTGCCCACAATATGTGGTGGGTATGGAATTATGAGGCACGGGATTTGTTCCGTGACCTTGATCCGGAGATATATCATGAGGTGAAGCACAATCCTGTCATGTTGCTGGAGCGTCTTACTTTCGCCCGCAAGGAAGAGATTGTTAAAGATAAGCCTTTGATGAAGCGCATTAAAAACGTTTATGGCCAGTTCCGTGAATATATGGAAGTTAAGCCTGATACCGCCCGTCCTTCAGTGGCATATTTCTGTATGGAGTATGGCATCCATTCTGCTTTGAAGATTTATAGTGGTGGTCTGGGTATGCTGGCAGGAGATTATGTGAAAGAAGCTTCTGACTCAAATGTGGACATGTGTGCTGTAGGATTCCTTTATCGTTTCGGCTATTTTACGCAGAGCCTCAATATGGAGGGACAGCAGATTGCCAACTACGAGACTCAGAATTTTGGCAGTCTGCCTATTGAGCGTCAGCTTGATGAGAATGGTAATCCCTTGGTTATTGATGTTCCATATAACAATTATCAGGTTCATGCTTATGTGTGGCGTGTGAATGTAGGCCGTGTAAAGCTGTATCTGCTTGATACTGATAATGAGTTGAACTCAGAATTTGATAAGCCAATCACCCATGCCCTTTATGGTGGCGACTGGGAAAACCGTCTTAAGCAGGAAATCCTGCTTGGCATAGGCGGTATGCTGCTGCTTAAGAAACTTGGTATTAAGAAAGATATTTATCATTGTAACGAAGGACATGCCGCTCTTTGCAACTTGCAGCGTCTGTGTGACTACATAGAGGAAGATGGCCTTACCTTCAACCAGGCAATGGAGTTGGTTCGCGCTTCTTCACTCTATACCGTTCATACTCCCGTTCCTGCGGGTCATGACTACTTTGACGAAGGCTTGTTTGGCAAGTACATGGGTGGATATCCGCAAAGACTGGGAATCTCTTGGGATGAGTTTATCGGCATGGGGCGTACCAATCCTAATGACCATGGTGAGCGTTTCTGTATGTCAACCTTTGCTTGCAACACCTGCCAGGAGGTAAATGGTGTGTCCATGCTTCATGGCTGGGTAAGTCAGAAGATGTTTGCTCCTATCTGGAATGGCTATTTCCCTCAGGAAAATCACGTAGGATATGTTACTAACGGTGTGCATTTCCCTACATGGTGTGCTACAGAATGGCGTACTCTCTACGCTAAGTATTTTGATGAGAAACACTTGGTTGATCAGTCAAACGAAGAGATCTGGCATGGTATCTACAATTGTCCTGATGAAGAAATCTGGGAAACACGTATGAAGCTGAAGAAGAAGCTCTTCGATTATATACAGCAGCAGTTCCGTGAAACATGGCTGAAAAATCAGGGTGATCCGTCACGCGTAGTGAAACTGATGGAAAACATCAATCCTAACGCACTGGTGATAGGATTCTGCCGTCGTTTCGCTACTTATAAGCGTGCTCATTTGCTGTTCACCGACCTTGATCGCCTGAATAAGATAGTAAATGACCCAAAGCATCCGGTAATATTTCTCTTTGCTGGTAAGGCACATCCTGCTGACGGAGCAGGTCAGGGCTTGATTAAGAAGATTTTCGAGATTTCACAGCGTCCAGAATTCCTCGCCAAGATTATCTTCCTCGAGGATTATGACTACTTGTTGGCCCGTCGTCTTGTGAGCGGTGTTGATATCTGGATGAATACTCCTACGCGTCCATTGGAAGCATCTGGTACATCTGGTGAGAAGGCTGAGATGAATGGTGTCGTTAACCTCAGTGTTAAGGATGGCTGGTGGCTTGAAGGTTACCGTGAAGGTGCCGGATGGGCTCTTACAGAGAAGCGTACTTATCAGAACCAGGCTCACCAGGATCAGCTTGACGCGGCTACTATCTATGGTTTGTTGGAGAATGAAATTATACCATTATATTACAATAAGGATAAGAAGGGCATCTCTAAGGGATGGATAAAGGTCATTAAGAATTCCATTGCTCAGATTGCTCCTCACTATACCATGAAGCGTCAGCTTGACGATTATTATGAGAAGTTCTATAATAAGGAAGCCAAGCGTTTCAAAGCTATAGCTAAGGACAACTTCCGTCTGGCTAAGGATATAGCACAATGGAAGGAAGATGTGGCTGAGCGTTGGGACGCTATCAGTGTAGTCTCCTGCTCATGGGATTTTCCTGCGACAGGCATTGAAGCTGGAAAGAAGTATCACTTGAAATATGTCATCAACGAGCAGGGACTTGACGATGCTGTAGGTCTGGAGAAAGTAAATGTCTATGTAGATAAGGAAGGTGAGGAACGCGTATATAGCGTTGAACCATTGGAGCTTACAGGGCGTGAAGGAAATAACTATATCTTTGAGGCTGTTCTGGCTCCAAACCGTTTCGGTCAGTACAAGAGTGCCATCCGTATGTATCCTAAGAACAAGGAACTTCCTCACCGTCAGGACTTCTGCTATGTGAAATGGCTTGAACTTCCTCAGATGTAATATGAAGTGAGTGTTTTTTTATGATAAGATAGCCAGGAGGATGTAAAAACCTTCTGGCTTTTTTTGTTTACAGAATTTCCCTGGCAATCCAGGCACAGGCTTCAGCATCAGCGAGGGCATGGTGATGTTTCTCTAACTGATAGCCACATTCCGCTGCAACGGTGTCAAGCTTGTGGTCTGCCAAATAGGGGAATGCACGTCTTGAAACACAAAGAGTGTCGTGGAACTCATAATCCGGATAGTCCATCTGATACACACGAAACACTGCTTTCAGACATCCTTCGTCAAAAGGCTTGTTGTGGGCCACGAGCGGCAGACCTTCTATCAGTGGCTCTATCTGAGCCCAAACCTTGGGAAATACGGGTGCGTCGTCAGTATCTTCACGACAGAGGCCATGCACTTGTGAGCACCAGTAGTTGTAATAGTTTGGCTCTGGCAGGATAAGAGAGTAGAATGAATCTGCAATCTCTCCATTGCGTACGATAACTATTCCTACTGAGCAAACAGAAGATCGCTCATTGTTAGCTGTCTCAAAATCAATAGCTGCGAAATCTTTCATAAACCAGTTATGTGTTTCAGAAGACAAAAGAGACGGGGCTGATGCCCCGTCTCTAAATAGGTTATGAAAATAAAGATTGGATTATTTCAGTTTCTTGTAACCGTAAACTGCGTCATCACCCAGTTCTTCCTCAATACGGATCAGCTGGTTGTACTTAGCCATACGGTCTGTGCGGCTCATAGAACCAGTCTTAATCTGACCAGAGTTAGTAGCCACAGCGATGTCAGCGATAGTAGTATCCTCTGTCTCGCCAGAACGGTGAGAAGTCACAGTGGTGTAGCCATGACGGTGAGCCATCTCGATAGCATCCAGAGTCTCAGTCAGAGAACCAATCTGGTTAACCTTGATCAGGATAGAGTTGCCAGCACCCATCTCGATACCCTTCTGCAGGAACTTCACGTTAGTAACGAACAAGTCATCACCAACCAGCTGGCAACGGTCACCGATCTTAGCGGTCAGTTTAACCCAGTTGTCCCAGTCATTCTCATCCAGACCATCTTCGATAGAGTCAATAGGATACTTGGTAATCAGTTCTTCCAGATAAGCGATCTGCTCGTCAGCGCTCAGGCACTTGCCGTTAGGATCTTTCTGCTTGCCGTTCTTCAGCTGCTTGTAGTTGTAGAACCAGTTGCCCTTCTCGTCCTGAATAGCGAACTCAGAAGCAGCGCAGTCCATAGCGATGCGAACGTCCTTGCCTGGTTCATAACCAGCATCCTTGATAGCCTGGCAGATGCTGTCGAGAGCATCTTCAATACCGTTCAGTGCAGGAGCGAAACCACCCTCGTCACCAACAGCGGTTGACAGGCCACGGCTCTTCAGCAGTTTAGCCAGAGCGTGGAATACTTCAGCACCCATGCGGATAGCTTCCTTCTCATTAGGAGCGCCTACAGGACGGATCATAAACTCCTGGAATGCGATAGGAGCGTCTGAGTGAGCACCACCGTTGATGATGTTCATCATAGGAACAGGCATAGTGAAGGTGTTGCAACCACCGATGTAACGGTACAGAGGCATGCACAGAGCATTAGCTGCAGCCTTAGCTGTTGCCAGAGAAACACCCAAGATAGCGTTAGCGCCCAGCTTGCTCTTGGTAGGAGTACCGTCCAGAGCCAGCATCTTGTGGTCGATAGCACGCTGGTTGAATACGCAGTCGCCCTTCAATGCAGGAGCAATCACTTCGTTTACGTTCTTAACAGCCTTCAGAACACCCTTGCCACCGAAACGGCTCTTATCACCGTCACGAAGTTCCAGAGCTTCGTTCTCACCGGTAGAAGCACCAGATGGAACAGCTGCACGACCTAAAACACCATTCTCCAATACAACATCAACCTCAACGGTTGGGTTGCCGCGTGAATCGATAATCTCACGAGCTACAATTTTTTCAATTTTCATATTATTTCTTTTATTTAAAAGATTGTTATTAAAGTTCCTTCTTTAAATTTCCGCAAAGATAATGAATTATTTTGTTTCATCCTACATTCAGGCTGAATATTTTTAGTATGAAGAACTCATGATTCTACGTACAACTTTTTCCGTGCTGTTGAATGGTCCATAGTCTTGCAATTTTACGGTACACATGGCAGCGGCAAACCTGCCTGCCTCGTCTTCATCCTTGCCCAGCGACCTTTGCAGCAGGTAACCTGCCATATAGGTGTCTCCGCATCCGGTAACATCTACCAGAGAGAGTGTAGGGTAGGCAGGTATGTCGTGATACTGTCCCCTGTGGTAGATGAGGGAGCCTTTGTCACCTAATGTCAGTATCACTTCTTTCACGCCCAGGTCTTTCAATATCAAAGCTGCTTCATAGGGGTCGCTTGTTCCTGTCAGAACTTCCATTTCTGTTTCATTTGCTTTCAGCGTATGAATATAAGGAAGCAACTCACGTTTCTCTTCCCAGTCAATATGTTGTACTTGTTCGTCGGAAACCTTTCGGAGGAATCCCTGGACGTCAACACTGAGCGTGGCTTTGCTGGAAAGTAATTTGATGGCATCTGCTGAAAAATCATCGTGCAGCAGACTGCCCAGATGAATTATGTCAGCATCAATGGTTTGCAAAGATTCTATGGTAAAAGGATCTGGCTGTGCTGTGACACGCTGTTTACGGGAATTAAGGTTGCCATCATAAATGTTCACAAAACAAGCAGACCTGCGAGTGGGGATGGTAATCACATCAATCCCTTCGCCACGTAGTTCTTCGATGACAGGCTGTTGCTCTTCTTCAACGGCTGTCACTAACAAAAAGTCGTCTGTAGATAGCTGTTTGATGGCTTTGGCAAAATACCATGCGGTGCCGCCTGGCAAAGACGTAGTATTATCTGGCGTTACGATTGTGTCATTTGTGATGTATCCTATGCAACAAAGTTTGTGTATCGACATATTATATTCAATAAATTGCTACAAATTTATGTAAAAACGTCGAATTTGCCTATCTTTGCACCTATATTTTAACTTTGATTAGGATGAAAAAACAAACTATACCGGTTGTTGGCATGATGTGTGCCGTATGTTCAGCTCATGTGGAGAAAAAACTGAATTCACTGAACGGTATCAGTTCTTGTGCCGTTTCTCTGCCTGGTCGCTCTGCTTTGGTGGAATATGACCCGGAGGTCATAACTCTACGACAGATGAAGCAAGAGGTAGAGTCAATCGGTTATGACCTGGTGATAGAGCAAGACCGTGATATTGTGGCGATTGAGCAGCAAAGCTATCTTAACCTTCGTAGGAAAGTCATCGTCTCTTGGGTATTGGCCGTGTGCTGTATGGCAGTGTCAATGGGATGGATTTCCATGGATAATTCGTTGGCTGCCAATTTACTGATGATGACTATATCCATTGTCAACCTGCTGTATTGTGGCAGGCAGTTCTATAGTATTGCATGGATGCAGCTGAAGCATGGATCTGCTAATATGGATTCGCTGGTAGCTTTGTCCACTTGTGTATCATTCCTGTTCAGTGTATTCAATACGTTTTGGGGTGATAGCTTCTGGGGAGCCAGGGGCATTGAGTGGCATACTTATTATGACGCTTCCGTGATGATTATTACGTTTGTGCTTACAGGCAGATTGTTGGAAGAGCGTGCCAAGAACGGCACGGCTTCTGCCATTCGTGCACTGATGGGCTTGCAACCTAAGACTGCCAGAGTATGGATGATGGGGGAACTATCTGAAGTGCCGTTATCTACTATACAAGAGGAGGATATTCTGGAAGTGAGACCAGGTGAGAAAGTGCCTGTAGATGGAGTGATGACGGAAGGAACGGCTTATATTGACGAATCCATGATAAGTGGCGAACCCACACCGGTAGAGAAAAATGTTGGCGATAAGGTTCTTGCTGGCACGATTGTCAAGCAAGGTACGTTCCGCTTTGAGGCCCAGGAAGTGGGAGAGGGTACTGTATTGGCAGGTATCATCAAGATGGTGCAGCAGGCACAGGGCTCCAAGGCACCTGTTCAGCGAACTGTAGATAAGATTGCCCTCGTATTTGTCCCTACGGTGTTCGCTATCTCCCTGCTTACCTTTATGTTATGGTTGGTATTAGGAGGCATGGATCAATTGCCAAGGGCTATCCTTTCCGCCGTTTCAGTATTGGTCATCGCCTGCCCATGTGCTATGGGACTGGCTACGCCTACAGCCTTGATGGTTGGCATTGGTAAGGCGGCTCAAAAGAATATTCTGGTGAAAGACGCTACGGCATTAGAGAACATGAGGCGTGTGAATGCGATGGTGATTGACAAGACTGGCACGCTTACTGAGCCTAATAAGGATGTGGATTTCACCAAGGCCGACAGCCTGTCTTTGGAAGAGCGTGAGACACTGAAACCCCATGCCCGTGAGGCGATGGATGACTTGCAGAGCCAAGGGGTGGAAGTATATATGATGAGTGGTGATAAGGATGAAGCTGCCCGCTATTGGGCTGAGAAAGCAGGTATCGCTCATTACCAGAGTAAGGTGATGCCACAGGACAAGGAAGACCTGGTGCGCAGGCTGCAGAGCGAGGGCAGGCAAGTGGCAATGGTAGGCGACGGCATCAATGATTCGCAGGCTTTGGCGGCTGCTGACGTGAGCATCGCCATGGGGCGAGGCACGGATGTGGCGATGGATGTGGCACAAGTCACCTTGATGGGATCAGACCTTAGGCGTATTCCTGATGCCATCAGGCTTTCCAAACAGACAGTGACTATGATTCACGAAAACCTGTTCTGGGCATTCATCTATAACCTAGTGTGCATCCCTCTGGCTGCAGGACTGCTTTATGTCTTCGGCTACGATTTCCAGATTACACCGATGTGGGCCAGTGCCTTGATGGCATTCTCCAGTGTCAGTGTGGTACTGAATAGTTTACGTTTAAAACTGATGAAGTAATGATAAAGGAAAATGTATTTACAAAATTGATAGCCAGCAAACTGGGACTTGCAGATAAAGGTGTCTCGAA
Organism: Bacteroidaceae bacterium; assembly: GCA_017471185.1. Taxonomy (GTDB): domain Bacteria; phylum Bacteroidota; class Bacteroidia; order Bacteroidales; family Bacteroidaceae; genus Bacteroides. Next base: position 17,701 of record JAFUVZ010000007.1, read on the forward strand.
TGCGCTGGAACTCTTGGAGGAAGGTTCTACCATACCGTTTATCTCCCGTTATCGTAAGGAGCGTACAGGAGGATTGGATGAGGTGCAGATAGGGCAGATAAACGACCTTCTGCAGTCATATAAGGAACTGGCCAAGCGCAAGGAAACCATCCTAAAGACGATTGAAGAACAAGGAAAGCTGACTGATGAACTGAAAAAACGCATAGACGGCTCATGGGATGCTGTGGAACTGGAGGATATATACCTACCCTATAAACCTAAACGCAGGACAAGGGCCCAGGTGGCCCGTGAGGCAGGACTTGAGCCTCTGTCAGTGATGATTATGCAGCAGCGTGACAGCCATCCAGAACGTCTGGCAGAGAAGTTCGTGAAAGGCGATGTGAAAGATGTAGCATCTGCATTAAAAGGAGCCCAGGATATCATTGCCGAACATATCAGTGAGCAAGAGACGGCCCGTCAGCGTGTCAGGTCGTTCTTCAACCGTCAGGCGACTATTTCGTCTAAGGTGGTGAAGGGCAAGGAAGATACAGAGGAAGCCGCCAAATTCCGTGATTATTTTGATATTAGCGAACCTTTGAAGCGTTGTTCTTCCCATCGCCTGCTGGCTATGCGCAGAGGCGAGGAGGCTGGTGTGCTGCGTGTGAGTATCTCGCCAGACGATGATCAATGCATAGAGTCTTTGCACAGACAGTTCGTGAGGGGTAACGGCCCTTGCAGCGACTTGGTTGGGGAAGCGGCTACTGATGCTTATAAACGTTTGCTCAAGCCCAGCATAGAGAATGAGTATGCCTCACTTAGCAAGGAGAAGGCGGATGAAGAGGCCATTCAGGTATTTGCAGAGAATCTGCGTCAGCTGCTGCTTTCCGCTCCGCTGGGGCAGAAACGTGTGATGGGTATTGACCCTGGTTTCCGCACGGGATGCAAGGTGGTCTGTCTGGATGCACAGGGAAACTTGCTTCATTTCGAGGCTATTTATCCGCATCCACCTAAGGATCAGCGTGTCATGGCCATGAAGACGGTGGCAAGACTGGTGGAGCAATATCGTGTGGAGGCGATTGCCATTGGCAATGGAACAGCCAGTCGTGAGACTTGTGCCTTCATCAAGTCTATCCGTTTCCATAATGAGGTACAGGCTTACGTGGTAAGTGAAGACGGGGCGTCTGTCTATTCTGCCTCAAAGATTGCCCGTGATGAGTTTCCCAATCAGGATGTAACCGTTCGTGGTGCCGTCTCTATCGGAAGAAGACTGATGGACCCGCTGGCAGAACTGGTGAAGATTGATCCTAAAAGCATTGGAGTGGGGCAGTATCAGCATGATGTGGACCAGAGTAAGCTGAAGCAGAAGCTTGACCAGACGGTGGAGAGCTGTGTGAATCTGGTGGGTGTGGATGTAAATACGGCCAGCAGACACCTGCTTACTTACGTGAGTGGACTGGGCCCGGTTCTGGCGCAGAATATCGTGGATTACCGCAAAGAGCACGGTGCGTTCAAAAGCCGTAGCGACCTGAAGAAGGTGCCTCGTCTGGGACCTGCTGCTTTTCAACAATGTGCGGGTTTCTTACGTGTTACAGGCAGTGACAACCCGTTAGACAACAGTGCCGTGCATCCTGAAAGCTATCATCTGGTGGAAGCTATGGCAAAGGATTGCGGATGCTCTGTCTCAGAACTGATGAAAGATAAGTCTAAGCGCCAGCAGATTGATATCCGCAAATATATCACTGAAGAAACAGGCCTACCTACGCTCACAGACATCATGTCAGAGCTGGAAAAGCCTGGCAGAGACCCTCGCAAGGAGATTGAGGTTTTTGAGTTTGACAGTCGCGTGAATACCATCAACGATTTGCAGGTGGGTATGGAACTGCCTGGTATCGTGACTAATATCACCAACTTCGGAGCCTTTGTAGATATCGGTGTGCATCAAGACGGACTGGTGCATGTGTCTCAGTTGGCAGACCGCTTTGTGAGTGACCCTACGCAGGTGGTGAAGCTTCACCAGCATGTCAAGGTGAAGGTGACCGATGTGGATAGGCGACGAAACCGCATCTCACTCTCTATGAAAGGAGTAAGCCAGTAATCAGGAAATCACCTTGAACCTGGCGAATCGCAGCAACAGCTGCTTCTCGCCTGCGTTCTGGAAGCGGATGGTAGCCTTGGTGTTATCGCCGCTGCCTTCCACTTTCAATACCTCACCAATGCCGAAGCGCTCATGCTGTATGCGCTGGCCTGCACTGACTGATGGGGCTGGTCCTGTAGGTGATGTCGGACTGACCAAGGCACTGTTTACACGCTTTAATGAACGTTGGGTATTGAAGGTGGATTGAGGTCTGACCACTGGTCTTGTCTGAGGCTTCTCTTCATCCCAGTATCGCTTGCTGCTGGCTGTGTGTAATCTGTCAATGTATTCTTCTCCAGGCACATAGTCCCACCTGCCGAAGGAATTGGTCTTGCGGAAAGAAGGCTTGGCAAAATCTGTGTCCTGATGCTCGAAGTGCAGGAATCTCGAATCTATGTCACGCAGGAACCGGCTGGGAGTGGAGAATTCCATCTTGCCATACCTGAAGCGAGACTTTGCGTAGCTGAGGAAACAGTGCTGCTCGGCACGGGTAATGGCTACATAAAACAGACGACGTTCTTCCTCCAGTCCTTTTATGGAATTGCTACACATGGGGCTGGGGAACAGGTTTTCCTCCATACCCACCACGAATACGGTGCCGAATTCCAGTCCTTTGGCTGAATGTATGGTCATGATGGTCACTTTTGAGTCATCCGTGCTGTTGTCAGAATCCTGGTCCGTCAGCAGAGACACTTCGCTCAGGTAGTCTGTCAGGTATATGTGCTCGTTATCCTCCTCACGATGCGTCTGAGTGAAGTCCTGCAGGCCGTTCACCAGTTCCTCAATGTTCTCCTGCCGGCTCATGTTCTCAGGCGTTCTGTCTTGCATGATTTCAGCCATGATTCCCGATGCCTTGATGATGGCAGTGCCCAGTTCGTAGGCATCAGTGTCCTGTACCTTCGTGATGAAGGCGTTTATCAGTGTGCGGAAGTTCTCCAGCTTGGTAAGAGTGCCCTTGTTCACGTTCAGGTTATATGCCGTTGGATCGGAAATCACATCCCAGAGACTCACCTGAAAAGCTGATGCCGCTCCCGTTATCTTGCTCACGGTGGTGTCACCTATTCCTCGTGCCGGATAATTCACGATACGCTTGAATGCCTCCTCGTCATTAGGGTTTACCACCAGGCGGAAATATGCTATCACATCCTTGATTTCCTTGCGCTGGTAGAATGAGAGACCGCCATACACTCGGTATGGAATGTTCTTCTTGCGCATCACCTCCTCGAAGATACGGCTCTGAGCGTTGGTTCGATATAAGATAGCCATCTCGCTATAGGGAATCTGCTCCTTGCGATGCAGTTTTGCTATCCTGTTGCCCACGATGTCACCCTCTTCATTGTCGCTGTAGGCCTCCGTTACGGTGATTTGTTCTCCTTGTTCCTTTTCAGAGAATACATCCTTGTGAATCTGCCTTTGGTTCTTGGCTATCAGGCTGTTGGCAGCTTCCACGATGGTCTGCGTAGAACGGTAGTTCTGTTCCAGCTTGAACACTTTCGTGTCAGTGAACATCTTCGTGAAATTCAGTATGTTGTCAATCTCAGCTCCTCTAAAAGAGTAGATGCTCTGTGCGTCATCGCCCACCACGCACACGTGCTGGTGCTCAGCCGCCAGTTGCATGACGATGCAGTGCTGCGCATAGTTAGTGTCCTGATACTCATCCACCAGAATATACTTGAACTGCTGCTGGTATTTTGCCAGCACCTCAGGATGGTTCTTGAACAGCAGGTAAGTATGAAACAGTAGGTCGTCAAAATCCATTGCGTTAGCCTGCCTGCACCGGTTCCAGTATCTCAGGTAAATTTCGCCGGTTTCAGGAATCTTTGCGTCACGGTCAGCTTCTCCAAGCTGGTAATCATTCTGGTACTGCTGTGGCGTTATCAGCCTGTTTTTTGCGTTAGAGATTCGTTCCTCCACCAGTCCGGGCTTATAGACCTTTTCATCCAAGCTCATTTCCTTGATGATGGTCTTAATCAGGCTCTTGCTATCTGCTGCGTCATACACGGTGAAGTTTGAAGAAAAACCGATGTGTTCATGCTCATAATGCAAAATTCGCAGGAAGATAGAGTGGAAAGTACCCATCCACAGATATTGCGCCCTCTTTCCTCCTACCTGTCTGGCTATGCGTTCCTTCATCTCCCTTGCAGCCTTATTGGTGAAAGTCAGTGCCAGGATATTCCAAGGGTCAAATCCTTTCTCTTCCAGCAAATAAGCTATCTTATAGGTCAGCACACGCGTCTTTCCTGAGCCTGCTCCGGCTATCACCAGCGATGGTCCATCGCAATACAGCACCGCGTTCCGCTGTCCCTCGTTCAATTCGTTGATAAAGTCCATGTTATTGAAATTTGCCGCAAATGTAGCTAAAAAATAGGAAAACTCCAATTGCAGACCTGATACTTTGTTGTAGTCTTTCTATTATTAATGGTGAGAGGACCGCATACCGCCACTGCAATATATCCGTAGATAATACGGTGCCTGCCGCTTGCCAGGTGTCATTAAGTAAGTTTTTTGTCGTTTTTTTCTATAATGGAATGAATACATTTTGTATCTTTGCAAAAACAATAAACGAATTACATCATGAAAAAGAATTTCAGACTGATGGCAGTGGCCGTTGCCCTGCTGACATGTTTCACTGCCAATGCGCAGGAAATGAATTCACTGATGTTCCGCGCAGGCGTTAAGTCGCCTGAACTGAAGAACGACAGCGTGACTTTCCGTTTTGTGGCTCCCAAGGCCAGGACGGTGGCTGTATCAGCTTCCTGGCTGGGCTATGACCCCTCAAAGCTGCCTATGACACAGGATCAGACTGGCGTGTGGAGCGTTTCTGTCCCTCAGCCTTCTCCTGAACTATACACCTACAACATTGTAGTTGACGGGGTGACGATGCTCGACCCTTCGAACGTGTTCGTGCAGCGTGACGGTTCCCGTTATATGAATGCTTTCCTGGTGCGGGGTGACTTTGCGGACCTTTATGCGGAGAGCAGCAAGGCGGGTGATGTGGAGCATGTGTGGTATTATTCTGCAGAAAACGATATGATGCGCCGTATGTATGTCTATACGCCTGCAGGCTATGATCCAAGCAACAAGAGTGTGAAATATCCGGTGCTTTATCTGCTTCATGGAGGCGGTGGTGATGAGGACGCTTGGTCAACCTTAGGCAGGACTTGTCAGATTCTTGACAATCTGATTGCGGCAGGCAAGGCAAAGCCTATGATAGTGGTGATGCCTAATGGCAATCCGAACCAGTATGCGGCTCAGACTCTGGGTATTCCTGTAAAAGAGAACGTGAAGAAATATAATTCCAACTTCGACAACTATTCATCATTAGTGGCTGATATCCTGCCATACGTTGAGAAGAACTACAACGTGATCAAGAACCGCAAGGGCAGGGCAGTGGCTGGTCTCTCAATGGGTGGCGGACAGTCGTTCTTCATTGCTTTCCAGAATGTGGATGTGTTTGCCAACGTGGGTATCTTCTCTTCTGGCCTCATAGGTTCTGCAGCCATCGGTGGCGCTCCATTCGATGCGGAGGCTTTATTCCCCGGTATGTATTCTGCACCTCAGAAGTTCAATCGCTTTGACGTGATTTATTTGGCTTGCGGAGAGCAGGATAACCGCATAGACGGTATGCTGGACTTCAAGAAAAAGCTGGATGCCAATGGTTACAAAGGGGTGGTATGGGAGCAGTATCCCGGCGCTCACGAATGGAAGGTGTGGAGAAGGAACCTCACTTCTTTCGTACAATTGATATTTAAATGAAAAATCGGAATAATCTTATGGAGAACAGAAGTTTAGTTACCATAGCCGACTACACGCGTGAGAAGATTCTCTACATGCTGGAGATGGCTAAGGAATTTGAGAACCATCCCAACCGTCATTTGCTGTACGGTAAAGTGGTGGCAACCTTGTTTTTTGAACCATCCACACGCACCCGTCTCAGCTTCGAGACGGCTGCCAACCGCTTGGGAGCACGAGTGATAGGTTTCAGTGACCCGATGTCAACCAGCTCCAGCAAAGGCGAGACGCTGAATGACACCATCAAGATGGTGAGCAACTATGCTGACATCATCGTGATGCGACACTACTTAGAGGGAGCTGCCAGATATGCCAGTGAGGTGACCAACGTGCCTGTGGTGAATGCAGGCGACGGGGCGCACCAGCATCCTTCACAGACCATGCTCGACCTGTATTCCATCTACAAGACTCAGGGCACTCTGGAGAATCTGCAGATCTATCTGGTGGGCGACCTGAAGTATGGGCGGACGGTACATTCGCTGATCCAGGCGATGCGCCATTTTAACCCGACCTTCCACTTCATCGCTCCAGACGAACTGCGTATGCCTGAAGAGTATAAGATTTACTGCCATGAACAGGGCATCAAGTTCGTGGAACACAAGGACTTTACCGCAGAGAGCATCGCTGACGCTGACATTCTCTATATGACTCGTGTGCAGCGTGAACGATTCACCGATCTGGATGAATATGAACGTGTGAAGAATGTGTATATCCTGCGTAACGCTATGCTGGAGCATACCAAGCCTAACTTGCGTATCCTTCATCCGCTGCCTCGTGTGAATGAAATCGCTTACGATGTGGATCAAAATGAGAAGGCTTACTATTTCCAGCAGGCTCAGAACGGACTCTATGCCCGTGAGGCGATTCTCTGTGATGTGCTGGGCATCACATTGGAGCAGGTGAAGGCTGACTCTTTGAGGATTGAGGCTACAGACAAGGTGAGTGGAGCTGTGAAGAACATCACCGACGATCTGCCGGGAGTGATCAATAACTTCAAGGACAATGTGGAGAGGATGGTAAACTCTGTTAAGGATACCTTTAATAAATAATGACGATGAGAGAGAATAAAGAAGAACTGCAGGTGGCCGCACTGAAGAACGGCACTGTGATTGACCATATACCGAGCGACAAGCTCTTTACCGTTGTGTCTCTGTTGGGACTGGAGCACATGACTAACAATATTACCATCGGTTTCAACCTCGACAGTAAATTGCTGGGCAAGAAGGGTATCATCAAGATAGCTGACAAGGTTTTCAGTGATGATGAGATCAACCGTATAGCTGTGGTGGCACCTAACGTGAGGATGAACATCATTCGCGACTACGAGGTGGTGGAGAAGCGTCAGCTGCAACTGCCAGACGAACTGATCGGCATCGTGAAATGCTCTAACCAGAAGTGCATCACCAACAATGAGCCTATGCCTACACGCTTCAAGGTGATAGACAAGGATAACTGTGTGATTAAGTGCCACTACTGCGAGAAAGAGCAACACCGCAAGGAAATCCATCTGGTGTGATTCATTTTCAATTGTCAATTATCTATTGTCAATTATTATGAGGGAGGACTGGAAGCCTGGTACGCTGATTTATCCGTTGCCAGCGGTGATGGTGAGTTGCGGAAGCACCCCTGATGAATATAACATCATTACGGTGGGGTGGACGGGTACTATCTGTACTAATCCACCCATGTGCTACATATCCGTGAGACCTGAACGCCATTCCCATGCCATCATCAAGAAGAACATGGAGTTTGTCATCAACCTCACTTCGGAACGTCTGGCAAAGGCTACTGACTGGTGTGGCGTGAGGTCGGGCAGGGACTACAATAAGTTTGAGGAGATGCATCTAACGCCAGGCAAGTGTACAGTGGTGAACGCTCCTCTGATTGAGGAATCACCTGTCTGCATTGAGTGCCGCGTGAAGGAAATACTCTCGTTAGGTTCTCATGACATGTTTATTGCAGATGTGGTGAATGTTCGTGTGGATACCGGATATTTAGATGCAGAGTCAGGAGCGTTTGATATGGCTTCGTTTAATCCACTGGTGTATGTGCATGGCGGTTACTACAGTCTGGGACAGAAGATAGGAAAGTTCGGATGGTCAGTAGAGAAAAATAAGAAGTAATTTGGCTGTTCTGACAATTAATTATAATTTTGCAAACCGTTTTATTAATAAATAGCAAATAATGAAAAGAGACGATTTGATTTTCAACCTGATTGAGCAAGAGCACCAGCGTCAGCTGAAAGGCATGGAACTCATTGCTTCAGAGAACTTTGTGAGTGACCAGGTAATGCAGGCTATGGGTTCATGCATGACCAACAAGTATGCTGAGGGCTATCCTGGCAAACGCTACTATGGTGGTTGTGAGGTGGTGGACCAGAGCGAGCAGATTGCCATCGACCGTGTGAAGCAGCTCTTTGGCGCTGAATATGCGAATGTACAGCCACATTCAGGCGCACAGGCAAACGCTGCCGTACTGCTGACTGTGCTGAATCCCGGTGACAAGTTCATGGGACTGAACCTCGACATGGGTGGACACCTGTCTCATGGCTCTGCCGTCAACACTTCAGGTATTCTGTATCATCCCATCGCATATAGCCTGAATAAAGAGACAGGCCGCGTAGATTATGACGAGATGGAACGTCTGGCTCTCGAAGAGAAGCCAAAGCTCATCATTGGTGGCGGATCTGCCTATTCTCGTGAATGGGATTATGCCCGTATGCGTAAGATTGCTGATGAGGTGGGGGCGCTGCTGATGATTGATATGGCTCATCCTGCCGGTCTCATTGCCGCAGGTTTGCTCGACAACCCGTTGAAATATGCTCATATCGTGACTTCTACTACTCATAAGACCTTGCGAGGTCCTCGTGGCGGTATTATCCTCATGGGCAAGGACTTCGAGAATCCTTGGGGCTTGGCTACCAAGAAAGGTGAGATCAAGATGATGTCTGCATTGCTGAATTCAGCAGTGTTCCCTGGCATCCAGGGTGGCCCGCTGGAGCATGTCATCGCTGCTAAGGCAGTTGCCTTTGGCGAGGCTTTGCAGCCTGAGTTTAAGGAATATCAGAAGCAAGTGCAGAAAAATGCAGCTGTTCTGGCTCAAGCATTGGTTGATCGTGGTTTCCACATCGTATCAGGTGGTACAGACAATCACTCAATGTTGGTTGACCTCCGCACCAAGTATCCAGACCTGACTGGTAAGGTGGCAGAGAAGGCATTGGTTGCTGCAGATATCACAGCTAATAAGAATATGGTGCCATTCGATACCCGTAGTGCATTCCAGACTTCAGGCATCCGTCTGGGAACTCCTGCTATCACGACCCGTGGTGCCAAGGAAGAACTGATGCTTGAGATTGCTGAACTCATTGAGACTGTGCTGAATGCACCTGAGGATGAGGCGGTAATCGCTAAAGTTCGCGCTCATGTCAATGAAGTGATGGTTAAATATCCTATCTTCGCATATTGATTGTTTTTTAGAAGGAAAATAGGAGTAGGGAGTAGGGTTTCCCCTTACTTCCTACTTTTTCCATTTTCCATTCTCCATTTTCCATTCTCCATTTTTCATTCTTCATTCTTCATTCTTTAAACTTATCCAACTCCACTTCTAAGGTCAGCACCATGTCACGGTATTGAGCAGCCTCAATGAATTCAAGCCGCTTGGAAGCGTCATACATACGTTTCCTGGTTTTCGCAATCAGTTTCTCCAATTCTTCGCGAGACATATACTGCACTTGAGACTCAGCGGCGAGACTGGTTGTGCCAACCTGTTCGATATAAGGTTTCGGAGCCTTGAGCTCATCCTTTTTGCGACTGATGGTAGCTTTCGCTTCCTCGGTTGCCTCAATGTTCGGAGCAAATACTTCTAAGTTCTTAGCCTTTACAATCTGCTGAGGGGTAATGCCATGCTCCTCGTTGTATCTCATCTGTTTCTCCCTGCGTCGGTTCGTCTCGTCAATAGTCAGCTGCATGCTTCTCGTTATTTTGTCACCATAGAGGATAGCCAGACCATTCACGTTTCTTGCGGCACGCCCAACCGTCTGTGTCAGAGAACGATGGTCACGCAAGAAGCCTTCCTTGTCGGCATCCAGGATAGCAACCAGCGATACCTCAGGCAAGTCCAAGCCTTCACGCAACAGATTTACACCGATCAGCACGTCATAAATGCCGTCTCGCAGGTCGGCCATAATCTTCACACGTTCCAGCGTATCTACATCACTGTGGATATAGTTACACCTGATATCTCTGTCGAGCAGATACTCAGTCAGTTCCTCGGCCATGCGTTTCGTCAGGGTAGTCACTAAAACACGTTCGTCTCGTTCCACACGCTGCTGAATCTCCTCCATCAGGTCATCCACCTGATTCTGAGTTGGTCTCACCTCAATACGTGGGTCTAACAGTCCCGTAGGTCTGATAACTTGGTCCACTACGATACCCTCACTCTGCTGAAGCTCAAAGTCTGCAGGCGTTGCACTCACATAAATCACCTGGTGCGCCATTTCCATGAATTCATCGAATTTCAAAGGACGGTTGTCCTTAGCTGCAGGCAGGCGGAAACCATATTCCACCAGATTCTCCTTTCTTGCACGGTCACCACCGTACATAGCCTGGATCTGTGGAACACTCACATGACTCTCGTCAATCACAATCAGGAAATCCTTCGGGAAGAAGTCCAGCAGACAGTAAGGGCGAGTTCCCTCAGCCCTTCCGTCAAAATAGCGGGAATAGTTCTCGATACCTGAGCAATGCCCAAGCTCACGTAGCATCTCCATATCGTATGTAACGCGTTCTTGCAGGCGTTTTGCTTCTGTCATTTTCCCCTGTTCCTCAAAGAATTGCACCTGTTTGTGCAAGTCATCCTCTATCTGATGAATGGCCCGCTGAGTAGAGTCCTTGCTTGTCATAAACAGGTTGGCTGGATATATCTTGTAGTCTTCAAAAGAGCCAGTCGTTCGTCCCGTGATGGCATCCACTTCCTCAATGCTGTCAATCTCGTCGCCCCAGAACACCACACGTAAAACTTGGTCGGCATACGCTAAGAAAATATCCACAGTGTCACCCTTCACCCTGAAGTTACCCCTGTTCAGGTCCACGTCATTCCTCACATACAGGCTATCTACCAGTTGGCGAAGGAAGACGTTCCGACTGAACATCGTACCTCTTTTAACCTCAATCACGTTGTTGTAGAAATCGGCAGGGTTGCCCATACCGTAGATGCAGGACACGGAAGAGACTACCACTACGTCATTCCTGCCAGAGAGCAGGGAAGAGGTGGCAGCCAGACGCAGTTTGTCTATTTCCTCGTTGATAGCCAGATCTTTCTCTATGTAAGTGTCCGTGGTCGGGATGTATGCTTCTGGCTGATAGTAGTCGTAGTAAGAAACATAGTATTCCACCGCATTCTTAGGGAAGAAACTCTTGAACTCGCCATACAACTGTGCTGCCAGGGTCTTGTTGTGGCTCAGCACCAGGGTAGGCTTGTTCACGTTAGCTATGACATTAGCGATGGTAAAGGTTTTTCCGGAGCCTGTCACACCCAGAAGAGTCTGGGCTGGCATTCCAGACAGTACCCCTTCGGTCAGTTGCTTGATAGCTTCAGGCTGGTCGCCAGTAGGTTTGTACGATGATGTTAATTCAAATTTATTCATTACTATAGTTTTTGGAAAAACGGAAAAACAAAGATATATAACGGCTGTGAAATATACAAGTATTTACTTGTTTTTGATTTTTTAATGTTACACTTTTTGCATTATTCAAGGATAATGAGTAATTTTGCACCCAATTGTGGATTTTACCATTTAGGCATGAAGAAAAATATCGTCATATTGTTGCTGACAGCCCTGACCTTGTCGTCATGCGGCAGTTTCACCAACCTTTACAAGCACAAGCTGAAGGAGAAAGACTACGATTATATGTACGAGGCGGCTAAAGAGTATTTCGTCTCAGGACAATATACCAAGTCAATCACACTGCTCAATGACGTGATAACCATCTTGAAAGGTTCAGACCGCGGTGAAGAGTCAGTATATATGTTGGCCATGAGTTATTACCTCAACAGGGAATATGCAATCGCCTCCCAGTCGTTCCAGCAGTATTATACCTCATATCCAAGAGGCGTTTACACTGAACGTGCCAGGTTCTATGCCGGCAAGGCACTGTGGATATCTACCCCGGAGGCCCAGCTGGACCAGAGTGATACTTATCAGGCTATTCAGGAGTTGCAGCTCTTTCTGGAGTTCTTCCCGAATTCCATCTATAAGGAGGAGGCTCAGGACATCATCTTTGAGGCTCAGGACAAACTGGTGGAGAAGGAATTCGATGCTGCCAAGCTGTATTACAACTTGGGAACCTATATGGGTAACAACTACCAGGCTTGCGTGATAGCTGCCCAGAATGCGTTGAAGGATTATCCCTATACCAAGTATCGGGAAGACCTCTCCCTGCTGGTCATGAAGGCCAAGTATGAGCTGGCGGTCAACAGTGTGCTTTCCAGGAAGGCAGACCGTTATCGTGATGCGGTCGATGAGTGCTATGCTTTTAAGAATGAATATCCTGACAGTGCTAATGTGAAACTGGCGGATGAGTTGCTGCTGAAGTCGGAAGAAGCCTTGAAAGGTCTGCCTGAAGAAGACGAAGTGATTGGAGAAGAATAAAATACATTTTAAATAGCTTTTTAAGTTTATGGATTACAAGAAAACAAATGCACCTACCACAACTGTGACAAGAGACGTGGTGAAATTGTGCGAAGATACTGGCAATGTGTATGAAACAGTTGCCATTATCGGCAAGCGTGCTAACCAGATTAGTGTGGAGATTAAGAACGACCTGTCCAAGAAACTGGCTGAGTTCGCTTCTTATAATGATAATCTGGAGGAAGTGTTTGAGAACCGCGAGCAGATTGAGATCTCACGCTACTATGAGAAGCTTCCTAAACCTACGCTGATTGCTACGCAAGAGTATAAGGAAGGAAAGATTTACTATCGCAATCCTACCAAGGAGAAGCAAAATATGGACGACCTGCAATGATACAGCGCATTCAAACCCTTTACTGGCTGCTCATCACCGCTCTGCTGGTGGTGAGCATGTTGTTTCCTATCGGTTTCTTCCATGTTGAAGGTGCTGCTTTCGACAATGTGCTGAATCCGAAAGGACTGACTATGGCTGATGGCACTTTCCAGAGCACATGGGGCTTGTTCGCCATCTTGTTTCTGGATGCAGTGGTGACATTCGCTACCATATTCTTATATAAGAACCGCATGCTACAGGTTCGTATGACTGTGTTCAGTGCTTTGCTGTTAATCGGTTATTATGCAGCGGTGGGAGTGTTTGTCTATATGTTGCAGAGTGACCTGAACGCTTCCTTCCGTCCGGGATGGGCATTGGCTTTACCATTAGTTTGCATCATTATCGATTACCTCGCTTTCCGTGCCACCTATGCTGATGAAGTCATGGTACGGGCAGCGGATAGACTTAGATAATGGAAAATGGTATCCATTAAAAAAGCAGCCGAAGCTGCTTTTTTTAATTCTGTGAAGCTTCAGCTTCAGCATCCTTGATCATCTGCTCGCTGGCATACATGAAGATCTCGACGCGACGGTTCTCAGCTGCGGTCTTGGTCTCGTCATACTGGTCGTAACCGACACCTTCTACAGTCTTGAACTGCTTGCTGGGTACACCACACTGTTTCAGGAACTTCTCCACTGACTCAGCACGCTGGTTAGATACCTTGATATTGGCATCATAAGTACCAACCTTGTCTGTATGACCAACGATAGCAATGTCAGTCGTGTTGTCTTCTGTCAGGATACCTGCCAGCTCTGTGAGAGACTTCTTTGAATTGTCACTCAGGGCAGAAGAGTTGAATCCGAAAAGAATGCCAGAGTCGAATGAAACCTTTACGGCATCCAGACCATTGTTATCCTGCACCTTCTCTACTTCTGCACCTTCTATCTGAGCTGCAGCGGTTGCTTTCTTGTCCATCTTACGTCCGATGACTGCACCGGTACCTGCACCAACCGCACCACCAATGGCAGCGCCAATCAGTGCACCGTTACCCTTGCCGATCAGGCCACCTATGATGGCGCCAACGGCAGCGCCGCCACCACCACCGATGGCTGTGCCTTTAGCTGTGTTGTTCATCGTACCGCAGCTTGCCAGCAGGAGAGCTGCACTTAACAAAATGGCTGTAAACTTAGTCTTTTTCATACAATTTCCTTTTATATACATTTACTAATCATGATACAAATTTAATGATTAAATGTAATATCACTGCTATTACTGCGCCATTTTTTTCACTTTTTTGAGTTTTATTTATGTATGATGCCAAATATTTGTGTAATTTTGTTCCCAGATGTATGTTTTAAATTTAAAGTATTATGAGATTAGACGGAAGACGCGAAAGTTCAAACGTAGATGATCGCCGCAGATTGAGCGGTGGCGGTAAAGCCGGTCTGGGTATCGGCAGCTTGATTATCGTTGCCCTCATCACTTGGTTTATGGGAGGTAATCCTCTGAGTGTGTTGACTAATGCCGATTTAGGCAGCATGACCTCTACCACTCAGGAGAATACCAACCGTGAGTTTACTCCGGAAGAAGAGGAGCTGGCTAAGTTCTCTCGCCAGATTCTGGCAGGTACGGAGGATGTATGGACAAAGGTGTTCAAGCAGTATGGCAGGACTTACCAGCCTCCTAAGATGGTGCTTTTCACGGGTAGTGTGCAGACAGCTTGCGGTGGTGCTACCTCACAGGTGGGACCGTTCTATTGCTCTGCAGATGAGTCTCTGTATATCGACCTCTCTTTCTTCAGTGAGATGAGACAGTCATTGGGAGCTGATGGCGACTTCGCTTACGCTTATGTGATTGCCCATGAAGTGGGGCATCATGTACAGCATCTGTTAGGAACCTTGGATAAGGCTCATAGCCAGATGGCAAGGATGAGTGAGACGGAAAGCAACCGCATGAGTGTGCGTATAGAGCTGCAGGCTGATTTCTATGCAGGCGTATGGGCATATCACGACAACCAGATGTTCGGATCTTTAGAGGCAGGCGACTTGGAAGAGGCTATCAACTGTGCAGCTGTGATTGGCGACGACTATCTGCAGAAGAAGGCACGTGGCTATGCCGTACCAGAGTCATTCAACCATGGTAGTTCACAGCAGCGTCAGAAGTGGCTTACCCTCGGCTTACGTACAGGTGACCTCAACAGAGGCGATACCTTCAGCCTGAGCTTTAGCGATCTTTAGTTACAAGCTACAGCAAAAAAGAGCGGCGATGATTTCATCGCCGCTTCTTTTTCTCCATTCTTCATTCTTCATTCTCCATTCTCCATTCTCCATTAATCTAAGTGTAAGTCCTTGAAAGTACGAGGAGCAGGAACGCCAGGGAGAGGCTTCCGGTCCTTCAACTGCTGAAGCACAACCTCAATGGCTTTGTTCAACTGTTCATCCTCACCATTGTACTCCTTGATTGGATCATTGTCAATCAGAATATCAGGATCTACACCATGATTCTCCACAATCCACTGGCCAGTCTTGGCATCGTAGTTGGTGAAGAATGGAACCCGAACGTCTGTACCGTCCATGTAAGGCAGTGAACCGCTGATGCCTATGATACCACCCCAAGTGCGAGTACCGATTACCGTACCCATGTTGTTAGCCTTGAAACTCCAAGGGAACAGGTCTCCGTCAGATGCAGAATACTTGTTGATCAACAATACCTTTGGTCCGTGCAGCGCACCGTCAGGCACTGTGTTGGTCGTGCTTGAAGTACGACTCATGGTCATACGGTAAGGTTCACGCAACAGACGCTCAATAATCATAGGAGATACGTTACCGCCACCATTCTCACGGTCATCGATAATCAATGCTTCCTTATCTAACTGAGGATAGTAGTAGCGTACGAACTCATTCAGACCTTCGGGACCCATGTCAGGAATATAGATGTAACCTACACGGCCATTGGTAGCCTTCTCCACAGTCTTGATGTTGTTCTGTACCCATTCATAATGGTAGAGAGGATACTCGTCAGCGATGGGCTTGATGACTACTTTGTGAGCACCCGCAGCGGAAGCACTGCCGTTCACGCTCAGTTCAGTCAGCACGTCTGCCTTGCCAATCAACAGCTCGTAGATGTTGCTTACAGAATTGGTTGGAACGCCATCGATGGCAGTGATGAAATCACCCACCTTCACATTGATACCGGGCTCAGTCAGTGGAGAACGCAGTTCCTCACGATAAGGAGCACCTTCCAGAATCTTCGTTACCTTGAAGAAACCGCTCTTGTCACGGCTCAGTTCTGCACCTAATAGACCCATCTTGATGCGCTCTGCCTCAGGCTTCTCACCTGCAGAAACGTATGCGTGACCGCAAGCTAACTCACTGATCATCTCACCAATCACATAGTTCAGGTCCAGACGGGTCTTCACATATGGCAGCAGTTCGGCATATTTCTTCTTGATAGCCTTCCAATCCACGCCATGCATGTTCTCTAAGTAGAATCCGTCACGGAATGCACGCCATACCTCGTCAAAGATCTGTGGCCATTCCTCAGCGTAATCCACTACAGCTACCATATTGTCCATCTGTACAGGCTTGTCTAATTTGATGTGTTCAGATGGGAAATCCACCACATACAGCTTGTTACGGTCAGAAATAATGGCCTTCTTACCACCGGCAGTATAAGCGGAGATGCGTCCGTCAGCCACCTTATTATCCTCCTGCTTCTCAAAGTCGAAAGCCATGATGCTTCTGCCACTCTGATACCACAGTTTCTTGCCGTCACTGAAGAAGTAGCTCATGTAACCCTCGCCACCACGGACTGGCAGCTTCACGATGCGGCTGAACAGTCCGTCAGCGTCAATCTTCACATCCACAGCCTTCTTAGCTTCACCTTCACCAGTTCTTCCACCTTGTGGACCTGCTGGCTTGCTGTCATTGTCAGTACTGATCTGGTCATCTTTTGGCAAGAGTGGGGAAGGGCTGTCCTTGCTCAATGTAGCTAAATAGATACCCCCCATGTTGGTGTAAGCATAATCCCATTCCACACGGCTGTAGATAGGGCTCAGGTCTCGGTTAGAGTTGAAGATGAGGTACTTGCCATCTGTACTGAACACAGGAGATGAAGAACTGTACCACTTCTCTGTAACAGGATATTCCTTGTTGGTCTTGAGATTATACACATATACCACACTCATGTCGTTCTTCTCCGGACGGGTATAGGTAATCCACTGTGAGTCCGGAGAGAACTGCACCTGACGGAACTCGCTCTCCGGACAGGTCAATACGGTGCGCTTGCTCTTGGCAGCCACGTTCACCTCCACCAGACGGTTTTTGCGGTCGGTATAGAGAATCGTCTTGCTGTCAGGAGCCCAAGCCAGTGCACGGATATAAGTGTCATTGTTCTTCGTCAGTTGTACAGGCTCACCGCCTTGCTGCTCCTGCAGCCACACCTCAGTCTCGCCCGTCTTGTCACTGATGTAAGCGATGTACTTGCCGTCAGGACTGATCTGAGCGCCACGGTCGTTGGCACCTGGAGTGCGGGTGATGTTCCTCACCACACCTTGATTGGCAGGAATGTCAAACACCTCGCCACGTGCAGTCACTGCCAGACGCTTGCCATCGGCAGATACGCTTGCTGCGGTTACGTAATCTTCCAGTTCCTTGTATTCCTTTCTGCTATAAATGTTATCAGAAGCCAAGGAAACGGTTATCTTCGTGCTCTGACGGGTCTTCGGATCAAGTTTATACAGGTAACCGCCCTTCTCGTAAACGATGACCTGACCGTTAGAACTCGGGAACTTCACGTCATAATCCGTGTAGTTCGTCACTTTCTCTGTCTGCTTGGTCTGTGTGTTATACACGAAGATATTCATGGTCATGTCACGGTCGGAGATGAAGAAAATCTCATGGCCAATCCACATAGGCATGATGTCTTGAGCGTCATTCTTAGTGATGTTTTCCACTGTCTTGGCCTGTGGGTCATAGATCCAGATGTCGTCTGCCATACCGCCACGATAGTATTTCCAGGTACGGAACTCACGCATTACGCGGTTATAAGCCATCTTCTTGCCATCAGGGGAATAGCTGCAGAAACCACCCTCTGGCAGAGGAATCTCCTCACTCATGCCACCTTCTTTAGAGATGGTCCACAGCTTACCGATGAACCCGTCACCGATACGGTTGCGGTAAACGATATTCTTGCCGTCTGTGCTCCAGGTCAGTACCATGTTGTTAGGACCCATGCGGTCGCCTAAGTCGTCACGTGAGTTGGTCGATGTGAACGTAAGTCGCTTGGGTTCACCGCCATCCTTGGAAATCAGATACACCTCACGGTTGCCGTCATACTCACCGGTAAAGGCGATAGACTTGCCGTCTGGAGAATAACGGGCAAACATTTCATAACCCACGTGTGAGGTCAAGCGTGTTGCCTCACCGCCATTGATAGATACTTTGAACAGGTCACCTCCGTAAGAGAAAGCAACTTCCTGGCCATTGGTGGCCGGGAATCGCAGCAGTCTCGCCTCGTCAGCATGGCTGTTCAATGCTGCTCCTGCTAAAAGCAGGGCGAAAATCATTTTCTTGTTCATACTGTTTATTTCGGTTGATTGATTATATCATGCTACAAATTTACGAACAATAATTAACAATTCGTACCGTTTGCCTGAAAAATGTTGCAAATGCAAATAAAGAAATTCAAGATTAAGAAGTAATGAAAGCCCACAATGGAAACGGCCTGAAAGGCCAAAAAGCAAGTAGCCCAGGGCATCGCCCTGGGTATAAGGATGTGGTTAGGTCCGCCCTGAAGGGGCAACAGCATTTAGAGAATGTCAATCCATTCTATAGATACCTTTTTTGCCTGTATCGACGGTAGTAGGATTACCTTTGTAACCGATACTGCCTGACCCGCTTTTGCGGGCCTTGATAGAGTTATTGGCATGACAAGTGATCTCGCCACTGCCTGAAGAACTGGCAGACACATCCTCTGCAATCAGATTCTGCGCGTCAATGTCACCGCTGCCAGCAATAGAGTAGGATGCCTCACGGGTATTACCCTGCATCTTGAAACCACCGCTACCGGAAATAGAAGCTGTTACCTGTTGAGACTCAATGCCTGTAATCTCTATGTCACCACTACCGGCGATAGAAGCCTCTAAGTCATTGCACTTCAGGTTATGCGCTTCAATGTCGCCGCTGCCTGCGATAGAAATCTTTACGTCACCCTGACACTGGATATTGTCACAGTCCATGTCACCACTGCCTGCTACACTCAGCTTCAGTTTGTCTGTTGTCAGGCCGTTCATCATCTTGAAGTCGCCAGATCCGGCTATGCCCATGGCAGTCAGGTTCTCAGCCTGGATAGTGAAGTCCAGCTTACCTCTGTTGTTAATGCTGTAGCCCTTCTTGAACCTGATGGTCAACGTATTGTCCTCTACAAAAACCTCCAATAGCTCAGCCAGGTTGTCAGATGTTACCACTGAAACAGAGGGAGCCCCTTGCCGTTGGGTGAAATACACGTTACCACTGCCAGCCAGGCTGATCTTGTCGAAGTTCGTCACCTTATATTCCTTCGTTACATAATTATTGCTGGCTGTAACTCTCTTGGTATTCACACCATCCACAATCATACTGCAAGCCGTCATGCTGATGGTCAGCATCAGGGCAAATAAAGCAAAGGTCAATTTTTTCATATCTTCATATTTTTAAGTTTATTATCTGCAATCCTTGTAACAAATACTGTGCCAAAAACCTAATTTGTTTATTTATAGCATAATGAGAAAATCCCCATTTTCCCCAAGTGTCCAATTATTTGACACACCTGTCCATTTTCTGGACACTTCTCACTTCATTAGACGGATTACAGACTCAAAAAGTTGCAAGCCCAAGATAAAAAAATAGATGTTTGCTCATTCTCATAGTAAAGGGACAAAAGTAAACGCCCCGCAGGGGCAGAGATCCAATACCATCCCTTAGGTCAGTATGAGGTATGCCCAGAGGGGACAACATAAACATAGTCCATGGATTTAGCAGATTCAGTTGAAAGTACGCCCCGCAGGGGCAGAGAGCCAATAGCCCAGGGCAACGCCCTGGGTATAAAGGCAATTAGAGGTATTCGCCCTGAAAGGGCAAAAGCATTTAAATGGAAAAGCTACTCAATCTGATAAAACATATTTCTCGTTAAAATCTATGTTATGTAATTTCAGGAACTGCAGGTATTCATCATGAAACGAAACTCTCTTGTGATGTTCCTGTTGGTTGCTGACATATTCAATCACCTTATTCACAACTGACTGACTTACTGAGAATACCCCATATCCACTTTGCCATCCAAATAATCTGTACTTCGGTGATAAAGTCTTTATCCACCTGCTGCTGTTCCGTTTTGTTTCTTCTACAAGATTTGATACCGTTACGTCCCTTGAGAGCAGACATACTATATGAATATGGTCATTGGTACCACCGACTCTTACAGTCTGGCATCCTGTTGAGTTTACCAACTGACCGATGTAGTTATGAACACGTTCCAGGTGTTCATTATCTATTTGTGGACTGGTCGTCTTAATGTGGAATACCATGTGCAGGTATATTTTGCTTAATGATTGTGCCATTTGATTAATGCTTTTGCCCTTTCAGGGCGTTTACAAATAAATATCTTTTTCCCAGGGCGATGCCCTGGGCTATGTGCTCATTGCCCCTTCGGGGCGTAATATCCAGTCATCTACTCCATCGGGGCACTGCCCTGGGCTATTCGCTCATTGCCCTTCAGGGCATTCTTTGGCAGATGTTTTGTTACTTGTTGTGAATGAACTAATTTCATAACTATTTCTTCCTGTGTCAACGGCATATTATCATAATTAATTTACTTTTTATATAATTACGTTTTTGGGATACTGCATCGTCACGCAATGCAGCGAACCGTGCTGTTTGATCAATGCACGGCAATCAATGCCAATCACCTCCCTGTCGGGGAATACAGCCTGTAATGCCATCAATGCCTTTTGGTCATTCTCCGGCTGATTGTAAGTAGGGTAGAGCACCTGTTGGTTCAGGATTAAAAAATTGGCGTATGTGGCAGGCAGACGTTCCCCTTCGAAGACCACCTCATCAGCCATAGGCAGAGGAACCAGGCGGTAAGGCTTGCCATCCGCTTTCCTGAACGACTGCAACTGAGCTTCCATCTTTGCCAGTCCCTCAAAATGCTCATCCTCCATATTTTCACACTTCACATAGGCGATGGTATCAGGCGTACAGAATCGGGCCAACGTGTCAATGTGGCTGTCCGTATCGTCACCGCTCAGGTAACCGAAATCCAGCCAGAGGATGCGGTTCACATGCAGGGCAACCTTCAGATATTCCTCTATATCCGCCTTATTGTATTGAGGATTACGGTTTGGATTCAACAGGCAGGCAGAGGTGGTGAGTAAGGTGCCCTCACCGTCACTCTCAATCGATCCCCCTTCCAACACAAAATCCAGGTGGCTGATATACTTGCCTTGCAGGAAACCCAAATCCACAGCCTGACGAGTCACTGCGTTGTCTTTCTCTGCAGCGAACTTATTGCCCCAACCGTTGAAACAAAAGTCTAACAGCTGAGGACCTTGTGCGTCAGTCAGCGTAATGGCTCCGTGATCACGGGCCCAGGTATCATTCGTATCACACCGCATGAATCTCACGTTCCGCATCATTACACGGGCATTGTTCAGCTGCATCATCACCTTCTGCGGTTCCGGCGTCACCACTAACAGCTTCTCATGACGGGCAATCTGCTTGGCAATCTGAGTGAAGCAGGCACACACCTCATCCAGCATAGGAGCCCAGTCGGTACCTGTATGAGGCCACGTCAGTTGCACACCACTCTGTTCGGCCCACTCAGCGGGCAGGGTAGGGTTACTCTGCTCTACCACGATTTCGGTAAAGCGAGACGCGTCAACTTGCAGTTCGTCTTTCCTGCGTCCGTAAAATGGATTCTGTACTTGGAAGCCCATAAGTCGTAATTTTTTAGTAAAACAAAAAAAAGAGACTCATCTCACGATGAATCTCTCCCAACAATTAATTCATTCATAACAATGCCCAACTATGAAATTGGAACAGAGCGGAAAACGAGACTCGGACTCGCGACCCCAACCTTGGCAAGGTTGTGCTCTACCAACTGAGCTATTTCCGCAAAAATTAGCTTCGCAAATTTTTTCGGCATTGTCAGGCTGCGCTCGGCATAACCAAAAGCAAGCTTTTGTTTCTGCTCTCGCTTGCACGACAATTCCGCAAAAGCAAAGTTGCTATCATTGTGCCCAAGAAAGGACTCGAACCTTCACGCCTCTCAGCACACGCACCTGAAACGTGCGCGTCTACCAATTCCGCCACTTGGGCAGGGAATGATGATAGCAATTTTATTCTCATGAACAGGTGAAGAGAAGGAGACTCGAACTCCCACGACACAATTGTCACTACCCCCTCAAAGTAGCGCGTCTACCAATTCCGCCACCTCTCCATTTGTCTTATCATTATGAATCAAAGAACTCTATTTTGTGTGCCCAAGAAAGGACTCGAACCTTCACGTCTCTCAACACACGCACCTGAAACGTGCGCGTCTACCAATTCCGCCACTTGGGCTACTTGAGCGGAAAACGAGACTCGGACTCGCGACCCCAACCTTGGCAAGGTTGTGCTCTACCAACTGAGCTATTTCCGCAAAAATTAACTTCGCAAATTTTTTCGGCATTGTCTGCTGCCTGTGCCACTTTAGCAAGACTTGCAAGTATGTCAAATATCGCTTATTGCGGTTGCAAAGGTAGGCATTTTCTTGAAACCTGCAAACTATTTTGAAGAAAATTTTCAAAAAAAATGCCTGGTGCCACTCCTCAACACATTCTGTTCCGATAGTCTTCGTATGAAAACTCCCTATATATCACCGCTTTGCCCTCAGAAGTCCACAGTCCGATGGCAGGATGGTGAATACCGTTAAACATGTTGGTCTTTACCGTCGTGTAGTGTATCATATCCTCAAAAACGAGGCGTTCACCCACCTGCAGCTCATGATCAAAACTCCAGTAGCCCATATAGTCACCGCTCAGGCACGAGTTTCCACCTATTCTATATATAAAGGGCCCTTTTTTGTCCATCATAGAATCGGTAATCATGGGTTGGTAAGGCATCTCTAAGCAGTCGGGCATGTGGCAGGTGAAGCTCACGTTCAGGATAGCTGTCCTGATGCCATGGTTCTCCACGATATCCACCACCTCAGAAGTCAATACCCCTGTCTGCCAGGCAAAGGCAGAACCAGGCTCTAAGATAATCCGCAGGTTCGGATAACGCTCATGCAGTTTCTTCAGTAGTCCGATCAGATGATCCACATCATAGTCCTTGCGAGTCATCAGGTGCCCACCGCCTAAGTTCAGCCATTTCACCTGATGCAGCCACTTGTCGAACTTAGGTATCAGGTGCTCCAGCGTATGCTCCAAGGCATAGGAAGAAGATTCACAATGGCAATGGCAATGGAATCCCTCGATGCCTTCCGGCAAAGTTTCTGGTAGCTGGTCGGCTGTCAGTCCGAAACGGGAGCCAGGAGCACAGGGATTATACAGCTCTGTCTCTATCTCCGAATACTCCGGATTGATGCGTATGCCGCAAGAGATTGGCTCTCCGTAGCTCTTCACCATCGGGTAGAACCAGGCGTACTGCGTCAGTGAGTTGAAGGTGATATGGCTGCTGCAGTGCATGATATCTTCGAACTCCTGCATCGTGTAGGCAGGCGAGTAGGTGTGCGCTTTGCTGCCGAACTCCTCAAACGCTAAACGTGCCTCATATAGCGAACTGGCTGTAGTGTGTCTGATATACTCCCTGAAGATAGGGAACGACTTCCACAAGGCGAATGCCTTGAAAGCTAAGATAACCTCAACGTTAGCTTCATCAGCCACACGCTTGATGAGCTGCAGGTTCCTTCTCAGCAGGTCCTCCTCCATGATGTAGCACGGATTGGGAAAAAGACTGTAGTCAATCATATTTTTCAAATTTTGGGCAAAGGTAATAATAATTTAAAGAAAATTGTTTATATTTGAGGCACGAATTACTTAAAACTAAAACTGAATATGAAGAAAGTCGGATTGTTGTGCGTCGCTTTGTCGCTTGCCTGCATTTCCCAGGCGCAGACTCAGCAGGATGAAGCTGCCATGATGCAGGAGTATATGATCAACCAATATGTCAGTCCTAAAGGCATAGATGTAGAACTCTGGCCCAATGGTGCTCCCAACAGCAATGGTGTTGTCTATGACCGGCCTATGAAGCGGAACGACGATTCCTTTGATATGAAGCCAGGCATGAAGGTGGCGCTCCCTCCGAAGGGCGACAAGCCTACCCGTGCCGTTATTATCTGTCCTGGAGGCGGCTATCAGGCCTTAGCCACCATGCACGAAGGCTCTATGTGGAGCTTCTTCTTCAATCGTGAGAACATCGCTGCCATCACCTTGACCTACCGCTTGCCACACCAGCACCATGAAGTGCCGGCCAGTGATGTCTATCAGGCCATCCGCATCGTGAAGGAACATGCCAAGGAGTGGAATATCGATCCCAATCAGATTGGTGTCATGGGCTCGTCTGCCGGCGGTCACCTGGCATCTACCGTAGCTACTCATGCTGCTGACGATGTGCGTCCTGCCTTCCAGATCCTGTTCTATCCCGTCATCACCATGGACAAGCGTTATACCCACATGGGAACCCACGACCATCTGATTGGCAAAGATGCCTCCCCGGAGATGGAGGAGCTCTATAGCAATGAGAAACAGGTGACAGAAAAGACCCCGCGGGCATTCATCGTGCTGGCAGATGATGACGATGTAGTGCCAGCCATCAATTCCGCCTGGTATTACGCTGCGTTGAAAGAGCATGGCGTACCAGCCAATATGCACGTCTATCCTACGGGAGGTCATGGCTTCGGCAACATGCAGAGCTGGAAGTACAATGCCCAGATGCTCACCGATCTGCAGCTTTGGTTAGAAAGCTTTTAGTCGCTAAAAAATGCCTTTTTGCCGATTTTGCGTGCTTTTGATTAAACCTTTTGATTCTTTTGTAGTCAAAAGGGAAAAACAGAATAACTAACAAACTAATAGACTCAACATGAAAAAGACATTATTGACATTGGCAGCCATGCTGTGCATGACATTAGGCATGGCTCAGAATCCAGGAGCCCAGGCAGGGCAGGGTGGTCCTCAGGGCCAGCGTCCCCAGCGTCTCACAGTGGCAGAGGTAAATACCCGTATGCAGGAAGAGCTCAAGCTCGATGACGCACAGTTCAAGCAGGTAGAGAAGCTCAACAAGAAGTACTCCACCCTCTATGAAGGCATGGCCATGGGCGGTGGTGCCATGGGTGGTGGTCGTCCCGGTGGCGGTCGTCCAATGGGCGGCGGTGGCGGCATGGATATGGACATGGGTGGCGGTGGTGCCCCTATGGGCGGTGGTGGCATGGGTAATGCCAACAGTGTACGCTTCACTCCTTCCCAGACCACACCAGAGCAGCTTGCCAAAAAGCAGCAGATCCAGCAGGAAGCCTATGAGAAGAAGCTGAAGAAGATTCTCACGGAAGAGCAGTATGCAGCCTATGAGAAGACCTTCCCGGCCCTCATGCCGAAACCCGGTCAGGGTCGTCCCGGTGGCCAAGGTTTTCCCGGTGGTCAGCGTCCCACAGGTCAGAACTAACCCAACAGTAAAAACTCTTCAAGCAGGCACCTTTGCCTGCTTGATTTTTATCAAAAGTCTCCATCCTTCATTAGTCATTCTCCATTCTCCATTCTCCATTATTCATTCTCCATTCTTCATTCTCCATTCTCCATTCTCAATTCTCCATTCTTCATTCTCCATTCTCCATTATTCATTCTCCATTATTCATTCTCCACTCTCCATTCTCCATTCTCCATTCTTCATTCTCCATTCTCCATTATTCATTCTCCATTCTCCATTCTCCATTATTCATTCTCCATTCTCCATTAGTGTTCATAATTTAGCTCTGGAGCAGCAGTCGGAGCCTTTTCTCTGTGGTTCTTTCACTTTAACTCTTTCTATTAAGAAAGAACAAATAATTCTCTTTTAATTTGTATATTTATCAGGAAAACTTTACCTTTGCTGCTGAATTGCCTGCGCCATTTCAGGATACAGGCATATTTAAAACGCTAATAGGTTGTTAACCAATGGCAAAAGAATTGGAAACTACCGAAAAATCGGACATGAACCCGGCAGATTTGCATAAGGGCTCTGGCCTTGCCTTACCCTCCCAGCACTGGTATATTGCCGAATGTAAGCCCACCCGTGAGCGTACATTACGTACCATGCTGCAGAAGTCAGGCTATGAGGCTTATGTCGCCAGCCAGATGGAGACACATTATTATAAAAGCCGTAACAAGCGTCAGGTAGAGAAGGTAGTCATCCCCTCCAAGATCTTCGTACATACAGAGGCAGAGAACCTCATGAAGATTCTCTACGAACACGCTTCCATCTATCGGTTCATGATTAACAGAGCAGTCTCTTCCGGTAGCAATGGCATCCGGCAGTTTGCCTTCGTCCCCGAGGACCAGATGCAGCAGCTGCGCTATGTGTTAGGCAACGCTTCCAATCCCGTCTTTCTCACCGCAGAAGACCTTGTGCTCAATCAGCGGGTTCGGGTGATGCGTGGCCCCTTGGCAGGTCTCGATGCCTTTTTCATGAAAAAGGGCCATGCCTCCTACATCGTGGTAAAGGTTGAGATGGGTTCACGCCATTATGCGTTCACTGAGGTGCCGTTGGAAGATGTCCAGGCCATTGACTGATACCTTTTTAATATTTAGGCAAATTATAAAATTAATTACTAAAAAAAACTTATGTCAGAAGAAAAGAAGTACAGCCTCGATGAGGTTGAGGATTTGATGAGCCGTGAGAGTGAGGAGCAGAATTTCTTCTCGTTTCCGAACCTGTTCGCCACGTTCGTGTTGAACTGGCAGTGGTTCTTGCTGACGGTCTTCATCTGCCTGTGCGGCGCTTTCATTTACCTGCGCTATGCCACTCCGCAGTACCGTGTTACTGCCCGTATGCTGATCAAGGATGAGGACAAGAAGCGCGGCGGTGACGTGCTGTCCAACATGCAGGACATCGGTTTCCTGACCAATTCCGCGGGTATCGAGAACGAGATTGAGATTCTCAATTCCCGCATGCTCGTGCGTGACGCGGTGAACGACCTGAAGCTCCACACGCAGTATTTCGCTGACGGTATCGTCAAGAACCGCCTGGTTTACAGCCAGCAGCCCGTTAACGTCGATCTTGACTCCGCGTCTCTGGACAGCCTCGACAGGTACGGTTCCCGTTCCATCCGCCTGACGCTTTCCCTTGAGGGTGAGGCGTCCTACAGCGTGAAGGGCGAGCTGCGGTCAAGAGGCAAGACGGTGAGCCGTTTCGCGGAGGATGCCCGTACGCTTCCCTTCAGCATATCGACCGACTACGGCACGCTTACCTTCACGCCCAATCCGGAAGGGACCTACTCCATGCAGCGTGACCTGATTGTGACGGTGGAGCCTCCCGTTGAGGTGGCCAAGCGTTACCTGAAGTCCATGACCGTCGCCGCGACGTCGAAGCAGACCACCATCGCCGAGCTGACGGCTACCAACTCAGACGAGCGCCGGGGCATAGACTTCCTGACCGCCCTCGTGGAGTGCTACAACCGCCAGGCCAACGCCGACAAGAACGAGATCGCCCTGAAGACGGAGGAGTTCATCAACGACCGTATCGCGCGCATCAACGAGGAGCTGGGCAACACGGAAGGCGCCTTGGAGGACTACAAGCGACGCAACACGGTGACAAGTATCGACATGGACGCCTCCCAGTCTCTGCAGATGTCGAGCCAGTACTCCACGAAGCTGACTGAGATCAACTCCCAGATCCAGCTGCTTGACTACCTGAGCGAGTACGTCAACAATCCCGATAACAGGTACAGGATCATCCCCTCCAACGTGGGTATGTCCGACAAGGCCTCCACGGATCTGATATCCACC
>JAFUVZ010000038.1 GCA_017471185.1 Bacteroidaceae bacterium
AGATTGATGCCGCATGGATGGCTCGTGTCAAGGAGATTGTTGACTATTGCATCAGCGACGGACTCTATGTATTGCTCAACGATCACTGGGACAACGGCTGGATAGAGGTTCAGGGCTTCAGCAAGTCGACATCATCTTATCAGGCAGTAGACGAAGCAACAATCACTTCGAAGATTACCCGACTGAAGGATCTCTGGACACAGATTGCCACTGAGTTCCAAGGCTATGACGAACATCTGCTCTTTGCAGGACTTAACGAGCCTTTCCAGGAGTCTACACTTTTCATGAACCGTCATGAGGAACTCACTCCAATACTTATCCGTTACAACAAGGCATTTGTGGAGGCTGTTCGCGCCACTGGTGGTAACAATGCCAACCGTACACTCGTTGTTCAGGGTCCCAGTGTCAACATAGACTCATCATGCAGTTATATGGGAGAGAGCAAACTGCCAGAAAGTGCAGGAATGCTGATGGTAGAAGTTCACTACTATGACCCGGGACAGTTCTGCGGCACATGGGACGCTACTGGTTCTAAGGCTTATCATTATTGGGGAGCTGCCAATCATGGTTCTAACCATAATCCCACATACGGAGAAGAAAGCTATATGTCTGAGAAGTTCACAAAGCTAAAGACCACATATACCTCGAAGGGCTATCCCGTGATTATCGGTGAGTATGCAGCTCTTCAGCGCAATTTGTCGTCAGTCAGTGGCAGTGACCAGTCGAAGCACGATGCTTCTGTAAAACTGTTCTATCAGTGCGTTAACGAATATGCCACAAATAATGGCGTCATCGCCATGGCTTGGGATACTAACTATCCTGCAGGTCTGAATAACTCTGACGGTTCTTCAACCATCATCGACCGTGCTGCATGCAAGGTTGTGGGAAACAATGCCATGGAGGGTATTAAGGCAGGTATCGCAGCCGGCAAGTGGCCTTATTGACCACCATGCATAAGCTATAGTCTATATCACTGCCCTGCAGCCCTACGGACGCAGGGCGGTTTTTTATTAATATTTCATTCTTCCAGAAGAAACTAGACAAAAATATAACATTTTGAGATAATTTTATAAGGATATTTAAATAATATTTCGTAATTTTGCAGCAGATTCAAGCAGAAATACTGCTATAACTAACAAAACAATGTAAAGTATGAACTGTAGAAAAGAAGTTCTTCGCTATGCGAAGCGGCAATGCCAATTGCTAAGAAGAACTCTTGGTTTGGTTGTTCTGTTGTGCATGATTCCTATCGTGACATACGCTCAGAACACAATCAAGGGAACCGTGAGCGACAGCCAAGGCCCTATCATCGGAGCCACTGTCAAAGTGAAGGGAGCCAACACCGGTGCCATTACCGACTTCGACGGTAACTACACCATTCAGGCAAATCCCAGTCAGACTCTCATCTTCTCGTACGTAGGCTACGAGACTAAGGAAGTGAAAGTAGGTTACCAGAAGACCATCGACGTTCTCCTGCAGGAAGACAGCGAACTGCTTGGTGAAGTGGTGGTGGTAGGTTACGGAACGATGCGTAAGTCCGACCTCACAGGAGCTGTAACACAGGTTGACGAGAAAGCATTCGAGAAATCAATCTCCACTAGCATCGACCAGGTTCTTCAGGGTCGTGCTGCCGGTGTACAGATTCAGGCCAACACCGGTACTCCAGGCGGTAGCTCCACCATCCGTATCCGTGGTACCAACTCTCTGAACGCCTCCAGCCAGCCAATCTTCGTCATCGATGGTGTTATTATCGACTCTGACGGAAGCGACAACGGCAACACTAACCCCCTTGCAGCCATCAACCCTAGCGACATTCTGACAATGGATATCCTGAAAGATGCATCAGCAACAGCTATCTATGGTTCACGCGCAAGTAACGGTGTCATCATGATTACTACCAAACGTGGTAAGAGCGGAGAGGCAATCATAACATACGACGGATATGTTGGATGGCAGCAAATGCCAAAGAAGCTCGACGTACTGAACCTGCGCGAATATGCAGAGCACAACAATGACATCGCCGATGCAAAGATCAAGCAGGCATCAGGCACCTTCCTCCGTCCAGACCTGCTCGGCGAAGGAACAGACTGGCAGGACGAACTATTTAAGACTGCCTTTATGACCAACCACAGCCTATCATTGACAGGAGGTAACGACAAGACCACTTATGCCATATCTGCCGGATATCTTAATCAAGACGGTATCGGATTGAATACCAGCTTCAAGCGTCAGACGCTGCGAGGTAATGTTGACACAAACCTGAAAAAATGGCTCAAGGGAGGCATCTCCTTCTCACTCTCCGACTCCAGACAGGAGATGGAGAAAAACTGGGACATCATCAACACAGCCCTCCGTTCACAGCCATCTGTAGCAGTACGCAACCCAGAGGGTGGATATGACGGTCCCGACGATCAGTGGATGCCCGACAATGCAGTAGCCCTTGCAGAAATCAAGACTAACTATGCCAAGCGCATTAATTTCCGCTTGAACACATATCTGGAGGCAACCATCCTGAAGGGACTGACCTTCAAGACAGAGCTCTCTACCGACTACAACCAGAACAAGACCAAGACCTACACCCCCGATTACACATTCGGAGTAAAGGTTAGCAGCCAGCGTGACGGTGCATGGTACAAGAACGACTCCAAATACTGGTCATGGCGCAATATTCTGACATATAATGGCACCATAGCCTCAAAACACAACATCAATGCCATGATTGGTCAGGAGATGAGCCACAACTATTGGGAGAACATGTCAACGGCCAACTCTGGCTACCTTTCCAACTCCGTTACCGACCTGCGTGCCGGTGAGCGTACGGGTGCCAATGTAAACATTGACGGTTATCAGAACAATACTTCGCTATTCTCTTATTTCGGACGTGCCCTCTATAACTACGACGACCGCTATCTCGTTACAGCCACTTTACGTCGCGACGGTAGTTCAAAGTTTGCCGACGGACACCGCTGGGGCTGGTTCCCTTCAGCAGCCTTGGCATGGCGAGCAAGCCAAGAAAGCTTCCTGAAGGACAACAAGGTCATCAACAACCTTAAGCTCCGTCTGGGATGGGGTGCTACCGGTAACCAGAATGTACAAGATTGGGCATATATGGCCATGCTCTCCAACTATACCACTCCCTGGGGCGTAGGTGTGCTGAACGGCAACAACGCTAACCCCAACCTGAAATGGGAGACCACATACTCAACAAACGTAGGTATAGACCTGTCACTCTTCGGCAGTCGTATAGACCTTGTCTTCGACTGGTACTACAAGAAAACAAAGGACCTGTTGATGATGCTCGACCTTCCTGCATACCTCGGTGGTCCCGGACAGGACGAAATCTACGGTGCACCCTCCAACCCGTGGGGTAACGTAGGCTCACTGCGAAATACAGGTATTGAAATCACGTTGAACACCGTAAACATAGAAACCAAGAATTTCCAGTGGCGTTCCAATATCGTATTCTCGCTAAACCGCAACAAAGTGATATCACTTGATACCGAGACAGGAACGCTGCCACAGACTCTCCAGATAGGCTCAGATATTGCCACTGTAACAAATACAGTAGTAGGCCAGCCCATTGGACAGTTCTGGGGATATAAGGTCATTGGACGTTTCGACAAACCAGAGGACTTCTATTACAAGGATGCCGACGGTAATATCAAGCCAGTAGCTATCCCCGAAGGTGCCAGCATCGCCACTTCACCTACTACGGGTGGTGTGTTCATCGGTGACTATATCTACGAGGATATTGACGGCAATGGCGTCATCGACAACAATGACCAGACCTTCATCGGATCACCAGAACCAAAGTTCACATGGGGCTTTGGAAACACCTTCTCTTACAAGAACTTTGACCTGAGTTTCCAGTTCAGCGGTTCTTATGGCAACAAGATTCTTAACTACGGTCGCCGCTGGCTCGACATTACTGGTTCTACCAGCAACCAGCTTAAGACCGTGCTCGACTATGCCCGTCTGTCAAAGATCGAAGCTACAGGTCCAGAGGACTACCGCAATTACTATGTAACCAATCCCGAGACCATTCAGCCACGCCTCTCGACAGAAAGTGGCACGAACAACAACTTCCGCGTAAGCGACAAGTATGTTGAGGACGGCAGTTATATTCGTTTGCAGAACATATCCCTCAGCTATACGCTGCCACGCGCTTGGGTGAAGCATGCATTCCTGAACAGCGTAAAGGTTTACTGCAACATCCAGAACCTCTTCACTATTACAAAGTACGACGGTTTCGATCCTGAAGTAGGATCTCTGCGAGGTACCGCATTGCTCAATGGTGTCGACTATAGCCGCTACCCCTCGCCACGTATCTACACTGTCGGTCTGAACATACAATTCTAATCACAAAGAGGAAACAGATATGAAAAAATTCGCTTTATATACAATGATGCTGGCAGGAACACTAACGTTAGTCAGTTGTGCCGACGACTTCCTCGACCAGACTAACACCTACCAGATAGCTCAGGACAACTTCTTCTCCAGCGATGAGGCCGTGGCACAGGAGATTTACCCGCTATACAGCTATGTATGGTATATGTACAATGACAAGTTCTATTATGGTATGGGTGATGGACGTGCCAACAATATCACGGCCCAATACTCAAACTATATCTATCCCTATACTAATTTCACAGAAACAGGCGTCTCTGTAGGTCTTACTGATGCATGGCGTTCTTTCTATGTGGTTGTTGCCCAAGCCAATAACGCCATCAACAACATCTCAAAATTCTCCACCAGCGGTGTAAGCGAGACTGCGAAAGCCCAAGGTATAGCAGAAGCCCGTTTCATGCGTGGAGTAGCCTACTGGTATATCGCCTCACTGTGGGGATGCGCCATCATCTACGACAACACACAAGACATGGTAAACAATTACGTGGTCAGTCCGAATCGTCAGACCGACGCTATGGAGTTTGCTATACGGGATATGGAATATGCAGCTGTTAATCTGCCAGCAAGTTCACCTGGCACCGGCCGCGTGAACAAATATGCAGCTTATGCCATGCTGTCACGCCTTTACCTGTCAATGGCAGGCCTGACTACCAACGGGCGCTATGACGGTTCGAATATAAGCAACGCACCCAACAGCGGTACACGTAACACATATTATCTCGATGCTGCAAAGAAGGCTGCTGCAAAGGTTATCGAGAACGGTCCGTACAAGCTGATGGACAACTACGCTGACCTCTTCCGTCCAGCAACATTCAACAACAACTCTGAGAGTATTTTCCAGTTACAGTGGCAAGCTGGTGCCTCTAATGGTCTGGCACAGTCAATGACCCGTTTCTTAGCTTGGAGCACCCAGGTAAACCAAGGCAACTCCTGGGGCGGTTCAACGCTTTGCTCATACGACCTGTGGGAAGAATTCAAGGAATATGCAGATCCCACACTGGGTATTACAATCGATGACGCCATACGCCGCCACAACAGCGTTGCCTCGTATGGAGAATCCTATCCTGAGTTGAGTACAGATCCGGAGAAGCCATACGTATACGGTGAGACAGAGAGCGCAGCCACTCAGGGAGCAAATATTAAGAAGTATGTAGTAGGCACAAATGCTGTCAACGGCATCTCCGTAAACAACAACTCTGGTGTAAACACCTATATGATGCGCTTAGCAGAGGTTTATCTTAATTATGCCGAGGCAACACTTGGAAATAATACGTCGACAAGCGATGCAACAGCACTCACATACTTCAATGCCCTACGAGCCCGTGCCAACGTTCCATCAAAGAACAGCATCAGCTACGAAGACATACGACATGAGTTCCGTGTAGAAACAGCATTTGAGGGTATCTACTGGTACTTCCTTGTACGCAGAGGCTACTATCAGCAGCAAGAAGTTGTAAACTACGTGAACAACCAGTATCGCAACGCCAGCTACTATGAGTCATCCACCCATACATACAAGCTGAGCGAGAGCTACAGCCTGCCCGGTCCTAGTGTCTCTGTGGCCACCGCAGCAAACCTGACACTGCCTATTCCTGACACTGACCAGACGAAGAACCCGCTTCTGAAACCAGATGCCAGTGGAAATATCACCACCGTCAACTATGAGTTTGGCGATCGTGAGGTGTCGGATACAGACCTGTTTTAGTTAAGAGAAAACAATTTAGAAATAATAATTATGATTACCAAGAAATATATTTGGACGCTATGCCTCTCGATTCTCGCCCTTGGCTTTACGGCCTGCAGCGATGATGACAACAAAGGCTCGCAGTCAACTCCGATGACCATTTCACAGGTCTATCTTGAGAATATCAACGATAATGAAAACAAAGACCGCCCCGTGGACTTCGCCCGTCTGGGTCAGCTCATACGCATCGAGGGGTCTGGTTTCCTCGGTCTGAAGAAGATACTCATCAACGGTTATGAGACCTACTTCAACAATGCCCTGATGACCGACAACAACGTGTGGGTCACTCTCAACAGCAATACTCCTGTGGAGAAGGCCAGTGCAGACGTACGCAACACGATAACACTTGTAAAGGACCAGACACGTCTTGTGTATGATTTCACTATCCGTGCCGCCTCACCAAGCGTGACGGGATGTGACAACACTATGCCTCAACCTGGCGAGACTGTTACTGTCTACGGCAGCAACCTACAAGAAACAACAAAGATTACCCTGCCTGGCGGTACTGTTGTCACAAGTGGAATAACCACCGACGAGGAAGGCAAATGGTACTCGTTCACCATGCCATCGGGTGTAACCGCCTCTGGCAGCATCACCAGTGAGGGAGCCAACGGAACCGCCGTTACACCGACATTCTTCAATAATTTCGACTGCTACATCATCAATTTCGAGAATGATGGACATGGCGAACTCGGTTCGTGGAATGCCACCTACTCTGCCGATGACCTTGTAGACGATCCATTGGGCACCGGACGCGGCAAAGTGGCCGTACTCGTCCCTGGAGGTCTGGATGCCGGTTCAAATGGCAAATACTGGGCAACAGCAGGAAACGGTAATGACAACGACGACTGGACATCGCGAATGTATAAGTTCATTCCTGCCGGAACACCTGCTGCCGACGTTGCCATCCAATTCGATGTCTATTGTCCCGAAAGCTGGGACGAGACAGGACAGTTGGAAATCTCACTTCAGAACAACCTCTCCTCCTATGGTTACGGCTCAGCTGCTGCCACAAGCTATAGCAGCCAGTACTTCAACACCGCATCCGTATGGGTCCCCTGGTTGAACAGCGACGGTTCACACACACCATACATGACCAATGGATGGAAGACTGTTACCATTCCGATGAGTAACGTAGCAAACTACAACACTACCGATGCGCCAGATGCAACATTCCAGAAAATCTGTGAGGATCGCAATGTCGGTTCCTACCGCAACTTCCTGATATTCGGCTGTAATGGCGACATCGAGTTCTCTGATGCAATTACATATAAGGCCAAGGCATTTACGCAACCTGTCTATGTCGACAACTTCCGTGTTGTGTCTATTGCGTCTATTGCCGTCAGTGACTTTTAACGAATTGAGAAATTAGAATTAAGAATTAAGAATTATGATTACTAAGCAATTAAGATCATATATTACCATCGGTCTGGTAAGCTGTGCTGGGGTTATGCTAACTTCCTGCGAAGACCAGATCATGGAATGGAAGACGCCTGACGGTCATGGAGCAGTGACCAAGACAGAGATTCCACTTGAAGTAAAGGAAGTGCTCGCCAATTACGAGTCGCTAAAGACCTACTCGTCCCAGCATATGCCAAAGAGCACACTGGGTCTGGGCATCGGTGCAGCCATCTACACAGATGACAATGACCCCCGTAGCAGTCTTGCTAATTCAAACTTCCAGATGATTACCTTGGGTAATGCTATGAAGCATGATGCTATCGTAGGTAACTCTGGTAGCCTGACATTTACTACCGTCGACAATGTCATTGAGTCTATGCCTGATGGTATGGCGCTCTACGGTCACAATTTCTTCTGGCACACCCAGCAGAATCAGACATACCTGAAATCGCTAATCAAACCGACACTTGTCATTGAGACCGATAGCGACATCAAGAATGTGCTGGCTGGTGATGACAGCGACTTCGAAGGCGGCACCACTGGCAAGTGGGGCTCATGGGGTAACAGTTCTACAAAAGATGTAGGTCCTGGATTCCAGAGTAATTACTCCATGCATCTGACGAACCCATCGGATGCAAACTTCTGGAACGCACAGTGTGCTTACACATTTGACTCGCCACTAGCTAAGGATGTGGAATTTACCATCCGCTTCAAAGCAAAGTCAACCAGTCCTAGCGGACAACTCCAGTTCCAGTATCAGAACGGTTCTACCTATGGTTCGCAGGGCGGTTACAACACCTTCGATGTAGGAACCAGCTGGGCAACATACGAATTCTCTTTCACCATAACCGATTATGACGACGTAAACCGTATTATTCTGAATTTCGGTAAGGTGGGCGCAGAGTATTGGATTGACAATGTAGAGTTCGGCGAGAAGCAAGACAATCCGATAAACTATCTCGTTTCCGTAGATTTCGAAGACGGTACAACCGGTAAATTCGGCTCATGGGGAAACGGCTCTTCAAAGGATGTGGCCAACGAAGGCTATAACAGCAGTAAATCCATGCACCTTACAAATCCTTCAGACGCAAATTTCTGGAGCGCACAGTGTGCATACGATCTTGACGAGCCATTAAAGAACGGTACTGAATATATCGTCCGTTTCAAGGCCAAGTCTTCCAGTGCAAGCGGACAGCTTCAGTTCCAGTATCAGAATGGACAGACTTACGGTTCGCAGGGTGCCTACAACACCTTCGATGTCGGTACGTCTTGGGTTACTTGTGAACACACCTTCACCTGTAGCCACGACGATGCCAACCGTATCATCATCAACTTCGGCCAGGTAGGTGCCGAATACTGGATTGACGACTTTGAGTTCGGTACACCCGTACCAACTGATCCTATGGACAACATCCTCGCAGGCGATGACTCCGACTTCGAAGGTGGTTCTACAGGCAAGTGGGGCTCTTGGGGTAACAGCTCGAGCAAGGATGTGGCAGATCAGGGACATAACAGTTCTAAGTCTATGCACCTGAACAATCCGTCAGACGCTAACTTCTGGAGTGCACAGTGTGCATACGACCTCGCTGACCCGCTCCAACAGAACAAGAAGTACATCATTCAGTTCTATGCCAAGTCATCATCAGCGGCAGGCCAGCTACAGTTCCAGTACCAGAATGGTCAGACTTACGGTTCTCAAGGTGGATACAATACCTTTGAGGTAGGTACAGACTGGGTGCTCTGTGAACATGAGTTCACTGTAAGTCCCGAAGATGCCAACCGCATAATCATCAATTTCGGCCAAGTGGGTGCCGAATACTATATTGATGACATTAAGTTCGGTCTGGCCAAGGATCAAAGTGCAGCCGCAGCAAGAGTACGCGCTGTGAAACGTGCAGCCAAGAGTTATTATGTCATAAAGAGTGCTGAAGAGAAATCTGAGGCTTTGACAGGTGCCATGGAGTCTTGGGTCAAGGGTATGGCAGAACATCTTGCAGAGAAAGGTGTAACACCATACGGCTATGATGTCATTAACGAAGCCATCACTGATGGCAATGGCAACAAGGTACGCGGTGTCGATAATGTCTTCGGCATGTCGGGCGACACGGAACCTACGGAGAACGAGGCCGACGGTCTGGAGCTGAACTGGGAGAGCGGACACTTCTACTGGGGCTACTACGTTAAGGACTACGGTGTGAAGGCATTCCAGCTGGCTCGCAAGTACCTGCCTGCAGAGACAAAACTCTTCATTAACGACTATAATCTTGAGACTTCGCCATCGAAGCTCGCAGCACTCATTGAATGGGTAAAGAGCATTGATGCAGCTAACGGCTCGGCAATTGTAGATGGTATCGGTACCCAGATGCATATTGCCATCAATCCTACCGATGATGCTACGAGCAATACCTCTATCGTAAGCAACCTGAAGGAGAAAGTTGATGCACAGTTCAAGACTTTGGCAGCTACAGGCAAGCTAGTTCGAGTGACAGAACTTGATGTAGACATGTGCAAATACAATGCCAATGGAGAGCGTGAAGCCATTTCTTCACCTTCGGCAGCACAGTACAAGTGTCAGGCGGATGTCTATAAGATGGTCTTCGAAAGCTATAAGACAAATGTTCCCGAAGCTCAGCAGAGCGGTATTACCATCTGGAGCCTAACGGACAATCCTGATGAGCATGAATACTGGCTGAAAGATGGTAAGCCAAACCTGTTTGATGCCGACAATCTGCGCAAGTGGGCCTATAAGGGAGCTTGTGACGGTATCGCAGGAGAGGATCTCGGTCTGAAGTTCGGTGGTGAGGACTATAAGGCCTACTACGAGCGTCAGAATGTATCTCCTACAGTTCAGTAGTAACTGTCGTTTGGATATTGAAACCCTAATCACCGCCCTGCAGCATTCGCCGCAGGGCGGTTTTACGTTAAAAAATAGTTAAGAATTTGTTTCTTTGAGATAAATTGCATATCTTTGCACCGTATAACGAATAAATGTAGTACTATGACAATGAAAAAAGAGATTATCAAAAAAGCATGGGACCATTTTCCCGACGTCGGGAAAATGGTTGGGAATAGGAAAAATTCGACATTGTATGTGAGTTTTTCGCAGAGAACAGTATCAAAAGAGTTAAAAACAATTAAGAGGCAGCCAATAATATTATCATTATTTGCTTAATAACAAAAACATTATTAACTTTGCCTCACCTAAGTAGAGTAAAGACAATGCCTACAAAAGAAGAAGTAAAATCAGCGTATCGGAATCTTAAAAGAACGATAAAAGCTATTAGTGAAGATAAGAAATATGCATAACATTGTAGATTTCATTGAAGATCCGAAATTCAAGGACTTGATTCAGCAGTTAGGGAAAGCTAATACTGAAGAAGAAATGAATAGCATCATTAGCAGGCATAACAATATCTCAATGTCTGCTGAAGAAAAAGAGCAGTACGTTAATGCCGTTTCACTTGGCGTTGGGAACTACTTAAAAGTTGTAGACGAAGATCTTGAAGAACTTAGATCCGCAACAATACACAAGAAGCTCTTATTCCAGGTCTTATTATAGACTTGCAATAAGATGAGATATTACCACCCTGCAGTATTAGCCGCAGGGCGGTTTTCGTAAATATTAAGAGATATATTTGGAGTTTTCAAAAATAATGTTTACCTTTGCAGCATGGTAGAACAAGAAATGAAACGTGAAATGGGTAAATGGCTTATGGATGTTGCAAAATATATGTTCACGGCCTTGTTGATTTCCACAATTTTTGCAGACATGGAAGATCCCATTATTATTTATTGTGCTGTTTTCGCAGCATTTATACTTCTCTTTTGGGGATGGTCTTTGTTTGGCAATAGTTTTAAAGATGTGAATAAAAAAGGAGTTAAATTATGAATACCATTATTATTTCTGGATCGTTAGTTGTTTTTGCTACGATTGTTGGCTTATATTACATGTACAAGGATAGACAACACGAGCAGAGCGGTTCATTTTGATGAAACTACACTGCATCAAAGTCTAAAAAATCCCGCTTTATATTCCAATCTCTATATCACCGCCTTGCAGTCTCGCCACCGCAGGGCGGTTTCCGTAAATATTAAGAGAAATATTTGGAGTTTTCAAAAATAATGTTTACCTTTGCCACTGATAATTAATTCAAGTATGTTAATACTTCAAGACTGTGTGAATAAACTGACCGAATTTAAAAGGGCCTTTGGCTCTAAGTTCGGTATTTTGAGACTGGGGATCTTCGGTTCCGTAGCCCGGAAGGAGAATTCTGAGGACAGTGACATTGATATCGTTGTTGAAGTACAACATCCCTCTCTTTCACTAATGTATGAGCTGAAAGAAGCTCTGAAAGCACTCTTTGAATGTGAAGTTGATCTTGTGCGCTTCCGAGATTCATTGAGGCCTCTCTTTAAGGCGAATTTACAAAGAGACGTAATCTATGTCTGATAATAATACGACCATACACGACAGGCTGGAAGACATTCTAGAGTCAATTAAGTTGATTGAAGAGTGGAGTAAAGGCAGAACCACTGTGGATGATTTTATGACTTCATCTACTGGGGTGATGGCATTTAATGCCTGTGTAATGCGTTTCCAAGTGATTGGGGAGCATGTAGGAAGACTACTTGCCTATGATGAACATCCTTTAGACGAGTATCATCACATCCCATGGCATGCAATCTATGGATTAAGGAACATTATTTCACACGAATATGCTAATATAGATGAAGAGATAATCGTGTCAGTAATAAATAAAGATCTGGGGCCATTGAAGTCAGTTATTGAAGAACTCTTAAGAAAATATTGAGATCAATCCCCAAGTATAATCTATTCACCGCCCTCAGTCTCGCCACCGCAGGACGGTTTTGTTTCCAGCGGTTTTTCCTTTTATTATTTGGTGCTTTCAGATAATTGTTGTAATTTTGCAGCGTTAATGAAGAAAGCGATGGCTAGATATTGGCAATGGGGGGTGTCGTTAATGGCTAAATGAAGTTATTCTTAAATAAATACAACAGGCTGTTGCTGACACTGGTTTTCGGCATTTGCGTATTCATTTTCTGGAGAATGCGCTACCCCTTTGCGCTGACTTTCCAGGAGCAGTTACAGCTATTCCTCTTCGATGATGACTATTTCCTTGAGCGTATTGCAGAGCCTGGTGGGCTGGCAAGATATGTAGCAGTCTGGTACAGTTCTACAATAGCGTCACTATGGGAGCCGCTATCATCGCTGTTCTGATGATGCTGGTACAGAGACTCACATGGCGACTGATGCGATGTGAGGAACATTATTGTCTGAGTTTCCTGCCTGCCATATTGCTATGGTATGCCATGGGCGACGAGAGTGTGATGCTGACTTACACGGTGGCTCTTGTTATGGCAATGTCCTGCGCATGGGCATTGAAACCGATAGCACTGTTTATACTCATACCTCTGATATACTGGCTTGTAGGACCAATGGTGATACTTGTGGCTTTATGCGTGATGCCAGCGTCTGTGATATGGGCTCTGGCCGTGATGCTGATAAGTGCTCACTTTGTGACATTCCCTCTTTCGAGAGTGATGATAGGCGTAAGTTATTACCGTTTCCCCGAGACATTGCCGTATATCCTTATGGTGACACCCGCTCTAATATGGATATTAAGCATTTCTATAAGACGCATACCACAGCAGAAGACATGGGTAAGCTATTGCGAGGCACTTGCACTGGGAGCATTAATAGGATGTCCTGAGCTGGGATATGAGGCCAAGAAATACGAACTGCTGGAATATGACTATCTGGTAAGAATAAAAGACTGGCAAGGCATAATCGCCAAGGCGGAGAAACAGGCACCCGACCTTCCGATGAGTGTAGGTGCCACTAATCTGGCCTTAGCCATGACAAACCAGTTGGGTGAGCGCGCCTTTGATTTCTATCAGCGCAGCAGCGAGGGACTGCTCCCCAAGTTTGAGCGCAATTATGCAACGTCACAACTGAACGGAGAGATATATTTCCATCTCGGTCTCGTCAACACCGCCCAGCGCTTTGCCTTCGAGGCAATGGAGGCCATACCTAACTATAACAAGAGTGCCAGAGTGGTAAAA
>JAFUVZ010000039.1 GCA_017471185.1 Bacteroidaceae bacterium
GGCGAGATGGCCTGCAGCTCCACCATCACGCGGGCGGGGATGTCAGCCTCGTCAGCCTGTGCTTTCATGATGTCCGTTACGCCTTTAAAGTCGGCTATGCCCATGCTGGCAGAAGGTTTGGGGCTGACGACGGTAAACGAGTGTCCCCCTCCCTTTATCAACGTGTCATCGAATACGTTACTGAAATATGCAGGCCAGCCGCCGAAGCTTTCAGTCAGCCTGTTGTCAACGAACAGCTCGTCTTCGGAGAAATAAATGTCCTGCAGGAGATAATACGCATAATCCGTATGGCTGACGAGCTCGCCGTTGACACTGACATCGAAAGATTTCGTAATCTTCCTTTCCCCCCTTACGCGCAGCCTGTAATACTGTGACCCGCTCACTTCCCTGATCAGACATGACAGCCTCATGATGGTGTCCGTATCATAGGTAAGTCCTGCCATGTTCGTGTACGGATTGCCCGTAAGGACCTCATGGCTCAGGACCTCGACATGAGGCCTTGTCGGGACGGTCGTCTCAGCAGAGACACCTTCCGCTTTTATCTCTATGCGGTCGTTCTCTTTCGGGCGGTAGTCACAGGTATAGCCCATACTGTCAGGCGCCAGTTCCAGACTATATGTCAGGGCACCGTTTACTACAGCCTTTACTTCCGCGTCGAACACCCCCGTTTTCTTGTAATAGGCCGGAGTCTGGTAGTCGATGCTCTTGTCATCCTTGGTAAAGGCATAGCTGTAGCCTGCATTGAGAGGCGGTGCCTGTCCGACCGTGTATGTACGGTTGAGGAACACCCTCAGGGGTTCGCCCTCGACGGCTATGGAGTTTATTGTCAGGCTGGACGACGCATCCGCCCCTGGAGCCTTGAACTCCACCTCTTTCTCGCAGGCCGTCAGGACAGCTAAAGCCATAATGTACACAGGCAGTACGGCCTCCGCCCTGCTTGTTATCAATCTGAATAATATAGTTTTCATAAGCATCATAGTTTGAGGGTCAGACTAATGGAGGGCATGATCGGGAAGAGGCACACGCCTTTCAGCGCAAGACGGTTGTTGGTGTACCCCCAGTACACAGACGAGATGTTCTGCCTGTTGTACAGGTTGTAGATCCCGATGTCGCAGGTCAGCTCGCCGATGCCGATGCTGCCGTGATGGCTCAGGCTGACATCGAGGCGGTGTACGGCAGGCAGGGTATAGCTGTTGCGCTGTCCGTATGTGTCCATGCGCACTAAATCCTGCAGGTACGTCCCTTCCGGATAAGTCTCCGAATAGTTGTTATAGTCGGGATTCCCGGAATAGTCAATCCCGTTGTACATATCCGTACTCTTCCAGCCCGGGTTATACGCGTTGTACTCGTCTGGAAGTCCTCCGCTCATGACTGTGGCCGCGATGTTCGTGCGTCGTCCGCTCTGGTATGTCCATGAAGCCGACAGATCCCAGTTCCTGCTCAGACGCTGCGTAACGCTGATGCTGAGGTTGTGACGGCGGTCTCCTGCCGCATAGAACTCCCGGCCGCCGTTAATCTCCATGCCCGTGCGGTCGAACTTCCTCAAGGATTTCGACCAGGTGTAGCTGATATGTCCGCGCGTGTCGCCTGAAGTCTTCTCTGCCAGGAACTCCAGGCCATACGCCTTTCCCCTGCCCTGCGCCACGGGGTCGCAGAATCCCCTGGCAGTCACCAGGGACATGCCGTCACGGTAGTCCGTCACGTTGTCCATCCACTTGTAGTAGCCTTCCACTGAAAGCTGTATCCCTTTGTCGAAATCCTTAGACAGCCCCGCCGACACCTGGTCGGATATGCCAGGCTCCAGCCCTCCGTTGATTGGAATCCAGACTTCTGAAGGCGAGACCATACTGCCGCTTGTCAGGAGGAAAGCGCCCTGTGACATTCTTGCGTAAGAGACTTTCAAAGCCAGACTCTCCGTCATCAGTAAACGGGTTGACAGACGGGGTTCAAGCTCAAGATGCGTCTTTCCGTCCGCGCTATACCCCTGCAGCCTTATTCCCATACTGAC
Source organism: Bacteroidaceae bacterium (assembly GCA_017471185.1). Classification (GTDB taxonomy): domain Bacteria; phylum Bacteroidota; class Bacteroidia; order Bacteroidales; family Bacteroidaceae; genus Bacteroides. The sequence goes on from JAFUVZ010000039.1 coordinate 2,009, forward strand.
CTTCAGCCTGTCAAAAGGCGTCCACTCGTCCTCCGCGAACGCTGACACCTGCAGGAGCCTGAAGTCACCGTCAGAAAGGTTCTCCCTCTCACTCTCGGAGAATGTAAACCTGTCGTCACCCAGCTGCGCCTGCCAGATAATGTCCTCGTTCCGCGCCTGCTTCAGATATGAGTGACTGCGGCTGGATACGGCAGGCCTGTACAGCTGTGCTCCCCCCTGGGCACCCAGCCGTAGCTCGTTCCTTTCCGAAAGACTGGCTGTGAAGTTGATTCTCGCTGTAAAGTCATCAATCTCAGACCTGTATGAAACGGCGTTTTCTATAGACTTATGCGAGTAAGGCATGGCCCCTTGCGCTCCGTATCCCCAGAGGTCCAGGCTGACGTCATTCTCCTCAGAGGAGATCTGCGAGAGGCTGTATCTGTAGCCGCTGTAGCTGACTCCCGCTTCCATTTGCAGCCTAGGGCTGAACGTATGCGTGTAACCAATGCCGCCCAGCAGGTTCTTCCATTCGTTAAGGGTACGGTCACGCCTTACGTTGTCAGTGACACTGGTCTTCTCCGCTTGCCTGTCTGATGCGTAAGTGCTGTATTCAAAATGCTGGGCCGTCTCGTTCGGCGTAGTATTATTCTCGTCGAATCCGTAATAAAACACGGCGTTCAGCCTTGCCTTCCCATTGAAGCGGTGGGTAAGCTTGGCGTTGACATCAAAGTATCTCATGTGGCTGAAGTTGTTCATCTGCCCCGGATTGTCATACACCACTTCCTTCAGCAGCGGGCTGACGATGGCGTTGAAATAGCTCGCACGCGCCCCGATGTTAAAGGAAGTATGGCCCTTCCACAACGGGCCTTCAGCCTGTACGCGGGATGCCAGCATACCCGCCGTGACAGAGGCATGATAGTCACGCATGTCTCCCTCCCGCAATCCGATGTCGATGACGCTGGAGAGACGGCTTCCGAAACGTGAGGGGAACGCGCCCTTATACAGGACCACGTCATCCATCAGGTCTGCGTTGACGGCTGAGGTGAAACCCTGCAGATGTTCAGGATTATAGAGTGTGATCCCGTCAAGCAGGAAGAGGTTCTGGTCATAGTCGCCGCCTCGGACGAAGATGCCCGACCTGCCCTCGCCTCCGCTCTGGACGCCAGGCATGGTCTGTAAGGATTTCAGGATATCCACCTCGCCCATCAGTACAGGCAGCTTCTTAATGCGATCCGCAGAGATGGCGATTGCGCTCATCTGTGGACTCCTGGCTCCGAAATCATGCCGCCTGGCTGTAACCTCCACCTCCTGCAGGTCATATTCCTTTGCCACGTCCTGGGCGTAAAGGGGCTGGCCCATGACAATGGACAGCCCCAGTAAAACGGCGGGAATAAAAAATCTACTCATAATGTAAGTGTTTTCCAAATTCGTCCGGCTAAGTCCAGGCCTCTGCCGTTTAAGGATTGGGGGCGGCCTGGTTAATGAGAATCATGTCATTCCCGATATCATAGTTTTGAGGCAGGCTAAACTCCTCCGCCGGCTTTAATGAGATAAATGCCTTTCTGGATTCAGAACCCTTGTTCTCGCTTACCTCTATTTTGATAGTCAGGTTGTCACCGGATTTCTCCAGTGAGGGTAATCCCAGCCAGCCGGTGTCCTCACCAAAGACCTTGGCTGACCATCTGACGTTGGTCAGCGCATGGATGGTTACTGTCTGCTGTTCGGCACTGATGGCATATTCAATCTGCTCTGCCTCGATATAAGGAAGGACACTCTCATCTTTTGCGGGGGCGTCGTCCTTACCGCATGATGCCATACAGACAGACAGGAGGACGGAAGAGGCGACAAGTATAAATAATACTATCTTCTTCATATTGATTGGGTTTAATGAGTTGACTATATTCCCTTATTCCTCTACTTCCTCATCATCAAGTTCTTCTTCATCTTCCGCACTGCTCAAACCGACTCCTCCGTAAAGTGTAGCGCCAAGAATGTATTTATAAACCGATGATCCGGGCATCTTCCCAGTCAAGGTCAATAAGGCATAGCCATTATCATCAGTCTTGAAATATGCGGTGAAGCCATACGAGCTATAAAGCTGGGCGTTTGTAAAGCTCCAGTTAAATGTCATATTAGAAACGCCAGATGGGGCGGAGAGATAGGCGTAATAAAAGGTGTTAGGTCTCAAGCCAATTGATGAGGGATAGACCTCTACACCGTCAGAAGAACGGACCACCCGAAGGCTACAGTCCCCGGCAACCGGTCCGTTACAACCGATATCAATGCCTGCTCCGTCTATTATCGCTCCTGTGGTTTTACTCCTTGCGGTTACAGACAGGTATGTGTCAGCTGTTGAACTTGAGTTTATGAGCTTTAGCGTAATGCTGGTACCCGGAGTGCCAACAGTCTGCAATACACTGGTGTCATACTCCCATGAAATGTTGTAATTGCTCAGGTTGTCACCTGTGACTGTATATGTTTGCGAACCAGTACCTGATATAATATAGAAACCTGAAATATCAAGGTTGATACCAGACCTGGTTAGAGACTCTTCATCATTGTTAGAAGGCGCTTCATCCAGCGTACGGGTAGCTGCTGTCTCAGCTTTAACATTAATAACTTCGTCAATGTCATTCTGGCATGAGGTTGCCAAAAAGCCTAATGCTAGGCATGCAAATGTAATAATCTTTTTCATGATTCTTAAATAATAAAGTTGTTAATAAGTTAAAACCAGCCTATCAGGTGAATGTCACCATAGGCGATCTGAATAGAATACTTGTCAGCATCCACGGTGTCGGGAAGGACAATGGAATACTGCATGGTAATAGAAGGAATAACGATAGAGTAAAGAATAACTCCTTGATTATCCCTGATGGTCACTGCCATATCATCTATCTGATATGGTACATCAATAGTTACCTCACCATCCGTGTAGTCAACGGTAGGCAGTAATGCCTGACTTCGATTCCCAGGTTTGGATTCTTCATTTGGTGGATCACCAACCATTTCAATACCCTCTGCATAGGAGAAGGTGGATGCTGCCAAGCAGCACAAAACAAATAATAGTTTCTTCATGATATATTTACTTTTTAAGTTAAACAAACATCACAAAGTAACTGATATCTGTTGATTATTGCAAACTTCTGAATTTGCAAAAAGTTTGCAAATCACAATGTATTTATAATGAACTGATTAGCTGGTTGAAATCTTTGGCTGTACCTTTGCTCATAGTCAACTTTTCATAGATTCTGATTCGGGCAGACGAAATGGTTGACTCGCTTTTAATAACTAAATTAGCGATATCTTTATTGGAAATGTCCAGCTTGGTGAAGATACATATCAACTGTTCCTGTAATGATAGTTTTGGCAAGAGCAAAAGATGGTTCATAAACGAGGGATGGTAAGTTCTCATCATGTCGAAAATCAACTCCACCTCACTGTCTTTGATGCTCCTGCCATTATGGATATGGTCATGAATCAGTGTATAAGTGGGTGAAGCTTTGATATCACCAGGGATTAAGGATGCCAGTTGTTGTGTCTGCTTGGCAGAGCGCATGTAGTCATCCAGTAACTGACGCTGACGAACAATTTCTTTCCTCAGTTCCTGGTTCTCTGAACCAACGGCATCCGCTTCGTGTTCCATCTGCTCAATAATAGCTTCTCGCTGGGCGATGTAATCCTCAAAATAATAATTTTTAGCCAATTCTTTCTGCAAATCGCGTTCCAAGAGTTGCCGCTTATGTCTGTTTCTGAAGACATAGAAGCTAATGCCCATTATCATTGTTAATATAATGATGATGCCTGTAGTAAAGAACAGCTGATAATTCTTTTGCCTTATCAGTAATCGGTTGTTCTCTTTCTCTCTCAGGTTGTAATTGTAGAGGGCATCCATTTGCGAAATACTTTCCGATGCAGTGATACGGTCAATGCTGTCTTGCAATAAGGCATATCGTTCTGAATACATCAGCGTTTGGGGTGCATCATGCCAAAAGTGCAAGGCAATGTATGCCAGTCGCTCATAGGCTGTTCTGCGGGCATAGAGATTTCCGACATCTAAAAGTCCCACATAATAATAGGCGGCGGAATCAAGCTGATTGGCATTATAATAGATATTTCCTGCTATAGAAAAAACGCTGCTTGCATTAATCGGGCTTAATTGCTCCAATGAAGGCTGGATATAGGCTTTCGCCTTCTCTAAATCTCCCAGCCTGATATAAAGGCTTGCTAACTGTGAGGTTACAGTGTTCTGCATACTCTTATTATTTGTCTCAAGAGTCAGGCTGTAAGCTTGCTCTAAAAGCTGTAATGTGGTGTCTGGCTTGTCTATGCCACGATATGCGAATCCCAAATCTATCAAGTTGTGTATGATACCTACCGTATCATTCATAGAGACATCACACTGATATGAAAGGCGATAAGATTTAATCGCATTATCATATAGATATTGCTTTGTGAACAATTCCCCCATCTGCGCATACACCTTGCTCTTCACCTTCAGGTTCTCATCCCCAGACATAGCGTCAAGGGCTTTCTGGTAATAATCCAAGGCACGGGGAGCATCTCCTAAGTCACGGTAGGTACTGCCGGCATAGTAGTAAGCCTCACCAAGGCAGGCTTTATCTCCACCGTGTTCATAATAATCAACGAGCGAGAGGATAAGGCTGTCAGAAGTATGGGTGATGTATGCCTTGTCGTTAGCCTTGATGGTAAGCAGGTGATAGCGTTTCTGCACATACACGGGTTCTTGCTGCATATCTCCGGCAATGGCTCTCAGCAACGATACGGCACTGTCTGGACTGACCACACACAGGCTGTCAGCCTCCTGCAAAACAGGAGGATACTGGTAATGGCGGTGGCAGGAAACCATACATGCCAGGCACCAAAGGGCTATTATATATAATAGGTGTCGTCTCATGATGACAAAAAAAGAAGGTCCTACAATAATGCAGAGCCTTCTTTTATAGGATAAATTGGGTATTATGCTTCTTCAGTCTCAGCAACAACCTCGAATGGGATGTCAACCTTCACTTCCTTGTGCAACTGAACATGAGCCACATAGTTGCCAACCTCTTTCACACTACCCTTCACGGTAATGATCTTGCGATCGATGTTATGACCCAGTTTAGCCAGTTCGTCAGCAATCTGCATAGCACCAACAGAACCAAAGATTGTGCCGGTATTGCTTACCTTAGCGGCAATCTTCAGGCTTACGTCCTTCAACTGCTCTGCAACAGCCAGAGCCTCATTCTTGATCTTCTCCAGCTTGTGCGCACGCTGCTTCAGCTCTTCAGCCAGCTGCTTCCTTGCAGCAGGAGAGGCGATGACAGCCTTACCAGTAGGGATGAGGTAGTTACGGCCATAACCGTTCTTCACCTTAACGATATCATCTTTGTAACCCAGATTGGCTACGTCTTGCTTCAAAATTAATTCCATACTATCTCCTCCTTATTATTTCATCATGTCAGTTACATAAGGCAGCAGAGCCAAGTGACGGGCTCTCTTCACAGCTTGCGCTACACGGCGCTGGAACTTCAGAGAAGTACCGGTGATACGGCGAGGCAGAATCTTGCCCTGCTCGTTGAGGAACTTCTTCAGGAACTCAGGATCCTTATAGTCGATGTACTTGATGCCAGCCTTCTTGAAACGGCAGTACTTCTTCTTCTTAACATCTACTGAGGGGGGAGTCAGATATCTGATTTCAGACTGCTCTTGAACGTTCTGATTCTGTGCCATAATCAATCCTCCTTTTTAGTTTTAAGATTTCTTCTCTTAGCGGCATATTCAGCAGCATATTTTTCCTGCTTCAATGTCAAAAAGCGAAGAACGCGCTCATCACGACGATAATTAACCTCTAACTTAGCGATCACTGTAGGATCAGCCTCAAACTCTACCAACTGATAGAAACCAGTGGTCTTCTTCTGAATAGGATAAGCCAGTTTCTTCATGCCCCAGCTCTCTTCATTGACAATCGTACCGCCGTTAGCAGTAATGATGCCAGTGAACTTTCCTACCGCTTCCTTCATCTGGTCTTCAGATAAAACGGGAGTCAAAATGAAAACGGTTTCGTATTTATTCATACTGTTTAAATTGATAAAAAAATTTGTTTTTGCAAAATGCGGATGCAAAGGTAGGAATTTTATTTTGAAATGCAAAAAAAACACCTATCTTTGTAACCGAATTTGTGATAAACAGTATTATATGGAAGGTATTGAGCAGTTTGATTTTGACGTAAGCCTGATATTTGCCGTTCTGAACGGAAGGGTATCTGCCGCCATTAACCGAAGGCTGGTGACGGACTTTAAGAAAGAGGGCATTGACATTTCACCTGAACAGCTGACGGTTCTTTCGCTGCTTTGGAAGAAAGACAGGGTGCCTCAGCAAGAGCTTTGCAACGCCACGTTCAAGGACAAGCCTAATATGACCAGGCTCATCGACAGCTTAGAGAAAGCCGGGCTCGCCATTAGGACTACAGACGAGAATGACAAGCGGAACAATCTGATCGTTCTGACTGAGGCTGGCAAGGCAATAGAGGAGAAAGCGTTCATCGTGGCTAACAACACCATGAAGGAGGCTCTCTACAATGTGACTCCGCAAGAGCTGGCGATGGGACAGAATCTGCTGAAAAAGATTTTCTACAATACACAAGAAAAGACAAGTAAAGGCGCTTCAGAGGACTAAAAAGGAAATATTTGGGCTGTTTTCTTCATTTTTTCCCGAAATTATTTCGTTCCTTGAAGAATTATGCTTTTCTTTGTAATTGATTTAGAAAGAATAAAAAATAATTAATAAAAAATAGTGTACACAATGAAAGGCTTATTAAAGAATCTGGGACTGATTTTAATCCTGCTGGGTGGCATTGGCATGATTGCTTGCCAGTTTACCGGCAATGTCAACAACAATGCTGTATTGGGTGGCCTGTTCTTCCTGATGGTTGTAGGCTTGATCGTTTACATCGTCATCAACAAGCGTCTGGCAGACTGAATCTTCCCCACATGCGTTAAAGTTGCATCAAGCAAAAGAAGGGCGGCTCTGTTAACAAGCCGCCCTTCTTATTTTCACGCTTCATCCTCTGAAGCATCCTTCGGGTCTGGAATAATGAGCTTATAACCTTTGCCATGTATGTTGATAATCTCGATGGCAGGGTCATCCTTCAGGTGCTTGCGCAGCTTGGTGATATACACGTCCATACTGCGGGCATTGAAGTAGTTGTCATCAATCCAGATGGTCTTCAATGCGAAATCGCGGTTAAGCACATCATTGGCATGAGAGCAGAGCAGGTTCAACAGTTCAGACTCCTTTGTGGTGAGCTTAACGTTCTCACCGTTGATTGACAGAATCTGTTTCTGGTTATCAAACGTAAACTTACCAATCTTATAAGTAGTAGTCTCTTTGTTCTTCTTGCCCCTTACTCTACGCAGGATGGCCTCTATACGCAACGTCAGTTCTTCCATACTGAAAGGCTTGGTGATATAGTCATCAGCACCAATCTTGAAACCTTCCAGGATATCCTCCTTCAACGTCTTAGCGGTCAGGAAGATAATAGGTACTTCGCTATTAGCCGAGCGCACTTCCTGGGCGAGTGTGAAACCGTCTTTCTTAGGCATCATCACGTCGAAAACGCAGATGTCATACTTAGTCTTTAAGAAAGCCTTATAGCCAGCCTCCCCATCAGGGCAGAGGTCTGCCACGTAGCCTTTAGTCTGTAAATACTCTCTGAGCAGCATGCCCAGGTTCTCGTCATCCTCACACAACAGAATACGCAAACTATCGTCCATAATTATTCAAGATTAAATAAAGGTAATGCAATAACAAACCTGGTTCCCACATTCAGCTCGCTCTCCGCCTTGATGCTACCTTTGTGGTCTGTAACGATTTTCTTCACATAGGCGAGTCCCAAACCAAATCCTTTCACGTCGTGCAGATTACCCGTATGCACTCTGTAGAACCTATCAAATATCTTCTTTAAATTCTCTTTCTTGATGCCGATGCCGTTGTCCTGTACGGCAATCATCAGTTTCTTCCCCTCATTCCACGTCTTCACCGTCAAATGCAGGTCAACATCCTCACGCTTATACTTCACGGCATTGTCCATGAGGTTGAAGATCACGTTGGTGATGTGCATCTCATCCGCATAGATAATGGGGTCTTCTGCCAGCAACTCACTATCAAGCTTGCCGTTATAGCGTTCTACCTTCAACTTGAAAGTATTGACCACGCCTTCTATCAAGGCATTCATATCCAGCTCCTTGAACTTCATGGTGGCTTTATCATGGTCGAACATCGACATCTGGAGCACCTTCTCTACTTCCAGCCTGAGACGCTTGGTCTCATCGTTGATGACGCCAGATATATGCTGGAACATCGTAGGCGACTTCGCTACAGAAGGGTCATTGAGCATTTGAGCTGCTAACGAGATGGTAGAGATAGGAGTCTTAAACTCATGAGTCATGTTGTTGATGAAATCTGTCTTCATTTCCGTCAGCTTCTTCTGCCGGAAGATAACATAGATGGTGAAGATAAAGGTTACCAACAACACCAGGGTGAATACCACAGAAGGTATCATGAAGCTCACGGAATCAAAGATATAGTCACGCTTCCCCGGGAAATGGACTTGAACGATACTCATCCTGGCAGGGGTGTCGTTAAGGAACAAAGGCTGCGTATAGACCTGATCGTTTCCTTTCTCATTATAATCGGTACAGCGATATACCTCCTTACCCTCTCCGTCAACCACCTTGAAGTGATAGCTCAGACTCACGCCATTATCCACCAGTCCGGAATGAATGTACTGATCGAGGTTACGGAAGTTGACGCGTTCAGAAAGCGGCTTGACATCAGCGTTATACACCATCTGCCAGGCAATCTCGTCAAGCAGGTCGCGCTGGTAGAGATAGCGGTTCCTCAGCATATCCGCCATAGAACGGGAAGTCTGTGGAATAGTCTTGGTTCCATGCCTGCGTGAAATCATCGCCCTTGGCAACTCCTGCGAACCGGTTGAGAAAGTCTTCAGTTCAATCTTTGAGCCGTCTGCTCCATTTATAGTGAAACTTTGTGATTGTGTCTTGGCACCCTGTGCGCTCTGGTTCCAAGCCGCACGGTCTTGCTTGGAGATATCTTCACGCAGCCAACGGTCAACCTCCTCAGACTCCACATCTTTGGACGCAGCCAGTAAGGCTCGTTTGACAGACTCGTCAAACTGCTCGTTGCGCATGGTAGCCATCTCCTCAATGTAGCTGATCTGCAGATACAGCAAGCTTAGGAAGGAAAGTCCCATCACAATGCCTAATATCCATATCGTTGTTTTTTTCATACCTGCGTTTTAACCGTTCAAATGTTATTTCACACCGCAAATTTAACAATTAGAATAAAACCATCCAAGCAATTTGTTAAAATTTTGCAGTTATTTATGTTAACTTTGTTAAAAGCAATAAGGGCTGCACGTTCACCAGTGCAGCCCTTATTATATTTAAGGTGTAAGAGGCTTACTCTTCTTCCTTGTTGCTCTCCTCGAACTCCTTGATAAGCTTGTTCTGTACATCAGTAGGTACAAGCTCATAGCCGGAGAAGCTCATCACGAATGAAGCGCGTCCACCAGTGATTGAACTGAGGGCAGTAGAGTATGATGACATCTCCTTCAGAGGCACCTTAGCACTCAGTTTCTGGAAGCCAGACTCGCTATCCATACCCATGATCATAGCGCGACGGCCTTGCAAGTCACTCATCACATCACCCATGTAATCAGCAGGAACCAGCACATCCACATCATAGATAGGCTCCAAGATCTTAGGACCAGCGTTGCGGAATGCCTCACTGAACGCATTACGCCCTGCCAGCATGAATGAGATTTCATTAGAATCAACCGGATGCATCTTTCCATCATATACGATAACACGTACGTCACGAGCGTAAGAACCGGTAAGAGGACCCTGCTCCAGACGAGACATGATACCCTTCAGGATAGCCGGCATGAAACGAGCATCGATAGAGCCACCGACGATGGCGTTGTAGAACACCAGCTTGCCGCCCCAATCCAGAGGATATTCTTCCTTACTCTTGACGGAGATGCGGTATTCCTGACCGTTGAACTTATAGACGGTAGGCTCCGGCATACCTTCAGTGTAAGGCTCCACAATCAGGTGAACTTCACCAAACTGGCCTGCACCACCAGACTGTTTCTTATGACGGTAGTCAGCACGGGCTGCCTTAGTAATAGTTTCACGATATGGAATACGTGGCTCATCATAAACGATCTGCATCTTCTCATTGTTCTCCATACGCCACTTCAAGGTACGCAGGTGGAACTCACCCTGACCATAAAGGATGGTCTGACGCAACTCCTTAGACTGGTCAACTACCCAAGTTGGATCTTCCTCATGCATACGGTTCAGCAAGCCCATCATCTTCTCCATATCAGCCTCGTTAGCAGGACGGATAGCACGAGAGTACTTAGAGTTAGGATACTTGATGAAGTCGAAGCGGTACTCGCAGTCCTTGCCATTCAAGGTATTGCCCACGCGAACATCCTTCAGCTTAACGGTACAACCTATATCGCCAGCAACCATAGCCTCCACCTTCTCGCGGTTAGCTCCTGCAGGAGAATAAATCTGTGCAATACGCTCCTTAGATCCACGGTCAGCGTTAGTCAAGTCATCGCCTTCACGCAATGTACCACTCATCACCTTGAAATACTGAACGTCACCAATATGTGGCTCAACAGAAGTCTTGAAGAAGAAGATTGAAGTAGGTCCGTTTGGATCTGGTTTCACCTCTTCACCTGCAGTATTCTTCACAGCCGGCATATCGTCAACGAAAGGAACCACATTACCCAGGAACTCCATCAGACGGCGTACGCCCATATCCTTACCCGCGCAAACGCAGAACACGGGGAACATACCACGGGTAGCCAGACCCTTGCGGATGCCCATACGCATCTCGTCTTCAGTCAGAGGCTCTTCCATGAAGAATTTCTCCATCAGTGTCTCATCGTGCTCTGCAGCAGCCTCGACCAACTTGTTATGCAACTCAGTAGCCTTATCCATTTCAGAAGCAGGGATATCCTCAATGGTGGGAGCACCACCTTCAGGACCCCATGAGTATTTCTTCATCAGCAGCACGTCGATAAGAGCATTGAAGTCAGGTCCCTGATTCAACGGATACTGAACCTGAACAACCTTAGAACCGTATATTTCACGCAGACGCTCTACACAGTTATCATAGTCGCACTTATCGCTATCAAGCTGGTTTACCAAGAAGATCACGGGCTTGCCCAGTTTCTCAGTATAACGGAAGTGAGTCTGTGTAGTCACTTCAGGACCATACTGGCCATTGAGCAACAGGATAGCCGTATCAGTCACATTCAGTGCTGTCAGGTATGCACCTGCAAAGTCATCAGCACCCGGACAGTCGATGATGTTCAGCTTCTTGCCGTTATACTCTACATGGAATACTGTTGAGAAAACAGAATAACCATATTCCTGTTCTACAGGGAAATAATCACTTACGGTATTCTTCAGACTAATTCTACCGCGACGCTTGATGATTCCACTCTCAAAGAGCAACGCTTCAGTGAGAGTGGTTTTCCCGGCGCCATCACTACCCAATAAGGCAATGTTCTTAATCTCGTTTGTTTGATAAACTTTCATGGTATTTAAAAATTAAATTTATATTCTTACCTTTTCTTCCCAAAAAGGGAGCGCAAATTAGCAAATCTATGCAAGAAAAACAACTATTCCGCCACTTTTTTACAATTTCATAACTATTTTAGTCGATGTCAATGCTGTTGCTGACAAGTGAAATCACGAAGGTGAATTCATAATCCTGATAAGGCAGCATGTACTCATCAAGCGGCATCGTGCCCCAGCTGGTGATACATCCCAATCCCATTTGAGCCTTGTCAATCAGCAGGTTGGTCAGATGGGCAGGCTCTATCTCATGGGAGTGCATCTGACGCTTGGCCTCACCCTCATCCAATGATTCGATGGTATAGTGCAGGGCTGAGGCCGAGAACGGTTGCTCTGCCACGATCTGAATACCCTTGCCTGTCTCATTAATCATTTTCCAATAGCGGATATCCGTCTTGTTGCCATTCTCCTGAGGACGGATATAAGGGTAGAATTGTTCCGTCACCGTCTGGCGATAGATAGCGAGGAATGTGCTGTTGTTCCTGTCAGCATAGTTTTCTATCGGTCCTCTGCCGTAGTATTCTATATTCTCATAGTTCTCAGGCATAGGCAGCTGCATGCCGAAGCGGAATAGGCTCGCTACCTTGGCATCCTTGTCTGCCACCAGCTTCTGCGTCACCTTCACGGCTCCCTTATTATTAATAAGGTATGTCAGCTCCAGCTTTCCCTTCACATCCGGCATCTCATATTCGGCCTTAACCAATGCCATGCCGTCTTGTTCCTCCTGTGAGAATTTCTTCAGTTTGATAGTAGGCTTTTTCCAAACAGCGAAGCGTATCTGAAGACGGGCACCAAAGTCGTTGTCTGTTGGAGCACGCCAGAAGTTCGGAGTCAAAGCTGCTCCATCCTCCAGCACTTCCTGCCCGTTCAACTGATACTTCACCAGATAGCCGTTCTGACGACTGAACTCCATGCGGAACTGTTCACCAGTAACGATCAGATAATTGCGGTCATTATCCTGAATCACAGGCTTAAACACTTCAAGGTTGTTCTGCTGCTCATTCTTCAAAGCTACAGAAGAACCTTGGAACGGATTAATCACCAGCTGGTCTTTCGCCACCTCATAGCCAACAGGCAACAAACCATCGCGATGCTTCAGCTTGTAGCTTACGTTGAGCAGCCATTCACAATGCTTACAGGTTGTGCCGTAGTCGAGCTGTACATTGGCAGTCTGCTGAGGAGCCACATTGAGGTTATCCACCCTACCGGTCTTCTCTACCTTGCCGTTGTGCAAGAGACTCCACTCCATATAATAGTCAGATAGGTCACGAAAGAAATTCTCGTTATACACACTGATGATGCCCTTCTCCATATCCACAGGCTTCGTCCAGATATTCTGGTAGTAGTAGCCCACCTCATACATGTGAGGGTTTGGCACACGGTCAGGACTGATCAGACCGTTGTCGCAAAAGTTCTGGTCGCTTGCGTCAAACTTGTTGAAGTCGCCTCCATAACCGTAAATCATCTTGCCGTTCTTCTGCCAACGGACCGACTGGTCCACGAAGTCCCAGATAAAACCACCTTGATACTTAGGATACTTGCGTATAATGTCCCAATACTCCTTGAATCCGCCTTCAGAGTTACCCATCGCATGGGCATATTCACACTGAATCAACGGCTTAGTCCTGCTGGCATCCTCGCTGTACTTGATGGCGTTTTTATAATCCAGATACATCGGGCAATAAATATCCGTCTTGCCGTCATAGCCTGCCCGTTCATATTGTACAGGACGGCTTCCGTCTTCCGCCTTCACCCAGTCGTATGCCGCCTCGAAGTTGGCACCATAGCCAGCCTCATTGCCGAGCGACCAGAAGATGATGCTCGGATGGTTGAAGTTACGCTGCACGTTTCGCTGGTTACGCTGCATGTGGGCCAGCTTATAGTCATCGCGGATAGCCAGCGTCTTGTCGCCATAACCCATACCATGAGATTCCAGGTTTGCTTCAGCCACTACATAGATACCATACTGGTCACAAAGGTCATACCAGTAAGAGTCATTCGGATAATGACTGGTTCGCACACCGTTGATATTGAATTTCTTCATGATCTGGATATCCTGAATCATGCGTTCGCGAGACACCACATAGCCACCGTCTGGGTCGAGTTCATGACGGTCTGCACCCTTGAACAACACTGCCTTGCCGTTCACCAACACCTGGGCGTTCTTGATCTCTATCTTGCGGAAACCTACTTTCACAGGAATCACCTCTACCGTATTCGCACCATTCTTCAGCGTAGCTTTCAGGGTATAGAGATAAGGAGTCTCGGCAGACCATTTCTCAGGATTGGAAACGTTCAGTGTCACGTTGTTCTGAGAGCCAGCCTTCACACTCTGGCTTGCCACCTCCTTGCCAGCAGCATCCAGCAGAGAGAGTTCCACGGTACCACCACCTTTGACAGACAGATTCACATCCAGTTTGCCATCCTTATATTGCGCATCCAAGTCGGGAGTCACGCGGATATCACTGATCTGCTGCTTGTTCCGGGCATAGAGATAACTCTCACGAGCCACACCACAATAGCGGAAGAAGTCCTGGTCTTCCAGATAAGTGCCGTCACACCAGCGGAACACCTGGAAAGCGATAAGGTTCTTCTGCCCTGCCTTCAGATAAGGAGTCAGGTCAAACTCAGCCTCCAGCTTGCTGTCTTCACTATAGCCCACAAATCGCCCGTTCACCCACAGATAAATATTCGAAGTCACAGAGCCGAAATGAGCAACAATCTGCTTGCCTTTCCAGGCAGCAGGCACCATGATCTCCTTACGGTAAGAGCCTACATGATTGTTCTTGATAGGAATCTCCGGGGGATTATTCTCGAACTGGTTCTTCCAGGCATAGCCGATATTCACATACAGCGGGTCGCCATAACCGTTCAGCTCCCACATGCCTGGCACGGACATCGTGCCCCAAGCCGCATCGTTGAAGTCAGTCCTCCAGAAGTCGGTGGGACGGGCATCTGCGTCAGCCACCCAGTTGAATTTCCACACGCCGTTGAGCGTCATATAATTGGCAGCCTGTTCAGGAGCCCCCTGAGCCGCCTTATCACTCTCGAAAGCGAAATAATGGCTATGCATCGGCATACGGTTCACCTCGTTCACGCGAGGATCGCGCCACTCGTTGCCCTGCGCGTTGATTCCCAACGCCAGCAGCATCAGCAAGCCTGTCAGTAATTGTCTTTTCATCATGATATCATTTTAGGTTATTATTTTCTAACCTACAAATTTAGTGTTTTCATAGAAATAAATTACCTTTGCGAAGATTATTTTGAAGAATTTCAGTGAAAAAGTTTCAGTTATGGCAGGAATTTACATACATGTGCCCTTCTGCAAGACGCGATGCGCCTATTGCGACTTCTACTCTACTACCATGAAAGAGCTGAAGCCTCGCTATGTGTCAGCCTTGTGTCACGAACTGGAAATGCGCCATGATTACCTACATACCGAGCCTGTTCGCACCATTTACTTCGGAGGTGGCACGCCCTCGCAGCTGGCTTCTTCTGATTTCGGCCAAATCTTCGCAACGATTGAAAAGGTATATGGACTCAGTGACTACAAGGAAATAACCCTGGAGGCCAATCCAGATGACCTGACGGAAGATTACCTTCAGGAACTTGTCACCTTGCCCATCAATCGTATCAGCATGGGTATCCAGACTTTCCATGACGACACGTTAAGGCTGATAGGCAGAAGGCATACGGCACAGGAAGCGATTGAGGCTGTAGCCCGTTGCCAACAAGCTGGATTCCAGAATATCAGCATTGACTTGATCTATGGCTTGCCTGACGAGACTCCTTCGATTTGGTTGAAAGACCTTCAGACAGCCATTTCCTTAGGTGTGCAGCATATCTCCGCCTACCACCTGACATACGAGGAGGGTACTCGTTTGTGGAAGATGCTGCAACGCCAAGAGATTGGTGAGGTGGATGAGGATACAAGCGTGGAACTTTTCCGCATCCTGTGCGAGGAGATGAGGAAGGCTGGTTATGAGCATTATGAGATTTCCAACTTCGCCCTGCCTGGCTATCGTTCCCGCCACAACAGCGCCTACTGGCATGAGGTATCTTACCTGGGCTGTGGACCAGGAGCACACTCTTTCGACGGGGAGAGCCGCGAGTGGAACATTTCTTCCTTACTGCAATACATACAGGCATTAGAGCAAGGGAAACGTGATTTCGAGCGAGAGACACTCGACAAGGATACCCGTTATAACGAACTCATCATGACTCGGTTGCGGACCTGTGAAGGCATCAGCCTCGCCAGCCTGAAGCATCGTTTCGGGCAGGTTTATCATGATTATTGCCTCCGCTTAGCCGCTCCTTATCTGCACCATGGGCTGTTAGAGCAAAAAGAAGACACCCTCAAGCTTACGCAAGAGGGTATCTTCGTATCCGACGACATTATCAGCGATTTGATGAGAGTTTAGCTTCGTATTCTGTAATAGAAAAAGAAGGATAAATCATAACCCTCTTAACACCCACAGCTTATAGAAAGGATCCTTAAATTCATAGCGATCTGTATATACCACATATCCTTCATGCTGTAATTTCTTGAGAGCGCTATAGATAGTACTTGTTCTATATTCCCCTGTCTATAGTGGTTTTCCAGACGCAAGACGCTGTAATATCCATTTGTTTGTTCGCTTGAAGTTCATCCAAAGGCGTTCGTAATCCAGCGAGTGTGAAGCAACTATTTGTTCTATGGCCGTTTTAACGGGGTCAAGTGTTTCCGGCTGTAACATACCCACTTGCCAAACATTGGCGGTAAGCTGTTGCGTGTAATAGGGATGGCAATCGGTAAAGTCCAAAATCTGGTTGGATATGTCTTCATAAGTTTTTCCGAAACAAGGCTTTAAGCGCCCTGAAAGGTAGCGTCATTCACACTGTCTGTGAAGTACTCATCTTCTACAATAGTTCCGAATTAAAAAAAAGATTCTCTATATTACGACTTTTTTCGTTACGACTATTTTCGCAGTCAGCAGCGAAGATTTCTATTCATTTTGAAATCTGCAAGAAATCACCCTAAATAATCTTTCCATGTTATAATGAGCTTGAGTGTAATGAAATAAAGGGGGTGCAATAATAAAATAAATGTGTCAAATACACAAATAAAAGCAAGGAATGTTTATGGAAATTATCACTATCTTTTTTGCTGGTATCACTGAAAAACAATAAATTTGCAGAAATAATTACTAACTTCAAATTAATATGATTAAAAGACATTTTACAAGTGTTAGAATCCTGATGGCAGCGATGGTTGCCATGATGATGACCGCCTGCACTCAGCAAAAGGCTGAGGTTACTTTGCAGGTGAAGACCCAGGCAGGCGTAGTGGAAGGCTTTGCCGAGGATAGTGTAAAGAAATTTTTAGGCGTTCCGTTCGCTGCTGCTCCTGTAGGCAACCTGCGTTGGCAGGCTCCTCAGCCAGTCGTGGCTTGGGAAGGCGTACGTGAAGCAAAGGCGTTCGGCAATGACCCTATGCAACCTAACATCTTCGGTGACATGAATTTCCGTGGATCTGGCCGTAGCGAGGATTGTCTGTATCTGAACATCTGGACTCCTGCCAACTTTGCTGACGAAGGTCTGCCTGTCTTGATTTATTTCAATGGAGGTGGCTTGATGGCTGGTAGCGGTAGCGAACCTCGTTATGATGGCACAGCCATCGCTCAGTTGGGTGTGATTGGCGTTACTGCCAACTATCGTGAGGGTATCTTCGGCTTCTTCGCTCATCCAGAACTGACTGCCGAGGCTTCTTATAAGGGTAGCGGCAACTATGGCTTCCTCGACCAGGTGGCTGCCATCCAGTGGGTGAAGGACAATATCGCTGCTTTCGGTGGCAACCCTAAGCGAATCACCATCGTGGGCGAGTCTGCTGGCTCATTCTCCACTTCATTGCTGATGTGCTCACCTTTGTCAAAGGGCAACCTGGCAGGCGTTATGGGTTCGAGTGGCGCTGAAGTGCTGCCTTACGAAGCAACAGCCCAGGCTGACGCTGACGCTGCCGGCAAGCAATTGTTAGAGAGCAAGGGCCTGATGTCACTGGCTGATGCACGCGCTTTGTCGGCTGATTCCCTGCAGGCTTTGTTCCCTCCAAGAGGTATGGCAAACGTAGTTATCGATGGTTACTTCATGAAGGAGAGCGCAGATGACGTGTTCAAGAAAGGCGAGCAGGCTCAGGTACCTCTGCTGGTAGGCTGGAACTCACAGGAGGGAACTCCTTTGCAGACGCTGCGTAACCAAGAGCCTACGCTGGCTAACTACAAGAAGGCGATGACCGCTACCTTTGGCGACATGACTGACGAGATTTTCCAGGCTTACGGCTTGCAGACTGATGATGATCTGTTCAGTCTCAAGAGTCTGAATCTGGCAGGCGACCTCTTCACTGGTTTCGTTACCTGGAAGTGGGCCGACTATCATTCAAAGACCTCCAAGCAGCCTGTATATCGCTACAAATACATGCACGCCCGTCCACAGGTATCTGCCAAGATGGGCAACATGGTGGGAGCCTTAGCTGGTGGCGTTCGTGAGATGACTGACGAGGATCGCAGACAGCAGGCTATCCGTGATAAGTTCCCTACAGGTGCCGTTCACTCAGCAGACATCGAATATGCGATGGGTAACCTGGCTACCAATGAGTTCTACGACTGGCAGCCCGAGGATTACGCTATTTCCAAGTTGTTCCTCAACTATTACGCTAACTTCTGCAAGTATGGTAATCCTAACGGTGAGGGCCTGCCTCAGTGGACTCCCATCAACGGTCAGGAAGTGGCACCTGTGATGTATATCGACGTGGAGAGTGCCGAGAAAGCTGATGCCGCTACTGAAAACGCTTACCGCACTTTAGAGAAATTCTACCTGAGCAGGAAATAATATCAGCTCCAACAGCTGACATTCTAATGATAGAGAATCCCCTCGGACCACATCAATCCCTGTGCTTCCGAGGGGATTTCTCGTGGCTTATACTGCTAGACCCTACACCATTTCATCCCCCTTGATTGCCTCCTTGACGTGGGAGATGTGGCTGCGAGAGACGGGGAGGTATTCTTGACAATGACGGATGAGGAGCTGCACGTTGCCTGACCTGGAGACAACCTGCTCCACTTGCTGCAGATTTACTATGAAGGCACGATGACATCGCACTACCATCGGATAGATACTGAGTTCATTTTCTACCTGACGCAAGGTGACTCTTACGGTATCAGTACGAACCTTACCGTCTTTCAGCTGGTATATCTTGACATAATTGCCTACAGCCTCTACATACAGCAGATTCATGACGCTGAGCGTCACCTTCTCACTGGTGGTGCCTGTGATGGTTATTTCGGCAGGGGGCTGCTTAGTGGCGGTTGCCTCCCCGAAAGCTTTTTCCGATTCCTCATTGGCTTGACTTTCAGATTCTTCAGCAGCAACAAGACCAGGCTCCTGAATATGCGCCTGCATTTCCACCCGCATCCGCTGTAGTTCTTCATTCATCTGCTTGATTTCCTCCAATTCTGATGTCAGGTACTTGCTACGGTACTTGAATCGCCAGTAGAGTCCGATGGCGAAAGAGCAAAAGGCGATGATGACCAGTGTCTCAAAGAAATTGCTCCAAGAGAGATGGTTGCCCTCCACCCTGTCACTCAGCAGGAAATGGCGGTAAAGGCAGATCATGAAGGAGACAAGGGGCGTATTGATGAGTTGGAACCAGAGATTACGACGGATGATATAGTCAACACCTTGCTCAGTGGACATTGGTATCCTCACCAAGTATTTCAAGATGGCTTCCGTAACCAGACAGACGAGGACTCCCAGCAGACCGATATCGAACAGGTGGACATAGGCTTCCCATTGCCAGGCTTCCAGCCCGAAAGGCTTAAATATCGCCAACGCCAGTACGGTAAAGCCAACGCTGATGGCGCGTACCTTAATCATATTCAGGAAATCATGCTTCATAACGGATGCAAAGGTATGACTTTTATTCATTATCAACAACCATTCGTCACGCTATTCATCCCAAAATCTGTCATTCGTCACAAACAGGCTCCGTATATCACAGTTATTTGGAGGCAAAACCACCAGTTTCTACATTTGCATCAGGAAAAGCTGCGACAAAATGCAGCTCCTGAATGAACATTACGTATAATGAATAAAATGATAGGATTATGAAGACAAGAGGTTTTATCGGTTTGACCTTTATCGTGGCGAGTCTGTTGAAGCTGGCCACCATGTGGGGCATCATCCATTTAGGATGGTTTGAGAGAGCGACTGAAGACATAACGGCTGTTTATTTCGCTATCTTCATCTTGATATTCGTAGGCGTCACCTTAATATATAATGACCTTACGAAAGACAGGATACGCAACAAATTCCTATTCCTGAAGGCGAAGGGCATCACAGGCGTGCTCTTGGTGCTGCCTTGCCTGCTGAAGTTGGCCACCATGTGGGGCATCATCCACCTGAACTGGTTCGACGGGATGTCAATAGGCACATGGGAGACCTATGTAGTGATATTCGTAATGATTTGTGTAGGCTTCCACCTCATCTTCGAGGGGTTCAGAAACAACGATGACCAATGGCTGCAGCGTCCTCTGCCCATTGACGAGAACGGCAAGCGCATCTACTGCTCGGCAAGTTTCGGAGGTGATATGTATGTGTATCAGGGCGAAGCGTTTCATGGTGCCTGCCTGAAAACCAAGTTCGGAGGTATTCGTCTTGATCTGCGCAAGGCGTTGATTATGGAGGACGAGGTGATTGACATCAGCAACGTATTCGGAGGCGTGGAGCTGTTTGTGTCTGCCCATGTGAATATTGAGGTGAAGAGCCGGAGTTTCATCGGGGGCGTCGGCAATGAGACCCTAAATAGTACAGACCCAAAGGATCCGTGCCTGCATATCGTGGCAAGCAATGTGTTCGGGGGAGTGGCGATTAAGAATGAAGAATGAAGAATTAGAATTAAGTATTGAGAAAAACATTTACTACAACAATGAAGAATATATTTTTAAAATCGGCAATATTGATAGCTGCCATGATGATGACGATGTGTGTTTCTGCCAAAACAAATGATATAGGCGGAAAGGTGACGGATGCCCAGGGAGAGCCTTTAGCATACGTGAATGTGGTTCTGCTCTCGTTGCCGGATTCGGCTTTCGTGCAGGGAGCGGTCACTGACACAGAGGGAAAGTTTAAGATTGTAAGCAACAGGAACGAAGGGCTGCTACAGGTTTCATTCGTAGGCTATCAGACACAATATGTGAAAGCTGCCAACGGACTGACGATTGTGCTTGAGGAAGACGCACAGATGCTGGGCGAGGTGGTGGTGAAGGCACAGCTACCTAAGACGAAGCTTACTGGCGAGGGCCTACAGACGAATGTAAAGGGTTCTGTGCTGGAACATGCTGGTACAGCCGACGATGTGCTGGCAAAGACACCTGGCCTCATCAAGGGACCTAACGGACTGGAAGTGATGGGTAAAGGCTCGCCTTTGGTATATATCAACGGACGAAAGATAACCGATGCCTCTGAGCTGTCACGATTGCAAAGCAACGAGATACAGAGCGTGGAGGTAATCACGAACCCAGGGGCACAATATGACGCTACCGTACGCAGCGTGGTGCGCATACGTACCATCCGCAGACAGGGCGATGGTTTCGGTTTCAACCTCAATGTCTCTGACTCTCAGTCGCTGAAATGGAAGAAGGGCAATGACCCCTCTGCCGCCTTCAACATGAACTACCGCACTGGTGGCGTGGATTTCTTCGCAGGTATCAATTATAACAGGAACACCTCACGCCAAATTGCTGAAATAGACAGAAAGACATACGCCAAGCGCATGATTGAGAACAACAGCGACCTCTCGCTGGATTATTTCGGACAAAGCCTGTATGGCAATGCAGGCGTGAACTGGCAGATAGACGACAAGCATTTTGTGGGAGGTAAGTTTGAGTGGGGAACACAACTCAGCCATAAGACGGAAATGAATACTGGCGATATGGTGCAGGAAGATGGTGTGTTGATTGACAAACTGACCACCAGGTCAGTGGACCGTATCGGCGGGAAGACTCCTTATAATATGGGGGTAAACCTGTATTACAACGGCACCATTGGCTCAAAGCTGGGGGTTGACGTGAATCTGGATTATTATGGCTCTAAGGATTCCAGGAAGTCGGTATCTAATGAAACGAGCACCATGACTCATGATGCCGAGATACTGAGTCATAGCGATAACAATGGTCATCTCTATGCCGCCAAGGCCATTGTTTCTTATCCAATATGGAAAGGACAGCTGCAGGTAGGCACAGAAGAATCATTCTCACGCAGGGACAACAACTACACCATTACAGGCATCGACATACCAGCATCAAAAGCCGAAGTAAAAGAAGATATATATGCGGGGTTTGCCAACTATGGTTTCAATCTGCCGAAAATAGGTCAGATAAGCGCAGGCATACGCTATGAGAACGTACATTACACTTATCTTGACGCTGTGACACCTGCCAATAATCTAACTCGCAACTATGGTAACTGGTTCCCTACCGTTTCATTTGCCGGCAGGGTGGGTAAAGTACAACTGATGCTGAACTATAGTGCAAGGACTCGCCGTCCCAACTACGCCCAGCTGTCAAGCGCCATCAGCTATGACAACCGCTATCTGCTGCAGAGCGGAAACGCCCAGCTCCAGCCTGAGTTGATTCACAATGTGAGTGCCACAGCCGTTTGGAAGTTCCTGACTTTCATGGTAAACTATTCTCGCACCAATGACCCGATAATGACTTGGTCATCGCCTTACAACGATGAAGGTGTGATACTGGTGAAGCCCCGCAATATCGATACTCCTTTCCGTATGTTGGTAGTATATAGTATGATTAACCACACCATTGGCCCATGGACTATGAGCTATACCTTAGGCATCCAGAAACAGTGGCTCACCATCAATGCTCCAGATTCCCGTACGTCTTCAGGTTTCCGTGAGACCAAGTTCAACGACAAACCAATAGGCGTTATGCAGCTGAACAACACCTTCAGACTGAATGGTGGTTGGCAACTAGAATTGGGAGGGTTGATGCAGACTAAGGGATACACACAAAACATCTATATGAGAGATGCGTTCTTTAACCTGACGGCTGCTGTACAAAAGACACTTTTGAAAGACAACTCCCTTGTACTTCGTATAGAAGGCAATGACCTGATTCACACCGCCAAGACAAATGTAGACAGCGACTTCGGCAGTCATACCATCAGCCAGAACAACATGATGGATACACAGAGGGTGAAATTCTCTTTACGATATACTTTCAACGCTGCACAAAGCAAGTATCGTGGTACGGGTGCTGGTACAGACCAAAAGTCGAGAATGTAAGATATATTATCATTGCTGTCCACTAAAAATCGCTAAATGTTCTTTGAAATGATTGAAATATAGTTAGTTACAGGGAAATTCCGGGTGCGACGATTTGATTTTGTATCTTTGCAGTCAAAATGGATGACTGCATATGAACAAGCCAAAATACGTTTTCTCCCAATTGGTCGCTTTTATGGACTCAGACAAGTTCCGTCACATTGTTGACAAGTACGATGGGAACCGTTATGTGAAACACTTCACATGTTGGAACCAACTCCTTACGCTGATGTTCGGTCAGTTGAGCAATCGCGAGAGTCTGCGTGATCTGATTATCGCCATTGAGGCACACTATCAGAAGTGCTATCATCTTGGCTTAGGCAAGCATGTTACCAGAAGTAATCTGGCAAAGTCCAACACTAATCGCGACTATCGCATCTTCGAGGAGTATGCCTATTATCTCGTGAGTGAGGCAAGACGTAAGCGAGCTACGGACATCTTCAAGCTTGACGGTAATGTCTATGCTTTCGATTCCACGACCATATCGCTATGCCTAGATGTCTTCTGGTGGGCCAAGTTCCGCAAACATAAGGGTGTAATCAAGATTCATACCCTATATGACCTGGAGACTCAGATTCCAGCCTTCTTCCACATCACTACGGCATCAGTCCATGATTCCAAGGCGATGAAGGAAATCACCTTAGAGACAGGTGCTTACTACATCTTCGACCGTGGCTATAACAACTTCAAGGAACTTTATCGGATAC
>JAFUVZ010000008.1 GCA_017471185.1 Bacteroidaceae bacterium
CTTGTCTTTGATCTTCGCTTTTTCATTATCGATATAATTTAAATTAAAAAAATGAAGGCGAAGATAATACTTTTTGCGGATATGTATCATATTTTTATTGGAGACACATAAAAAAAATTGTAGTGGATGAGAGTTGCGCCCTGAAGAGGCAAAAGCATTATTATATGTAAGAGGGCTTTTGCCCTTACAGGGCGAACAAGAACCGTACTTATCACCCAGGGCGATGCCCTGGGCTATGTGCTTCCTGCCCCTTCGGGGCGCAATACCCGCCATCCACACACCCAGGGCGATCCCTGGGCTATGTGCTTCCTGCCCCTTCGGGGCGCAATACCCGCCATCCACACACCCAGGGCGATGCCCTGGGCTATGTGCTTCCTGCCCCTTCGGGGCGCAACAATGAAAGAACCGTTCCTTTTGTGCAAGAGAATGAACGGAGGAAGTACGAACGTAGTACGGAGCTATAATATATTTTGAGCTATCCTTTTACATAAAGACTCATGCCTGCGGTTGACATACCAAGCCAGCAATGACATCGCCACTATCTCGAACAAGAAGTTAAAGACTGGCACATCCAAAAGGCACATCAGGAAGAATACAGCAGAGCGGAAATTAAAAGTCAGCAGACCGTTCCATTTTATAATGGCTAAAGACTCATCATGAAAATCCTTACGAACAGACTCCGGCACATTTTCTATACCTCCGAATTTCTGGCGTATTATATCCATCAGTTTTTGAAAGTGCGGAGTTGCCTTCTCTTGTTTCCGAGTATATCCGACATAAGTCTTCAAGAAAGTCTTCCATGCGAGATTTCCCTTCCAAGGGGTCTGATCATATATCTCCTGCTGCCGCAATGAAGTATCCAGTTCACTACCTTTTTCACCTTTTAAGAAGAAAAGATGAACCTGTATATAGTAATCAGCCAGTCTCGTCTGCCCTCCCATACACCAGACACCGGAGATAATAGCCAGAACAACAGCTGTCAAACCTGCTATCATGGAATTTTCGGGAGTATTGTCTATGCCCAACCAGTCGAATTCCAGATCATGATGGAGATAGAAACGATATGCAATGGCAGAATAAATGGCTATGAACCACACGAAGCCAGCCGTTCCATCCAGAATTCGTCCTAACCTGCTCTTCTGACCAGTCAGTCTGGCCAGCTGTCCGTCAGTACAATCGAACAGATCTGCCCAAATCAGCAGAAAGACGGCTATCAGGTTATACACAAAGCCCTTCCATCCTTCATAATAGAAGCTTCCATGCGCAAAAAAGTAGCAACTGCCTGCCCCTATAATCATCGACCAGATGGTTATCGTATTAGGATGGATGCCAAACTTGGCAAAAAAACGAGCCAATTGGTAACAGAATGGCCTCACTACATGAAAATCCAGCCAGTCTTCAGTCTCAGTTGATTTCAGAGATGCAATATAACCTTCTTTCTCCATTTCTTTCAATCGATGGCATTCATTTCTTTAAGAAAACTCTCTTTATGGTATCACAAACAGCCTGGGTCTGTTCCCTGCGCCCTAAAGTGATGCGTACGCAAGACTCCAGTCCCTTGTCTGTCATAAACTTAATCTTATAATCATTAAGAGCCAACGCTTTCTTTAATTCATCAGAAATTTCAAGCGGATACTTAATGAGGATGAAATTAGCCACAGATTTATACACCTTAAATCCAGGAAGCATGTCAAGTTCCCTCTTATAAAGCTGCCTTCCCCACTCCATATCATCAGCCACCTTTCTATAATGCTCATCGCTATCCAAGGCTGCAAGAGCCACTGCCTCAGAGAACCTGTTAAATCCCAGATACTTGTTGATAAAGCTTATAAACTGGTCATGCCCTTTGCCAATAAAGCCGAAGCCTACGCGCAAGCCCGGGAGTCCGTAGAATTTAGAAAGAGTCCTTGAAATAATCAGGTTGTCGTATTTATCAACCAGCGGAGCGATATAGGCCGTATCAGTAGAGATAAAGCTGGCATACGCCTCGTCAATCAGCACCATCGTGTCATCGGGTATATTCTCCATGATACGTCCTATTTCAGCAGGTGTCAGTCCGTTTCCAGTAGGATTATTAGGAGAAGCCAGCAGCAGCATACGCGGATGAATGCGATTGGTATATTCTATAACCTCGTCAACATCATAAGCGAACGTATCTTCTGTTTCATGAAGCGGATACATTTCAAAATTCCCGCCACATTCGCCGGCGATACGGTTATAATACCACCAGGAGAACTCTGGAATCAAGATAGTCTTACGTTCTCCAACCATGAGGAAATAATGAACCACATTCTTCAAGATGTCTTCGCCACCATACCCCAGAAGGATCCTTTCCTCAGGCACGTTGTAAATCTCACTGAGCCTGACGGAAATCACGCTCTTTTTCCCCTGGTCGTAAATGCGGGTATAGAAACAAAGGTCTTTAGGGTCAAAATTCCTGATGGCATCCACCACCTTCTGGCTTGGTTCAAAATTGAACTCATTTCTATCTAAGAAATTCATTATTCTTCTATATTAAAAATTAAACTATTCAAAACAATTCTTCCGGAATCAGTCTTTTCGCATTTTCAAAATCCTCAACGGTATCAAGTTCAATTGAGAAAAAGTCAGTTGTATCAACGATGCGGAAAGTATATCCTTGAGGAATCAGACGTTCAAAAGCACGCTCATAGAAAACGTCAACCAATCCCTCTTTCTCAATCATTTGCTGCAATTCCTTAAACAAAGCACTGCTGAATGAGGCAGCTATCTTCTCGATTCCCACGCTTTCACCCACAGCCATGCTGATATCACACACCTTGCTGATTTCCTTCACCAAACAAGATTCATCAACAATCACTTTGATTTCTTCTTCTCCAAGTTCATGACGGTTTAAAGCCAGCACGCTACCCTTCTCTTTCAGCAGGGCAGGCAGAATTGCCGGATCAAACAAGATGTCACTGTCAAGCATCAAGAAATCTTTCCCCTCAGTGAAAGGCCTGGTGAGCCACAGGGAGAAGATATTATTATTGTGCGCGTAGTCCTGATTATTAATGAAATGAATGTCAAGTGAAGGATAATGTTCTGACAGGAAATCGCGAATCATCTGCTCTTTATAGCCCGTTACCACGACAAGTTCTGATATGCCTGCCGCTATAACAGCGTCCACCGTACGTTGCAGCAACGTACGGTCTCCCACTTTCAAAAGACATTTAGGCCGGTCGTCCGTCAGCGGGCGCAACCGTTTCGCCATTCCTGCGGCGAGAATAACACCAATCATATCTATTCGTTTATAATCTGTCCGCAAAGTTAAGCAATAAATTCGAGAAATAGAACACTATCCATGCAATTATTTATTCTCTTCCGTTTCCGACACGAAGCAAGCCACAAGGCCATAGGTGATGGTGGGTCGAATCCAGATTTCCGTAAGCAGATAATCGGTATATTCATTGACAGGATTCAGGTAAATGACGTAATTGTAAAGTGCGGCAATAACCATATCAATGACACAGATCATCCACAGGTTGCGCTTGGAGTAGCTCTTCCATTTCTTGCGGGCATAGAAGAAGGTAAGCATGAGAAGCAGCAAAACAGATAATGTCAGACACACCAGATGGAGAGGATAACTTGCCAACGGGGGCGGAAAGAGGATGTCGCGCAACAATACCGTGACGCCTACGCATACGGAACACCAGTAATTAAAGCGTTGCGTATCAAGTTGATTAAAGAAATACAACCACATCATCACCAGACAGGCGATGTAGAACACATTAAGCACTAACTCGGGCCATGCCTCAACCAGGCCGAAATGACTGACTCCATAAAGCATGATGCCCACAGAGAGCATTCCTGCCACAGCTGTAATCACAACGTCTAAGACTTTCGCTTTCTTCTTGTATCTTGTCTCCATATACTATTGAAGTTACAAAAAAACAAACATACGTTATTTCGGCTACAAAGATACACATTTATTATGATAATCTCACAAAATTTTCAGACCACACTTGCAGAATAAGAGACCGCACGGAACGAATCGTCACTGCTGCGTCTTGGAATAAGGCTGCAAAACACGCAGCCTCATTCTTTTATCACTTCTTTATAACGGTCAAAGCGTTCTAATATATCACGCACGAAATTAAAGGTCTCGATACCACGGAAATAGCCGTGCTTGCAGACCGGATCTGAGAAATATTGCTCATTGCTCTTCAGCAACATATATTTCTCCACATTATCTTCCCACACATACTTGTCAGCGCCATATTTCTCTGCCAAAGCCATCGCATCCTGCACATGTCCTGTGCCAGAGTTATAGGCAGCGAGGACGAATTTCAGGCGCTCATGCTGAGGTACACTGCCGAACGACTTGGCTGTCAGCCCAATATACTTTACTGCGCCCTTGATGCTTTCTTCCGGGTTCTGCTCCTTTCCTGCAGGAACGCCCATTGCCTTAGCGGTGTTTGGCATCAGCTGCATAAGTCCTTTAGCTCCTGCCCAAGAAACCGCCGTAGTATCAAAATTTGATTCCGTATAGGCGAGTGAAGCCAACAACCTCCAGTCCCAACCTATCTCTCGGGCGTATTGTCTGAACAGATTGTCATAAGGAGAGATCTTTCCTTGAGAGACAGACATGATGGGGAAGAAAACCTTCATCTTGCTCTCTTCAAAATAACGCTTCATGCTGGCGGAATAATTAGGAGAGGTAACATTCTTCTGATGCCACTCATCAACTGAAGCCGCCAGTTCTCTACATTCCTTCCTGACCGCCCATGAGGCACGCTGGTCGTGGCTCACGGCGAGGTTAATGTCCAGATTAGGATAATAAGTGAGGTTCAGCTTCGCCACATCATCATCAGCCACCGTATAACTGATCTTTCCTTGTGCCACCTGGGTGATCAGGTCTTCCAGCGACAGACTATCGCTCTCAACATTCCGGATAATGATTCCCCCACCCAATTCTTTATTGAGGTTTTGCATGCGCTGGAAATACCTGCCCGGTTTCGTATAGACCTCCTTCCCCAAAAGTTCTGTCACATCCTTCAGAGGTCCGGGCTTCCAGGTATTGCGTTGCACCAGCACCTGATGGGTGACGGCCTCTTCTCCACAATACTCTATGCTGTCTTTCAGTTCGTTAGTAACAGGAAGATTATATGCGATTAAGTCGGCCTCTCCCTTCAGGAGTTTCCTTGACAGTTCCTGGACATTATTTGCCACCACAACCTCAAGTTTCACTCCCAGGTAATCGGCGAACTGCCGGGCCAGTTCGTACTGAAAACCCATTTCCTCGCCACGGTACTGAAAATAGCTCGTGGAGCTATAGAGCGTGAGTACCCTCAGCACTCCGCTATCCTGTATCTGTTGCAAGTCATACTGCTGTACCACAGGCTCTTTGTGCCGCAGGTTCAAACAGCCCGCAACGACAGACAACACTATCACCACGGCCAGTGTCCAAACTGCTCTTCTTCCTCTCATGGCTACACCTTATTATTACTTCAGATGCTTCTCTATGAACATGGTCAGGATCTTGATAGCCATCTTGTTTTTTCCACCCTGAGGCACAATCAAATCGGCATATCGCTTGGTAGGTTCAATGAACTGTTCATGCATAGGCTTAAGAATCCTGACATAGCGTTCCATCACATTCTGATAGGTCCTGCCACGCGAAACCACATCACGTTCTACGTTGCGAATCAGGCGCACATCCGGATCTGCATCGACGAAAATCTTCAAATCCATCATATCCCGGATTTCCTTGTCATAGAGCGACATGATACCCTCAAAGATTATCACCTCTTTAGGCTCGATATGGATGGTCTCCGGCAGGCGGTTGCATTCCAGATAGGAATAGGTAGGCTGCTCAATGCACTTACCTTCCTTCAGCAAAGCAATATGCTCACGCAAGAGTTCCCAGTCGAAAGCATTCGGGTGATCGAAATTCATGTTGAACCTTTTCTCTAAAGGTATATCACTCAAATCCTTGTAATAAGAATCCAGAGGCAAGAGCACAACTTCGTCTTTGCCCAGCTTCTCAACGATTTTCTTCACGACGGTGGTTTTTCCCGAACCTGTGCCGCCAGCAATGCCAATAATTAACATCTTCCAAATATGATATTAAAAAAAATTCATTATCTTTAAATAAGATAAGCTGCATTTCAGGATAAAAAATAAGCCAGCTTATTTTGTTCTCCATTCAATTTAAATAAAATTCTCACGCTCGGAAATGATAATAAAATTCTCATTTCACTCACTAAATCGAATTTTTGCATTATCTTTGCAGCAAATATAAATAAAAACATTAAACTAACAAAGTTATGGTTAAACACATTGTGCTTTTTAAGCTGAAAAATGAGATTTCGGCAGCTGAAAAGGAGTCTGCAGCCTTGAAATTCAAGTCAGCTATCGAGGCTCTGCCTTCCGTTATACCTTCTATAATTAAAGTGGAGGTTGGTATAAACATCAATCCAGACGAGCAGTGGAACATAGCGCTCTACAGCGAGTTCAACACCTTAGAGGAGGTAAAGGCTTACGCCGTTCATCCTGCTCATGTTGCAGCAGCCAAACTGCTTGCTGATGTGAAAGAAAGCAGAGCCTGCGTGGATTATGAGTAGATACGGGTTTCGAGCTACAAGTAGAATGTTATTGCTTGGCAAATAAGATTATATGAAGAAACTACTATCCTTCTTAGGGCTGATATTGACAGCCGTAGTGGTTCAGGCTCAGATTCTGGATCCTGTTTCTTTCCGCACTGAATTCAATAAGGTGTCTGATGATGTGGCAGAGATTGTGTTTACTGCCACTATTGATCCGGGCTGGCACATTTATTCCACCGACCTGGATGAGGGTGGTCCTATCGCCGCGACTTTCAATGTTGAGAAAGCAACAGGCATACACGAAGACGGGAAGCTGCTGCCCGTGGGCAATGAACAAGCTGTATATGACAAACTGTTTGAGATGCAGGTGCGTTATTTTGAGAATACCGCCAAGTTTGTGCAACGTGTCAAACTGGAAGGAGGCGCTTACCGCATAGAGGGCTATTTAGAGTATGCTGCCTGCAATGATGAGAACTGCCTGCCTCCGAACGAGGTGCCATTTATGTTTACCGGCACTGCAGAGGTAACAGATGACGGGCAAACAGACTCTACCCTTGAAGAGGTGAGTGACAAAACAGATAACACAGAAGAGGAGAAAACATCAGTTCTGGATTCTGCCGACGACCAGCAATCAGTGGCTAATAACCTTTGGGCGCCTGTCGTTGATGAGCTTCGCTCTTTCGGAGAGTCAGCTGGCACTGTTGACCGCTCATGGATATACATTTTCTTCACTGGTTTCTTAGGAGGACTTTTGGCATTGTTCACCCCATGCGTATGGCCTATCATCCCGATGACCGTCAGCTTTTTCCTGAAACGCAGCAAAGACAAGAGCAAGGGAATACGTGACGCAATGACATACGGCCTCGCTATTGTGGTCATCTATGTAGGTCTGGGCCTGCTGGTTACGTTGTTGTTTGGTGCCAGTGCACTGAACGCTTTATCCACCAACGCTATCTTCAACATCCTGTTCTTCCTGATGCTGGTAGTCTTTGCAGCTTCTTTCTTCGGGGCATTTGAAATCACGTTGCCCTCAAGCTGGAGCAACGCCGTTGACAGCAAGGCCGAACAGACCACAGGCCTGCTGAGCATCTTCCTGATGGCTTTCACCTTGGCACTGGTATCCTTCTCCTGCACAGGTCCTATCATAGGGTTCCTGCTGGTGGAGGTTTCCACTTCAGGCAGCATTGCCGCTCCTGCAATCGGCATGTTGGGATTTGCCATCGCATTGGCTCTTCCGTTCACACTCTTCGCCTTATTCCCTACCTGGCTCAAGCAAGTACCTAAGTCGGGCGGCTGGATGAATGTCATTAAAGTATCCTTAGGTTTCATAGAGCTGGCTTTTGCCTTGAAGTTCCTTTCAGTAGCCGATTTGGCTTATGGATGGCATATTCTTGACCGCGAGACCTTCCTGGCATTGTGGATTGTAATCTTCGCCTTGCTGGGGGTCTATTTGTTAGGCAAGATCAAGTTCCCGCATGATGACGATGATAATCGCGTCAGTGTGCCACGTTTCTTCTTGGCATTAGCATCTTTAGCTTTCGCCGTCTATATGGTGCCAGGCCTGTGGGGTGCGCCACTGAAAGCGGTCAGTGCCTTCGCTCCCCCGCTTCACACGCAGGATTTCAACCTGTATAAGAATGAAGTCCGTGCCCAGTTTGACGATTATGACTTGGGTATGGAATACGCAAAACGAGTGGGCAAGCCCGTCATGCTCGACTTCACAGGTTATGGTTGTGTAAACTGCCGTAAGATGGAGCTGGCGGTATGGACAGACCCAACGGTGGGGAATCTCATGAACAATGAGTATGTGCTTATTACCCTGTATGTGGATAACAAGACCAAGTTGCCTGAACCTATCAAGGTAACGGAAAATGGCAAGGAGCGCACTTTGCGAACCTTAGGCGACAAGTGGAGCTACCTGCAGAGGGTGAAGTTCGGAGCCAATGCGCAGCCTTTCTACATACTGATTGATAATGATGGCAAACCACTGAATAAGTCGTATTCCTACGACGAAGAAATTTCAAAATACGTAGATTTCTTACAGACGGGATTACGGAATTATCAACAAAAATAGCTATCTTTGCAACCTAATTATTAAACGCTACATTTATGGGAGGTTTTTTTGGCACCATCGCTAAGCATCGTTGTACAGCCGATTTGTTCTACGGTACAGATTACAATTCACACCTTGGTACCCGCAGCGGTGGTTTGGTGACCTATAATCAGGATGACGGCTCTTTCGCCCGTTCTATCCATAAGCTGGACAGTGATTATTTCCGCAGTAAGTTTGAAAATGAATTAGACAAATTCAGGGGTAACTCAGGTATCGGCATTATCAGTGATACCGACCCCCAACCTATTATATTCAACTCACATCTGGGCAGGTTTGCCATCGTAACAGTGGCAAAGCTCTTTAACCTGGCAGAACTGGAGCAGGAGATGCTTGACCAGAACATGCATTTCGCGGAACTTAACTCGGGCAAGACCAACCAGACAGAACTGATAGCCTTACTCATTATACAAGGCAAGAACTGGGTGGAGGGTATCGAATACATGTTCAGTAAGATCAAGGGGTCTTGCTCATTGCTTATCCTCACAGAGGATGGTATCATAGCCGCGCGTGACAGGCTTGGGCGTACACCAGTCATTATAGGAAAGAAAGAAGATGCTTTTGCCGTTTCCAGTGAAACAAGCAGTTTCCCTAATCTCGACTACCGCCGTGATCACTATATGGGTCCTGGCGAAATTATACGGGTACGAGCTGATGGCTGGGAACAGATGCGCAAGCCTAACGAAGAGATGCAGATATGTTCGTTCCTGTGGATTTACTATGGTTTCCCAACCTCCAGCTACGAAGGAATCAACACAGAATCAGTACGATTTAGCTTAGGCATGCAGATGGGGCAGCAAGATGACACCAACGTGGATTGCGTGTGCGGCATCCCGTCATCAGGTGTCGGCATGGCATTGGGTTATGCCGAGGGCAAGGGCGTGCCTTATCATCGCGCCATCTCCAAATACACACCAACCTGGCCCCGCAGCTTCACTCCTGCCAATCAGGAGATGCGTAACCTTGTGGCTAAGATGAAGCTGATACCTAACCGTAGTATGCTGAAAGACCGTAAAATGGTATTCTGCGACGACTCTATCGTGAGAGGCACCCAGCTGCACGACAACGTGAAGACGTTCTACGAGTATGGTGCCAAAGAAGTGCATATCCGCATCAGTTGCCCACCGTTAATCTACTCTTGTCCTTTCGTCGGCTATACAGCGTCAAAAGGCGATTTGGAGTTGCTGACCCGTCGCATTATCAAGGATGTAGAAGGCGACCCTAATGTCAAACTTGACAAATATGCTACAGCTAATACACCAGAGTACAATAAGATGGTGGAGATTATGCGTCAGAAGTTTGGACTTACCACTTTGAAATTCAACACGGTTGATATGGTGGTTAAGGCCATCGGCCTGCCCAAGTGCAAGATCTGCACTCATTGCTTTGACGGCAGCAGCCACTTTTGAGAATGAATAATGACTTTCTGGAGCAGCGAGAGCAGAGCCAAAGCTTGCTTGGGCTATGCCGAGTCGCGACAGAATTGATGCGAAGCATAATAATAAATAATACCATGAAACTTGTAGATAGATTTTTGAAGTATGTCAGCTTTGAGACGACTTCTGATGAAGAGTCTGGTGTAACACCTTCAACACCAGGGCAGATGACACTTGCCAAGTATCTTAAGGAGGAACTTGAGTCCTTAGGCTTGCAGGAGGTCTTTCTGGATGATAACGGCTACCTCTATGCCACCTTGCCTGCCAATACCGACAAACAGGTGCCAGTGGTAGGCTTCATTGCCCACATGGACACGGCTCCAGACATGAGTGGCAAGGATGTAAAGCCTCGCATTGTGAAGAATTATGACGGGACTGACATCGTATTGAATGAAGCTGCCCATATCATTATGACAACTGCACAATTCCCTGAACTTAAGAGTCATGTGGGAGAAGACATTATCGTTACTGACGGCAACACCTTACTGGGAGCTGACGACAAGGCTGGCATCGCAGAGATTATCTCGGGTGTGGAATACCTCATGCAACATCCTGAGATCAAGCACGGGAAAGTCCGCATAGCCTTCAATCCTGATGAAGAGATAGGCTTGGGCGCGCACAAATTTGACGTGGAACGTTTCGGTTGTGATTTCGCCTATACATTTGATGGCGGAGAGGTTGGCGAACTGGAGTTTGAGAATTTCAACGCCGCAGCAGCCAAGCTAACTTTTACCGGCCGCAATGTTCATCCCGGAACTGCCAAAAACAAGATGATTAACTCTATCCGTGTGGCAAACCATTTCATGTCTATGCTTCCAAGCCACGAAACACCGGAACATACTGAAGGCTATGAAGGATTCTATCATGTGGTAGGCATCAGCGGATCTGTTGAGAAAACTGTGGTGAACTATATCATACGTGACCATAGCCACGACCGTTTTGAAAGTCGCAAACGAGAGTTCCAGCACCTGACCAATAAGATAAACGCTGAATACGGTGATGGCACTCTGCAACTTGAACTGCGAGACCAGTATTATAATATGCGAGAGAAGATAGAGCCTGTAATGTATGTCATCGATATCGCCAAAGAAGCAATGCTGGCGGCAGGAGTAGAGCCTGTAGTCAAAGCAATACGAGGTGGCACTGATGGCGCACAGCTTTCTTTCAAAGGCTTACCTTGCCCTAATATCTTCGCTGGCGGCATGAACATGCATGGGCGCTATGAATACGTGCCTATTCCAAGTATGGAGAAAGCCATGTGCGTAATGGTGAAGATCGTTGAGCTAACAGCAAACAGATAAACAATAACCAACATTGTACATTGTTCAATTATTATGAAAAAGCAGATTATCTCAATCATGGCAGCCGCATTGCTGCTGACCAGCTGTGGATCTGTACCTATTACAGGTCGCAAGCAACTGAACCTGGTATCTGATTCTGAGGTTCTGGCATCCAGCTTGAGCCAGTATAACTCTTACATGCAGGGAGCCAAGAGAAGTGGCAATACCACTCAAAGCGCGATGGTTACCCGTGTGGGTAAGAAGATAGCCGCAGCTACAGAAGCTTACCTGAATGCAAACGGCCTGGCTGACGAAGTGAAAAACTTCTCATGGGAATTCAACCTCGTGCAAGACGACCAGCTGAACGCATTCTGTATGCCTGGCGGTAAAATTGTAGTATATGAAGGACTGATGAAGATTATTTCTTCTGATGATGAGCTGGCTGTGGTTTTAGGTCATGAAGTGGCGCACGCTGTAGCCAAGCACAGTAACGAGCGTATGAGCCAGCAAATGCTGGCACAGTATGGTGCCCAGGTATTGAGCGGAGCCTTGTCAAACAAGAGCGCAGCTGTAAAAACCATCGCCGGACAAGTTTATGGAATAGGCGCACAATATGGCATGATGTTGCCATTCTCACGTAAACATGAGTCTGAAGCTGATTATATGGGCTTGATCCTGATGACCATGGCAGGATATACGCCAGATGTTGCCGTTGGGTTCTGGCAGAAGATGTCAGCTGGTGGCTCTTCATCAACTCCAGAGTTTATGAGTACTCACCCAAGTGATAAGACCCGTATCAGCGATATACAGAAGAACCTGCCTGATATCAAGGAAAAGTATGGCAAGACAACGGCTAACGCCTCAACAACTAAGTCAACGACGAAGGCTGTCAGCTCTGCTAACAAGGTCAGAAAGTAAAAAAATGGCAGACAATTTCTTAGAGAAGCACTATGCCGAATATGAGGCGAAACGTGATGCCTTGCATAAAGCTAACAAGCAAGGCAGAACACAGTTAAGTCGCTTACACCGGTTCAGTGTACCTACTGAAGGAATTGAACTTCCGACCGTTTTTACCGATCCATTTAACTACACGCCTCATCCGCTTTGTCGCTTGGCAGCGGATGAGGTGATGCGTTTTATAGACTGCCACTCCGAATGGCATGAAGAGTTGCAACAAGGCAAGATGTTCGGGGTATTGGTAGTGAAAACCATTATGGGACAGTTAGGGTTCCTGGCTGCTTATTCCGGCTTACTTCATAAAGAGAATGACATACCCTATTTTGTCCCTGCCATATATGATATGCTTAACCCTAACGGTTTCTTCAAGACAGAGGAGAGAGAAATAAGCATGATAAATAAAAAGATAGGAGAAGATACTGAGGGGACTGACATTGAAGGATTAAAAAAGGAGCGGAAGTTGCGTTCCGAAGCTTTGCAGAAACGGCTGTTCGAGCATTTTGTAATCATTAACAGCAAAGGGGAACGAAAGAACTTGATTGAGATTTTTCAAGAAAAAGAGCAGCACATGCCCCCCGGCGGTGCGGGAGAATGTGCAGCTCCAAAACTGTTACAATATGCTTTTCGTAACCACCTGCAGCCATTGGCTATGGCTGAATTCTGGTGGGGTAACTCTCCTAAGTCAGAAAAGCGTATTCATGGGCACTTTTATCCAGCCTGCGAACACAAGTGCAGACCGATACTCAACTTTATGCTCAAGTAATGATTCCAACGTCCTACTCTGTACGTTCCAATCACTTATTGAAATAATACAAGAAAGTAGCGATGCCATCCAGGGCATGTTTCTTTTCTCCTTCTATTTCAATATAGAAATTGATTTCTGCCTTAGCGATACCACGCAGATTGAGCACAGACTTCATATCTGCCACGAGACGGATACGCTGACCTGACAACACTGGCTGGCCAAACTTCATCTTGTCCATTCCGTAATTAACCATCATCTTCAGATTATTCACCTCAATAATCTGTCCCCAAAGATAAGGCAGCACTGACAAGGTGAAATAGCCATGAACGATGGTAGTCTTGTAAGGGCTCTCCATCTTAGCCCGTTCCGGATCCA
The DNA here is from genome assembly GCA_017471185.1 of Bacteroidaceae bacterium. Taxonomy (GTDB): domain Bacteria; phylum Bacteroidota; class Bacteroidia; order Bacteroidales; family Bacteroidaceae; genus Bacteroides. Next base: position 13,470 of record JAFUVZ010000008.1, read on the forward strand.
CATGAATCCACTGATGATCAAGTGTAGCGTCTGCAAACATATTGATGCGTTCCTGCGTCATTTCCAAAAAATCAGACTCACCGATACGGTGGCCTTCTAAAGCCTGGAATTCCTCCAGATTATTTACAACAACTTTTGTACTCATGTCCTTAATTGCATAAAATAATGTTCATTGTGCAAAATTACATTAATTTTCAGAATAAACATATATGCAACGCTTATTTTTTGTACTTTTGCACCCATGAAAGTGATAACAGGCGAAGCCTACATACAGGAACTGATCAAGGAAGGCGAACATCAGCAGCAGGATTTCAAATTCGAAATCTCAGATGTGTGTAAGATCGCTAAATCGCTGTCAGCCTTTGCGAATACTGACGGTGGGAGATTGCTGATTGGTGTCAAGGATAATGGCAAGATTGCCGGCATACGTTCTGAAGAAGAGCAGTATATGATACAGGCAGCAGCAGAAATATACTGCGCTCCAGCTATTGATTATGAGTTGCATACCTATCTGGTAGAAGGCAAGCAGGTACTGCTGGCTGAAATCAAGCCCAGTCAGCAACGTCCTGTATTCTCCAAAGATTCCGAAGGGAAGCTATTGGCATACGTGAGAGTAGCAGATGAGAATATCTTAGCTACGCCTGTACACCTCAGATTATGGCATCAGGATGGCGACCAACGAGGTGAACTGACGGAATTTACAGAGAAAGAGCAACATCTGCTGAATCTTCTCGACACTCACGAACGCCTGACGCTCAACAGATGCTGCAAACTTGCCGGTCTTCCACGCCACACTACCATCAAACTACTGGCCCGTTTTATCCGTTATGGCATAGTGGAAGCCGTATATCAGGAACAAAAGTTCTTTTTTACTCAAAAATGGCAAAAAGACAAATAAAATCACTACCTTTGTCACGCATAAATTAAACATACCTATTTTATATGAGTATATTTTCTAAACTTTTCGGTAAGAAAGAGGAAAGTTCCCCTAAAAGCGCAGAAGACTTCATGTCGCTGGTACGAGTCTATTTTCAGTCGGTACTGGCTGTGAACCTGGGCATTACTAATATTAGAGCCATTCCTGACGTGGCCAACTTCAAGCGTCTGTTTAAGATTCCTACCACAGGTGGGAAACTGGGTACGGGCGAGAAATCCGCTTCCAAGAAGATGCTGATGCAGGACTACGGCTTGAGTGAGAATTTCTTCAAAGAGATAGACAACTCTATCAAGAAACATGTGCGCAACCAACAGCAAGTACAGTCTTATATGTTTATGTACCAAGGCTTCACAAGCGATTTGATGATGATGATCAGCAACCTGATGCAATGGAAGTTGCGTGTGCCATCCATGTTTGCCAGCGTTATCAAGACTTCAGTGCAGGATACGATACATGACATCTGTACCAAACCTGTATTCAAGAAAGATGATGAGCAAAAGACTGCTATGTCTATACGTGCTTACAAGGAAAAACTGGGTTATTCAGAAGACTGGATGAGCGAGTTCGTTTATAATGTGGTGATGCTCGCAAAGAAGGAAAAGCGTAACAACAAAGACGAGAAGACTGAGGATACTAAAAAATAATGGACAATCATTCTCATCAGCATACGGAAGGGATGGCTGGCAGCGGAATACCCGTTGAGCGTCATCCCTTCCAACCTTTCTTACCTTCAAACTCACGTCTGCTGATGTTAGGTAGTTTTCCACCGCAATCCAAGCGATGGGATATGGAATTTTATTACCCAAACAGACAGAATGACTTCTGGCGCATCATGGGTCTTATATTCTTTAATGACAAAAAGCACTTCATTGACGGAGAGGGGCATTTCATTCAGCAAGACATTATGGATTTCCTGTGTACACAAGGGATTGCGTTGTTTGATACAGCCACAGCCGTAAGACGCTTGCAAGACAATGCTTCAGATAAGTATCTGGAAGTGGTAGAGCCTACTGACATTGACAATATTTTGAAACAGATTCCTCACTGCAAAGCCATCATTACCACAGGCGAGAAAGCCACCCAGATTATCTGTGAACGTTATGGTATAACGATGCCGAAAGTCGGCAGTTTTGAGCCATTCAGCACTTTGGAACGAGAGATACGCCTATATCGCATGCCCTCTACCTCCAGAGCCTATCCGCTGGCCATTGAGAAAAAAGCACTCTCATATTCAGAAATGTTCAGACAAAATGGCTATTTCTAAATATTTTCACTAAATTTGCATCTGACATAACAGTAAAAAAACTAACCTTAATTTATACCAAGAAAGCATTATGGCAGTATTACTTTCCATAATACCTATCATCTTACTATTTGTATTGATGTTAGGATTCAAGATGGCAGGGCATAAGAGTGCCTTCATTACTTTTGTAGTGACAGCCATTATCGCGCTATTCGCTCAACAAGCAGGTATCTCTACCCCCGATTATTACAGTCAGACAGCCGTAGGATGGGCATTTGTGGAAGGTGTACTCAAGGCTATTTTCCCAATCCTGATAATAATCCTTATGGCAATCTTCAGCTATAACGTACTGGTAGATAGCAAGAAGATTGAAGTTATCAAGAGTCAGTTCACCACCTTTACAGACGACAAGGGTATTATGGTGTTGATGCTGGTTTGGGGGTTCGGAGGCCTTCTTGAAGGTATGGCAGGCTTTGGAACAGCTGTGGCTATTCCCGCTGCCATCTTGATATCATTGGGATTCAAGCCCATGTTTAGCGCACTGGTAGCATTAATAGCCAACACCGTGGCTACAGGGTTCGGTGCCGTGGGCGTACCAGTAATCACCCTCTGCAAGGAAGCCTTGGGCAGTGACGTTTCTCAGGAAGCCATATGCGACATCGCCGCTAAGGCTGTACTTCAGCTTTCTCCCTTGTTCTTCATACTGCCATTTATCATTCTGATGCTGACCGACCACAGCAAGAAGGCGTTATTGAAGAACGTTCTTCTCTCCATTTGGGTGGGTGCCATCAGCGTAGGCGTGCAATATATAGTTGCCAAATATTTAGGTGCAGAGACTCCCGCTATACTGGGTAGTGTGGCAGCTATCATCGCTATCATCATTTACGCCAAGCTGTTTACCCCGAAGCGTGACCAGAAGGCTGACGAGAAGCATTTCACTGCTTACGAAACCTTCCAAGCTTGGAGCGTCTATCTGTTCATCCTTATTTTTATTTTGCTGTCTGGTCCGATGGTTCCTCCTGTTCGCGGGTTCCTCACTACCCACCTGGTTACGAAACTCCAGATTCCTGAGATTGGCACCACTTTCTCTTTCGGTTGGATTTCTAATGCAGGCCTTATGCTCTTCCTCGGTACGATTATCGGTGGATTGATACAGGGTGTCAGCTTCAAGCGACTGATGGTTCTGCTTGCCAAGACAACGATAAATCTGAACAAGACAATGGTGACCATCATCAGCCTCATCTGTTTAGCTTCCATTATGAACCATGCGGGCATGATCACGGAGATTGCCAATGCCCTGGCGGGTGCTACAGGGGGCCTGTACCCACTGTTTGCTCCACTGATTGGTGCTATCGGTACTTTTGTAACGGGTAGCGATACATCATCCAACATCCTGTTTGCCAAGCTGCAAGCCAATGTGGGCGCACAGATGGGCTTCCCATTGGGCACAAGCGAGAGCAACTGGCTGGTTGCTGCCAATACCACAGGTGCTACAGGTGGTAAGATGATATCTCCTCAGAGTATCGCCATTGCCACTGCTTCTTGTGATATGCAGGGTAAAGACGGTGAAATTATGAAGTCGGCCATTCCTTACGCATTACTTTATATCATCATCGGAGGATTGATGGTTTACTTCGGTATGTAACATCTTCATATAGAATGACAAAGGGGAGGCTCTGTTGAGCCTCCCCTTTCATTTTACATTACTGATGAAATCAGACCAGGATAACCAACGCTTCCATAGCTCCATGAGCGCCCTTCACCAAAGTCTGCTCGATATCAGCAGTCTTGGAAGGTCCAGAGATGAAGGTGGCAAAGTTATATTTCGGCATCTGCTGGATTTTAGCGTAAGCCTCTGCCATATTGTTCACCAAATTCTTCTTCTCCAGAATGATTACCAGGCGTTCAGCGATGAAATAGATTATCTTGTGCTTCACCGTCTGTGGAATCCACACACATCCGTTTTCAGCCACGCCAATCTCACCCTTTACCACAGCCAGGTCTGTGCCGTTCAGGTCCTGAGCCACCTCCACATCATCAGGATTCAAGGTAGAACAGGTAATCTCAGGCATATTGCTTGCTATAGCGTTCATGTTGGGATAACGTTCCAGTATAAACTCATTCAAGTCCTTACCTTCCGGCAGTTCCACTGCCTCGCCCCCCACAGCAGCACTGATGCTGATAAACTGACTTACGAGGTCTGGATACTGAATGGCATTGACCTTCCATGCAGGATAGTCAAATTTCTGCAATGTATTCTTCTTAATCGCAGCCAAAATTTCGTCTTTGCTACTCATACTACTTGTCCTCCTTTCCTTGAACTTCGTGTTTCTTCCACATCTTGTTAAACGATTCCTTCGGGAATTTCATCATCTCGTGTCCCTTACCCCAGGCGTTCAGGCCGTTGTAGAGCATGAAGCGAGGCATTCCGTTAGCAATAGGAGCCATCGAGAGAGCGGACTCATAAAGTCCCTGATGCTCGAAGATGAACTTCATGCCCTTAGCCATGACTTTCTTCTCCTTGTTGGCATGACCCAATGAATCAAGCTTCTGACGCCACATATAAATCTGTTCGCCCAGGTCAATCTTCATGGGACAAACGTTGGAGCAGCTGAGGCATAGTGAGCAAGCTGACACATTGTCGTAATACTTGTCTGGATTATGCGCCATACCCAGATTGATACCTACGGGACCTGGTATGAAATAGGTATAAGAATAACCGCCCGTTCTGCGATAAACAGGGCAAGTGTTCATACAAGCTCCGCAACGCAGGCAGTTCAACAACTTATAATGCTCAGGCTGCCCCAGAATCTTGCTTCTGCCATTATCCACGATAATAATGTGATATTCCCCACCCTCACGCGGTCCACGGAAGTGAGAAGTGTAGGTGGTGGTAGGCTGACCTGTTCCGCAGCGAGCCAGCAAGCGGGTCATTACGCCCATTGCCTCCTGGTTAGCCACAATCTTATCGATGCCGAAAGCCGTGATGTTGAGCTTCGGACTTGACATACCCATATCGGCATTACCCTCGTTGGTACAAACCACGCAGTCTCCTGTAGAAGCGATGGCGAAGTTAGCGCCTGTCATAGCTGCATCCGCATGAAGGAAGAGGTTACGCAGGTTTCGACGAGCCACATGCGTCAGATAAGTAGGATCATTATTGCCAGGCTCAGCATCCATTTTCTCCCTGAATGTCTCGCCCACCTGCTCCTTAGTAATATGGATAGCTGGCATAACGATATGAGATGGAGGCAGTTTCATGAGCTGCAGGATACGTTCGCCCAAGTCGGTCTCAATGGTATCGATACCTTTCGATATCAAAAATGGATCAAGCTCGCATTCTTCAGAAAGCATAGACTTGCTCTTCACGAAGCTTTTCACATCGTGACTCTTGAGAATACTAAAGATGATGTCGCGATATTCCTCAGCATCTTTCGCCCAATGTACGATAGCGCCATTCGCAGTAGCGTTCTTCTCAAACTCCACCAGCAGTTCATCCAGATGGCTGTTGGAATAGAGCTTCAGCTGGCTGGCCATCTCACGCAGCTCTTCCCATTCAGGAACATCATCCCTCATCTTATCTCGTTTCACACGCACCGACCAGAATGTCTGGTTGTGGTGGTTCACCTTGTCGCGGTCTTTCAGAAACTGAGCCGCTGCTATAGAATGTCTCGTACTCATAATCCGTTAGCTAAGATTTGAACAATGTGAATAGTCTTGATAGGCAGGTGCTCACGGTCAATGATGCCCTGCATGTGCATCAGGCAGGAACTGTCGGCACCGGTAATGTATTCAGCGCCAGTATTCATATGGTGGCGCACCTTGTCCTGTCCCATGCAGATGGAGACCTCTGGCTCCTCTACAGCGAACATACCTCCGAATCCGCAGCATTCATCCGGATGCTCCGGTTCAAACACCTCTACACCCTCTACCAGCTGAAGCAAGTCGCGCAACTTGTTATAGTAAGGCAGTCCCACTTCACTTGGCCTTGACAAACCCAGTTCACGAACCCCGTGGCAGCTGTTGTGAATGCTCACCTTGTGAGGGAAAGAAGCATTCAGTTTCTCAGGCTTAACCACATCATGGATAAACTCGCAGATGTCATAAATCTTGCCTGCGCTCTCACATTTATGGCCTGTAGGTTTCAGGATGTTGGGATAATTACATTTTACAAATGCCACGCAGCTGGCAGAAGGACCCACCACTACGTCATAATCCTTGAACTTCTCTTCAAATGTCAACGCCAGCTTTCGCGAATCTTTCTCGTATCCCGCATTAGCCATAGGCTGCCCGCAGCAAGTCTGGTCTTCAGGATAATCCACATCCAAGTTCAAGCTTTTCAGCAGCTTATATGAAGCCACACCCACTTCCGGATAAACCGCGTTGATGTAACAGGGTATAAACAATCCTATTTTCATGTGTATTAGAAATTAGTTAGTACTTAAAATAACTTTGTCATCATAGGCAAATTTACGAAATTAAAGAATTTCCACAAACAATTCTACTTTAAAATATTGATTAGGTCTAAAAAAAACAATCACTATTCATTTTTATCGGAAATTAATTTGCCATAATGATAGAAAATTGTAATTTTGTAGTCAAATTAGGTGTAATAAATGACAGACGAAGAGAAAAAACAGCTCAGCGACTTTGAAACGGGCCTGCGTCATCTGATTTATCTGTATGATAAGCTGAGACGCGACCATGCTGACCTGGAGCGACTTCTACAGGAGAAAGAGGAAGCAATGGGCAAGTTGCGGGCTGAATATGACTCCCTCAACGAGTCATACAATCATCTGAAGTCTGGATTGGCAGTCAGTCTGGATGGCGGTGATGTTCGCCAAACCAAGCAAAGATTGTCAAAATTAGTGCGTGAAGTCGATAAATGCATCGCTATGTTGAACCAATCATAACACTTGAGATGTATGGACGATGATATGATAAGAATACGGTTGACCATTGGCAGCACCCCGTTCCCTATGACCATTCGCAGATCGGAGGAAGAGACGGTGCGTAAGGCTGCCAGGCAGGTTGACAACTTGACAAACGCTTATAAGGAGCATTATCCGGGACTGCCGGAAGTGCGTATCCTTCAGATGGTGGCTTACCAGCTGTCACTTGAAGGATTGAAAGAGAAAGGACGCAATGAGACAGGTCCTTATAACGCAAAGATTCAGGAGTTTACCAAACTGTTGGAAGAATGTCTGGACAAATGACTCCAGCATTTTTTTAGAGAAAATCCACGCACTGCTGACCAACTTGAATGCCTATGTCTTCAAGTTAGTTCCCAGTGCGTTTTATTTATATATTTTATTTTAACGACTATGGTAGTAAATATAGTATTCTGTGTGATCGGCCTGCTGGTAGGCTTGGCCATCATGTACTTCGTTCAGAAAACCATTCTGAAATCGAAGGCCGATACCATTCTGAAAGAGGCTGCCGCCGAAGCAGAGGTTATCAAGAAAAACAAATTGCTGGAGGTAAAGGAGAAATTCCTCAACAAGAAAGCAGAACTGGAAAAAGAGGTGGCTCAACGCAACCAGAAAATCCAGCAGGTGGAAAACAAACTGAAACAGCGTGAGATGGTATTGAACCAGCGTCAGGAAGACCTGCAGCACAAGAAGGCTGAGAATGACGCGATTCGTGACAACCTCAACAACCAACTGGGCATCATCGAGAAGAAGAAAGATGAACTGGACAAGCTGCAGCAGCAGGAAATCGTCAAACTGGAGGCTATCTCAGGCCTGTCTGCCGAGGAAGCGAAAGACCGCATGATTGAATCTCTGAAAGAGGAGGCTAAGATGCAGGCGCAGTCATACATCAACGAGATTATGGATGATGCGAAAATGAATGCCAACAAGGAGGCAAAACGCATCGTGGTACAGACCATTCAGCGTGTGGCTACTGAAACAGCGGTAGAGAATTCCGTAACGGTATTCCATATTGACTCTGATGAAATCAAGGGGCGTATCATCGGACGTGAAGGACGAAACATCCGTGCGCTGGAAGCAGCTACGGGCGTTGAGATTATCGTGGATGACACGCCAGAGTCTATCGTGCTCTCAGCATTCGACCCTGTTCGTCGTGAAATCGCACGCCTGGCTCTGCATCAGCTCGTTACTGACGGACGTATCCACCCTGCCCGCATTGAGGAAGTGGTTGCCAAGGTTCGCAAACAGGTAGAAGACGAGATTGTGGAGACGGGTAAGCGTACTACTATCGACTTAGGTATTCACGGGCTGCATCCCGAAATGATACGTATCATCGGTAAGATGAAATACCGTTCATCATACGGCCAAAACCTGTTACAGCACGCTCGCGAAACGGCTAACCTGTGCGCCGTGATGGCTACAGAGCTGGGTTTGAACCCGAAGAAAGCACGTCGTGCAGGTCTGTTGCATGATATAGGCAAGGTGCCTGATGATGAGCCGGAATTGCCACACGCAATACTGGGTATGAAACTGGCTGAGAAATATAAGGAGAAGCCAGATATCTGCAACGCCATCGGCGCTCACCATGATGAGGTGGAGATGACTACATTGCTGGCTCCTATCGTACAGGTTTGCGATGCCATCTCAGGCGCTCGTCCTGGTGCACGTCGTGAAATCGTAGAGGCCTACATCAAGCGTCTGAACGACCTGGAAGCATTGGCAGCTTCTTATCCTGGCGTAACCAAGACTTACGCTATCCAGGCTGGCCGCGAATTGCGTGTCATCGTGGGTGCTGACAAGATTGACGATAAGCAGACGGAAAGCCTGTCAACTGAAATCGCAAAGAAGATTCAGGATGAGATGACTTATCCAGGACAGGTGAAGATTACCGTCATCCGTGAAACCCGTGCCGTGAGCTACGCGAAGTAATCAACAAACTTAAAACTACAAGAAAAGAGAAGAGCAATAGTCTCTTCTCTTTTCTTTTTGAGTGCTGAAAGAGCTATTTTCTCCCCATTCATCTCCCCAAGAAATACTACAACCTGTTCTTCATGTCATTACCGGCACCAGTGCCCTTATACTTGGTTCTGCCTATAATCAACAAATCGGCATTAAAGTCTATGCTCCACTTGCCAAACTTGCCTAAGTAATACACATTACCCAAATGACGGTTATAGCGGTTGCCACTCAAAGGTATGCAGGCTCATGTCCTCATAAAGGATGCGAACCACAACCCTTACATCAGCTGCATACCTGGCATAAGAAAAAAATTTATCACATCCCAAAGTCTTCAAATTAGCGAAATATGAAATTAGTCATCACTCTTCATAAATACATCATAACACACTGAATTACTGCATATTAACCACATGAAGTGTTACTTCAACTCTTCATGAGTCTTCATAGGTCTTCATGACATGTGCCTGCTGGTTTTGGTGAGGAGTCATGAAGAGGTATGAAGAGGCAAATAAGCACTTCATGTACTTAATTGCATTAATATCAACACTTTAAGTACATTCCATGAAGAGTGAAGACTTTTTTGCAAAATGGTGTGTTTAGACGGATTGCATATAGAGCAAATTCTCACGAGAATCAGGTCGCTAAGTACGGGTAAGCGGGGCGTTTAGTTCAGGTAAAAGGGTCGCTTACTTCAACTAATAGGCTTGATACTATCCAACCATAGGTTTGATACTTGCTAACATATGACTTACTTCCGCTAATGCATAGGGTTACTTCCGCTAAACCTGGCATCAGGTACCGCTAATCGATGCTTCGTTTTTATTTTCACTAATCATAAACGATTTGTCAGTTTTTATCACTATATTTGTGAATTACAAATTATAAAAGACTGGTATCATGAGAAACAAAACGGTTTTAGTATGCTTCATGTTGCTGTTCATAGCATGGGTGCCGATGGTCCATGCACAGTATGAAACAGAAGAGATTCGCGAGCATTATTATAAGGTGAAACAACGGATAGCGGAAATGGAGCAACAAGCCATTCCTGCAGAATATTATCAGGTTACAGTAATGAAAAACCTGCCAGGGTCTGGACCTCACAAGGAGACGGTGAACATGTATTACACTGATAGAGAGGATCATGAGATCTGGCCATCACATTGTTTGGAACTGGTGACCAGCAGCTATAACTATGCCGTCTGGCAGTTTTACGAGGAATATCTCTATCGGCCTAATCTACCTCGCATTCATTTATGTCCGCAACCAAGACAACTTTGAGACAAACACGGAATATGAATTCCGCTTCTATTTTAAAGATGGCTTGCAGAGGGTGATTGTGAAACAACGGGAGCAGGGAAACGGAGAGTTTACGACTGCTTATGACGGTGACGAGATTCCGCAACCTTATCTGCCATATTATTATCAGTATTTGAATAGCGCTAACAAATACCGTCACATGTTTTCGGTTATTGACTTGGCGTCAAGAGAGTGAAAAGGAGAAGAGGCGGGTGGGCAATCTTACTATATCGCAACGCTACAACCTGCTGCTGCGGTCGAGCCCCGGCAGTAAAAATGTTTAGCGGACAGCAATAATATCAAATACATATGCACACAGAGGACTTTTGACAAGGGGGCAAAGCCCCCTTGTCTGACACACCGAGCGTATAGTAGCAAGATTATTTCACTTCCTTCATCATTTCCTTGACTGCTGTTTCCAACTGACGGTCATAACCGTTCATTACATCCTCTGGGGTGTTATAGACAGTGATGTCTGGCTTCAGTTCGGTATTCTCCTGATATACACCATTCATATCCACACATCCTACCTGAGGAATACCGAATACCAATGAGCGGTCCATCAGCGTCTCCCACCAAACGGCAGTCATGGTACCAGCCACAGGTGATCCGACAAGCTTGCCGATGCCGAGTGTCTTATATACCCAAGGGAATCCATGACCGTTACTATAGTCGTTCTCACAAATCAGCACACATGAAGGCTTAGTCCACTTGTTGTATGGATCATAACCGATGTACTGATTGCGAGGAACGAAATGCTGATACTCCTTGCCAGCCAACAGGGTACAGAGGTCATCATGCAGCCAGCCACCGCCATTATTGCGTTCATCCACAATCACGGCTTGCTTCTGGCGGTTCTCATCTGACAGCAGGTCAGCATAAACCTGACGGAAAGAAGGACTGTCCATAGCACGCACATGCACATAAGCTACCTTGCCACCGGAAAGTTTCTCCACCAGTTTCTTGTTGCGGTCAACCCAGCGCTTATAAAGCAAATCGGAGAGCTGTTCTGCAGACACAGGCTTCACAGTCACATCAAAGCGTTTGCCTGTCTGTGGGTTATATACGCTTACGCGTACATTCTTGCCCGCCTTGCCATCCAGCATAGGATAATAGTCAGTATTCTTAAGGATAGGCTGTCCGTCAATCTTCTCAATGATACTGCCCTCTCCCACTTCCGTATTCTTCACGGCAAACGGGCCTTTGGCAATCACTTCCTTCACCTTGAGGCCATCACCTGTATAGCTCCAGTCGTAGAACAGGCCCAATGAAGCCGTAGAGAGTTCTGGGCCGGCAGGGCTGTATCGTGTACCTGTATGGGAAGCGTTGAGCTCACCCAGCATCTCACTGGTCATCTCAGCGAAGTCAAAGTTGTTATTAATATAAGGTAAGAAGCGACGGTAGTTCTCACGCATTTTCTGCCAGTCGGTGCCATGCAGGTTTACGTTGTAGAACTTATCCAACACCTGTTGCCAGATATGGTCGAACAGATACGCACGCTCATCAGCAGGACGATAGTTGAAGTTAGCCTCAAATCCTATGTTCTTGCTGCTCTTCTTATCCAGATCCACTTCCTTGATGCCACCCTGTGCAGCGAGGTAGAGCTTCTTGAAATCCTTATCAGGCAGCAGTTCGGCACGGCCTACATTCTTCAGGATGATAGATGTGCTTCCTTCCTTGAGGTCATGCATCCAGAGGTCTGCGCCTGCTTCAAATGAAGCGGTGTAATACAACTTATCACCCTTAGGACTCAGAATGGCATCAGCCAGATGAGAAGAGTTGACAGTGAGACGAACCACACGGTCACGGCAGTTATCCAAATCAAACTTCAGAGGCTCAACCTCATCTTTAGACTGGTCCTTTTTGCTATTCTTTTCTTCAGAACCTTTATCCTTATCCTTGTCTTTTTCTTTCTCAGCGTCTTCACGCAAGGCTGTCTCTTCCTTGCTCTGCTGGAACTTCTCGTATGCATCCAGGTCGAAGAACATGATGTAGATATCATCCTCAGCCCCCCAGCTGCCATGACTGCGGTAGCCGGCACGGTCGGAAGCATAGATCATAGCCTTGCCGCCCAATACCCATTTGGCATTCACGTCGTTGTAGCCGCTCTGCGTAAGGTTATGGATTTCACCGTTGCCGGAAGCGTTTACCAACGCCACATCCTTGTTGTTCCAGCCACCATAGCCGATATAATTGGTGAGCAGCCAACGGCTGTCGGGGCTCCACTGGAACCACTGGTCGCCATCGCTGTAGCTATACTCATACTTACCGTCCATCGCAGTCACCACCTTCTTAGTAGCCAGGTCAATGACACGCAAAGTTGTACGGTTTTCCAGGAAAGCTACCTTCTTGCCATCAGGGCTGTAGAACGGCTGGAATGAGGTCACTTTCGTATTAGTCAGCTTCTCCTCCTTGATGTCCGTAGCGTATGTAAACAGTTTCTCATCATCCTTACCCAACTTTGACTGATAGACCTGCCAATAGCCATCACGCTCAGCGGCATACACGATAGCGCGTCCATCAGGCGCAAAGTCGATGTTACGCTCCTGCTGAGGAGTGTCAGTGATTTGTTTGGTAGTAGTATATTCCGTTGAAGTGACATATACATCACCATGCATCACGAATGCAACCTCCTTGCCATTGGGTGAAACAGAAATCTCAGTAGCTCCACGCTGCTGTACCTGACGGATGAGGTCCTTATCATTTCTGTCTGCCACCACCGTGACATTCACCTTCTGAGGCTGGCTGCCTTCCTTCAATGTGTAGAGTTCTCCATTGTAGCCGAAGCACAATGTACCATCACCAGCCACACTGAGGAATCTCACCGGGTGGTCTTTCATGGAAGTAAGCTGCACATCAGTGCCACCGTCAATGCTGCGTTTGAACACGTTGAATGTACCTTTCTGCTCACTCAGGTAATAGAAAGACTTACCATCGGAAGCCCAAACAGGGTTACGGTCTTCACCGTAATAAGTGGTGAGCTGTTTGTAGTCATACCCGCTGCCCTTAGGGGTAGCCATCCACACGTCACGCGTCACGGAAGATTCATGATGTTTGCGCCACTGGTCTTCCATACCCTTACGGTCATGATAGAGCAACACGCCGTTCTTTCCCACGTTCACATCCTCCAGTGTCACTGAAGAAAACAGATGCGGACGTCCACCTTCCGTGCTGACTGTATAGACCTGCTGGTAACGGGCAGGGAAAATAACCGACTGAGCATCGGGCATCAGATTTGCCTGAAACAGGATGGTCTTGCTGTCAAGGAAAGCCATCGGTATCTCAGAGCCGGAATGGGTGGTCAGGCGTTTGGGCGCGCCACCGTCACGGTTCATGATATAAATGTCATACCCTCCCTCACGACTGGAGGCAAAAGCTATCTGCCTGCCGTCAGGACTCCATACGGGATAAGAATCTTGCGCGGCATTAGTGGTGAGCTGGGTGGCCTTGCCACCTTTTACTGGAACGGTAAAGATATCGCCTTTATAAGAGAAAGCGATTACAGAACCGTCGGGGGAGATGGCGTTGTGGCGCATCCACAACGGGTTCTCCTGAGCAGAGGCACCCATCACACCGATGAGGGCCAGGATTGATAATATCGTTTTTTTCATCTTCATACATTTTATTATGTTAAAGGGATAATATCTGACCAGCATGATTCTTCGTCTTAATTTCCTTCGGTTGCATGATTCGCTCAATGATACCTTCTTCATTGATGATGAAGGTAGTGCGTAGCGTACCCATGTACTTACGTCCGTACATGCTCTTCTCAGCCCACACTCCCATTTGCTGCACCAGGGTTTTGTCTGTGTCAGCAATGAGGGAGAAAGGCAGTTCATGCTTTTCGATGAACTTCTGGTGTTTCTGCGCGTCATCCACGCTCACACCCAGCACCTCGTAACCCTGCTTGCGCAGTTCGGCATAATTGTCACGTAGGCTGCAAGCCTCAGCTGTACATCCAGCCGTCATGTCTTTCGGATAGAAGTACAATACCAGTTTCTTACCTGCGAAATCACTTAATTTGATCTCGCGTCCGTTCTCATCGTGCCCCAGAATTTCGGGAGCTCTGTCTCCTACTTTCATTATGTTTAAGTTTTTAGTTTGTAAAGTCAGTCTGCTATGGGCATAGGTCCTTCACGGATTACCTCTGGTTCACCAGCGGTACAGTCAATCACGGCAGAGCCGACGGTATCGCCAAAGCCCCCGTCAATTACCAAATCCACCTGATTGCCCAGGCGTTCATCCATCAGTTCGGGGTTGACCAGGTAATCCACTTCATGCTCCTCATCAAACGGTACGGAAGAAACCATCAAAGGCGCATCCAACTTACTGCAGATTTCCCTAACAATGCCATTGTCTGGCATACGGAATCCTACTTCCTTACGGTTCCTGAAGATGCGAGGCAAGCGGCTTGTGGCATTCAGGATAAAGGTGAATGGGCCAGGCAGGTTGCGTTTCATCAATTTGAACGAATTGTTGTCCACCTTGGCATACTCACTGATGGTGCTCATGTCATAGCAGATTACCGACAGACGGTTTTTCTTGGGATCAATGTTCTTCATGCGGCACACCTGCTCTACGGCACGCTCCTTCAAGGCATTACAAGCCAGGGCATACTTGGTGTCGGTAGGCATCACGATGATGCCACCGTCGTTCAGGATATCTACTACCTGCTGGATGTCAGCAGGGTTGTTGTTTTTCTCATAGAGTTTCAGTATCATAATCTTGTCCTCATGGAGAGATGAAGCGAGCCTCATCCCTTTTTATTCTTAATCATTTTCTCCGTTTTCTTGATTTTCTTCCAGGCTTCCTTATACTGCGGGCATAGCGCTACAGCCTTGTCATAATTGCGCAAGGCAGCCTCCAGCATCTCGTGTCTGACACACTCATCGCCCATCTGCACATACTCGCGGGCATATTTCATCAAAGCCTTTTCTTTGTCCTGTGCCTCCTGCTTGAGTTGCGCCACCTCGTTCTTCAGCGTATTAATGACAGAGAGCTTACGCCTCAGCAATCTCTTTACCAATGGTTTCTCGATATCATAGCGGGCATGGATGGCCTTGAAGAATGAATCGAGGAACTGCTGGAAGTCCCCTTTGTCGAAGGCTGTTGCAGCGGCAGCATACTCTATGTCGGCACGGGCTTCCTTGAGTGCCTTGTCCACCGCCTGCTGGTTGTTGAATCTTTTGGCAAACTGTGTGATTTCTGGTCGCACGAAGATATCGCTCCGGCTCAAAGGATTGGTAAGTTGGATACCATCCAAAGAGGTGCATCGACTTAATGCCACGTATGCCTGACCACCGGCAAAGACACCACCTGTGAAATCTATCACTACACGGCTGAAGGTCAGACCCTGACTTTTATGTACAGTGATGGCCCATGCCAGACGGATGGGGAACTGCGTGAATGTACCCAGTTCCTCCTCTTCTATTTCTTTCTTTTCTTCGTTGTATGTGTATCTGATGTTACGCCAGGATTCCGTCTTGACATCCACCTCACTGCCATTGTCGGTCACCACATACAGGGTTTCCTCCTCCGGGTCAAACCCTGTGACGGTGCCTATTGTGCCGTTCACCCAGCGTTTATCAAAGTCATTCTTGACGAATATCACTTGCGCCCCAGGCTTCAAGACCAGTTCTAATGAGGTGGGCAAGCTGTTTTCGGGGAAGTCACCATGAATCTCTCCCATGAAAGTAAACGGATCTCCAGGCAGTTCATTCAGTTTCTTCTCATTGATGAAATCTACCTGATCCCTGCGGGTAACAAGGGTAATATACATGGGAGATTGAACATTGAGCGTTGAACATTGAACATTAGACTCTGAAGGCTGGCTTTCTTTCAAAGATGTGATGTATCTTGTATTGAGCAACTGCAAGTCCTTGCCACTGATATCATTGTTACGAATACGGTCGAGTACCCCGACGAACACGGGATCACTCTGTCGATAGACATGGGTAAGTTCGATAGCCACCAGTTCTATCTGGCTGAACACCCTGGCAGAAAAGAAGTAAGGGTTAGGATAAAAGCGGTTTAATATCTCACGTTCGTCAGCCTTCACCACAGGCTCCAGCTGGAAGGCATCACCCACCAGCAGCAACTGTTTACCTCCGAAAGGTTCTCTCAGGTTATGGGAATAGACACGCAAGATGCGGTCAACGGCATCAATGATGTCAGCCCTGACCATTGAGATCTCGTCAATAATGACTAATTCCAGTTCTTCTATAAGCTTGCGATGCGGTTTGCTGTATTTCAGGAACTCATGGATGCGGCCTTTCTGTAGGGAGAGATTGGGATCATCGGGCAGCAGAGGGTGAAATGGCAACTTGAAGAAACTGTGCAGCGTACTTCCTTCTGCATTGATGGCAGCGATGCCGGTAGGTGCCAAAACCACATGCTTCTTCTTGGTCTCCTGGCATACTTGCTTAAGAAAGGTGGATTTACCCGTACCCGCCTTCCCCGTCAGGAAAACCGACTGGTGGGTATATTTCACCAGATTCATAGCGTTCTGCCATTCAGCGTTGACCGCTAAACGTTGACCGTTGACCGTTGAACTCTGACCGTTTTCCATCACCTCATTATCCACTATCCTTTATTAATTATCCATTCTCCATTACCCAATTATGTGATAGTGTTTCAGTGCTTTAGCTACGCCATCATTATCCACTGAATCGGTAATAAAATCAGAAACGGCTTTGACACTGTCGAGGGCATTGCCCATTGCCACACCTACTGCGGCATGACGCAGCATTGGGATGTCATTGCCTCCATCGCCAAACGCCATAGTCTCCTCCAGACTGATGCCAAAAAAGTTGATAATCTCGTCAATGCCCTGTTGCTTGGTGCAGCCTTTGGTAGTGATATCCACAAAAGCTGGATGCCATCGTCCCATCTCGCAGTCGGCTACAAGAGGCTGCAGTTCCGCCTCCTGCTTATCGTCTATGAAAGTAGTCAGCTGGAAGATGTCTTTTCCTTCAGCAATCGCTTCTTCCACTGTCTTTTCATCCACAACCACATCTACTTCCAACTGTCTGTAGAACAACTCTTCGAAGATATCTGCTTTATCACAGATGCAGATGTCATGCTCTCCCACCACAATATTGGGAATACTCCTATCCTTAGCATAACGGGTGATGATATCCACGCTCTCAGAAGATATGGAATGTTTGCTGATAACAGTATCACCGGCAAAGCAATAAGCCCCATTCATGGTGATGTAACCATCTATGAGGTTCCTCTTTTCCAGTTCTTTCAGATTAGTAATAATGACTTTGGGTCTGCCTGTAGCAATAAAAATCTGCACACCACGGGCTTTCGCCTCCTGGAGTGCAGCGACGGTAGAAACGGGTATCTGGTGAGTCTTGAAACTCACCAGTGTCCCGTCAATATCGAAAAACAAAGCCTTTATCACAACAGGTTACCAGCTTCAATATCTTTGAAATAACGGTAAGTACCCACCTTCAGCTCGTCGCAAGCGGCATCGTCACAAACGATGATGCCTTTCGGATGCAGCTGCAGAGCACTTACAGTCCACATGTGTGTAACGCCACCCTCAACGGCATGACGCAAAGCGCGTGCCTTGTTGTGGCCGTTCACAATGATCATCACTTCCTTGGCATCCATCACAGTACCTACACCCACAGTCAGCGCAGTCTTAGGCACCTTGTTCACGTCATTGTCGAAGAAACGAGAGTTGGCGATGATGGTGTCTGTCGTCAGTGTTTTCTGGCGGGTACGTGAAGTCAGTGAAGATCCAGGCTCGTTGAAAGCGATGTGTCCGTCAGGACCGATACCCCCCATGAAGAGGTCAACGCCACCGTAAGACTTAATCTTTGCCTCAAAACGAGCGCACTCAGCATCCAGGTCAGGTGCGTTACCGTTCAAGATGTTAGTATTCTCTGCCTTAATGTTGATATGGCCAAAGAAATTGTTCCACATAAACGAATAGTAGCTCTCAGGGTGCTCTTTAGGCAAGCCCACATACTCATCCATGTTGAATGTAACGACATTCTCAAAAGAAACTTTTCCTTGTTTGTTCAGCTCAATCAGCTCATGATACATGCCCAGAGGTGAAGACCCTGTAGGACAACCCAGTACGAATGGCTTCTCTGCCGTTGGTTTAGCGGCGTTAATCTTGAAAGCCACATAGTTGGCAGCCCATTTGGATACCAACTGATAATCCGGTTCAATAATTACTCTCATTTTCGTTCATTTTATTTTGTTAATAACACTGTTTTACATCCGTTGAACGTTGAACGTTATTCATTATTCATTCTCCATTCTCCATTAGCCCTACGCCATTACCTCCTTCGCCATTGCCTCTGCCAAAGCCGCACACTGCTCTTCAACGCTTGCCAGCATACCCTGCTTCATCTCCACAGGCTCGCCTACCAAGGTGAAGTGACTTTTCTCGGCAAATTCTCCCAACAGGCCTACAGCCTTGCCTGCCCAACTGAATGAGCCGAACCATCCTAAGAACCTGTCCTTGATGTCGCGCATCAGAATCTTGCTCAGGATAGCCTCAATCTCAGGATAGAGCTGGGTATTATAAGTGGGACTGCCGACAATCAGTCCGTTATACTTGAAGATATCTGCCAGGATATAAGACGGATGGCTCTTGCTCACATTGTGCATCACTACATTCTTTACTCCTCTCGCCGTCAGTTCCTTGGCTATCTGTTCAGCCATCTGCTCGGTATGACCATACATGCTGCCATATACAATCACCACACCCTTGTCGGTGTCATAACGGCTCAGCCGGTCGTAGATGCCAATCACCTTATTAATATTCTCAGTCCATACAGGGCCATGGGTAGAGCAAATCATCTGGATAGGCAGAGCACCTAATTTCTGCAATGCTTTCTGAACAGGCGTGCCGTATTTGCCAACGATGTTGGCATAGTAGCGTATCATCTCATCCCAATACTTGTCGAGGTTGATCTGTGTGTCGAGCGGACCGCCGTCAACTGCTCCATAAGTTCCGAAAGCATCGGCAGAGAACAGCACCTGCTCAGTAGCGTCATAGGTCACCATCACCTCTGGCCAGTGCACCATCGGAGCCATATAGAACGCCAGCTTGTGATGTCCCAGGTCAAGTGTGTCACCCTCCTTCACCACCAGTCGGTTGCTCTGCAGGTTATAATATCCGTCAATCATGCTGAAGGTCTTGGCATTGCCTACCACGGTCACTTCAGGATAATACTGTTTAATGAGTGCGATAGAACTGGAGTGATCAGGCTCCATGTGGTTCACAATCAAATAGTCTATCGGCTTTTCGCCCAAGATAGCCTGTATTTTCTGGAGGAAGATGTCGAAGAAACCGATTTCCACGGTATCCACCAGCGCTACCTTGTCATCATTTATGAGGTAAGAATTATAAGAAACGCCGTAAGGAATAGGCCACATGCCTTCGAAAAGATGGGTGCTACGGTCGTTTACACCCACATAATGAATCTTGCCTTTCAGCAGTGAGATATCTTTCATATTCTGTCAATTTTAGTTTCCAAACTACAAAAGTAATAAAATTATTCGTTTTACTTATCCTTTCTGCTTATTTTTGTTAGAACAACGTAAAAATTATGGCTGCCTCTTAATGACAGGCAACTGGAATCAGGGAAAGACTATTGCAACCCACCCAGTAGAACTCCTTCCGGAAGTTCTGGCGGAAGCGGCTCTCACAGGAGACTCCGAAACGTGACATCTGCGTGAAGTTATGCATTTTGGAAATGAGGGGCAAGTGCTCAGTCAAATATGCGCTATATAGTTACTAAGCATTGTAAACATGAATATCACTTCTTTTTGTATTTCGCTTTAACTATCTCGTAAGAGTTGCGCGTCAATTCTTGAAGAAGAAGGACTGGCGTGGTTTTTGGATTGACACCTATCCAATATTTAGAAGACATATTAAATGGCTTAGCAATGCAATCGTGCTCTGCCCGGAGTTCTTCTATTCGTTCCGGCTGGCATTTTAAAGTAATGACACTAAAATCATTGCAATCAAAAAAAGAGAACATGTGGCCATGAACATAGAAAACCAGTACATCACCGGCATAACGGAAAGCCGTGAAAGGCAATTTCTCTTCCACATCTTCACCTAAAGAAAGGCAGAAATCACGATAATCCTCAATGTTCATAGCATCATCTCATCCTGGCTAATTGAAAGACATCTGGTTACTCCTCAACTCCCCGTTATCAATCACCACATTCATCCGTTCTATTTCAATCTTTTCCCACACGTGCTCCAACATATAAGGCTCTTGGGCGAGATACTCGTCAAGTTCCTCACGGCCTTGAAACTCCATCACAAGCAAAGATCCTTTCATCTTGCAATCCTTGTCAAGCAAGCCTCCTGCACAAATGACATGCTTGCTCATTTTTATCATACATTCCAAATGGCGGGGGCGTACTTCCATCCTTTTAGCGAGCATCCCCTCTCCATCATAGGCTTTTATAACAAATTGCATCATAATAATTCTATTATGAATTTCGATTAATCATCCAAATCCTTATGCCCACTCGAAATTGTCCTTGCCTGCACCTATTTCAAAATGATATTTGGCAATTCCCAAATCCAAATGCGTATAACCGACCAAAGAGAAAGTCCTTTTAGCAAGCACTTTATGTTTGCCATCTTCCATACCAAGATACTCAAACGAGAACTTCTGCTGATTCACGGCTGTCGGAGCCAACAAAGCTGCCTCGACACCTTTTCTAAACCATGAGGGGGTATTGTCACTGACATTACTGACTTGCCCAATAGCCTTGATTTTATGACTTATTCCTTGTGTTTCGCCATAACCAAGAGCAATATACGCCTGAATGGTTTCGTCCTCATTAAGCACATAAGTTCCAGGCACTTTCGTATAGCTGAGCCCTACCCAGCAAGTATTTAAACCAAGTGTTTGAGCAAACAATACCAAACGTTCTCCATAGTAACCAATACGTTCATCCAGATCATTTGCTTTTTTCCCTGCCATTACGAAATAGCTCTGCACATTGCGGAACTTACCATATTTAGCCAGCGTACCCTGAAAAGCCTTTGGCTCATGCTGTATCAGTTGAATATGCAGCTTCCCTTCATGGTTCAGCACTTCAATCTCATGCTCAAGCGCTTTAGCGACATCTTCTTTTAATGCTAAATCCTTATATGCCCTGACACTGTGACGGGCTTTAATCGCTTCCTGTATAGTCATATCTGTTTCCTTATTGTATCTATTCATTATTCTACTAATAAAAACTGCTAATAATCTGTCGGGCAAAATTACATCTTTTTATCTACACACACAAATATTCAAAAAGGTTTTATATCTTGCAACAGATATACTTTAAAAAACATCATGCCATGAAAAGACTCGTCAGTGTTATTAGTTTCGTATTGATTGCGCTTGCCACATGGGCACAGGGTGCCTCGGCTCTTGACCAGCTCAAGGCTGATCCCAAGAAAGCATACGGCAACGATTATCCTTATCAGCAAGTAAACAGGAAGCTCACCAAGGCTCCTAAAGGTTACAAGCCTTTCTACATCAGCCACTATGCCCGGCATGGATCACGTTATTACTGGAGCGACCAGCTATATAAAGATTTGGACACCTTACTGACGGTAGCTCACCAGAAGCATCAGCTTACACAAGAAGGCGAAGCATTCTACAGTAGGTTTATGGCTGCAAAAGACGAACTGATGACCGGAATCAGCGAACTCACCCAACTGGGTTGGGAACAACACCAGTTTATAGCACGAACCATGTATAACAACTTCCCTGAAGTTTATAAAAAAGGTGGAAACGTACTGGCTATCTCTTCACTTTCCGGTCGCTGCGTCATCAGTATGTCGGCTTTCTGCCAGGAATTGGTGCAATGTAATCCAAAGATTGAGATTCGGGAGCAGTCATCCCGTTTTACACTCGATGGCGTCGTTCCTACAGATGGACAGAACCCTGTGAAACACAATTTTCCCAAGCCAAACAAGCCACGCTACGAGAGTAACCGTGATAAGTTCCGGTCAGACAACTCTCTGGCAGACAGAATTGTTTCTCGTGTTTTCACGAGTACAGAAGGTTTACCAGGCAGACCTGAATCTTTAGGCAATAACCTAATCAACCTCTACACCTCTCTGCCAAGCATTAACCACGAAGGTATGATGGGCAACATCATTACCGACCAGGAGATTGTGGACCGTTGGGAGGCATCAAACTTAGGTTCTTATTCCTGGGTATTCTCAGGCCAATACAATATGATCCCTATTCTGGAAGACATCCTCAAGAAGGCTGACGCTGTGGTCAATGGCAGCAGTGACCGCATATCCGACCTGCGATTCGGACATGACACCTGCATCGGTCCTCTGACAGTCTTGATGGGTATTAACGGGGCAGACCTTGACCCAGAAGATCCCTACGAGGTGAAGAATATTTATCAGAACTGGGAGACTTGCAAAGCCTCCAATATCCAACTCGTTTTCTATCGCAACAAGAAGAATTCCAAAGACGTTCTGGTAAAATGTCTCCTCAACGGAGAAGAAGCCAAGTTGCCAGTACCTACCGAAAGCTACCCCTATTACAAATGGTCAGACTTCAAGCGGTTCTATCAGGACAGATGTGATAGCGTGAAATAAAAACTATGTAATCTCGCTATACCATTCAAACCTTATTTCTTGATTGCATAACACTCAAAGATAGCGTCCACCATGCCTTTGGGCAACTTCTTTGTGAAAAGGCTTACTATCCATACAACGGGGAAACCACCTACCATAGCAATGGCACCGCAATTGATTGGGTTGATAGGATTCCCCATCAACATATTGACTACGGTAAGTCCAACACCCCAAATGAAGCAAGCCCATACTGATGCTGTTGTCACGTTACGTGAGTAAAGCCCCAACATGAAAGGAGCTAAAAATGCTCCCGCCAATGCACCCCAAGAGATTCCCATCAGTTGGGCGATAAAAGTTGGCGGATTAAGAGCAATCAGCAGTGAAATTGCTATAAAGAACATAATTAACACACGCATTACCACCACTTTACGGCGTTCTATCTTTTCTGATACAATATCATCGATAGCCCCCTCTTCTACTTCACCGGGCAATGATTTCTTATCTCGATAGATTAGATCGAGCGTCATCGTACTGGATGAGGTAAGCACCAATGAAGCAAGTGTTGACATCGAAGCTGAGAGCACCAAGAGCACTACAAGGGCAATCAGCACATCAGGCAAAGTGACAAGCATGGCAGGCACAATCGAGTCAAAGGCAATCTTGCCATTCTCAACCACAGGTTCATAGAGGCGACCAAATCCGCCTAAGAAATAACAACCGCCTGCCACGATAAGAGCGAAGACAGTAGAGATAACGGTACCACGCTTGATGGCATTCTCATCGGTGATAGAGTAGAATTTACCTACCATCTGGGGTAATCCCATGGTACCCAAGGAGGTAAGCACTACCACACCTAAGAGTCCCCATGGATCAGGTCCAAAGAGCGAGGTAAAGCCACCAGAACCTGGTTCTGTACTGCCATCAGCAGGCAACACAGCTAATTTAGAGACAGCCTCAGAGAGTCCTCCTTGAGCGGCTATCACTGCCACAATCACTGCCACAATGCCAAAAAGCATGATGATTCCCTGTATGAAATCGTTCATCGCCGTCGCTTTATACCCACCCAGAATCACATAAACGGCAGTAAGGATAGCCATGATGATAACACAATATTCGTAAGGAATACCAAAGCCCATCTCAAAAAGGGTAGAGATACCTTTATATACACCTGCCGTATAAGGGATAAGGAATACGAAGGCAATGATGGATGCAGCCACACGTAAACCTTGGTCAGCAAAGCGGGTACCGAAAAAATCGGGCATCGTTCGGCTTTCAATGTGTTGTGTCATTAACTTGGTGCGCCTGCCTAACAAGAGCCAAGCCAGCAGCGAGCCAATCACAGCGTTGCCTATGCCTATCCATGCTGAAGACAAGCCATATTTCCATCCGAACTGTCCAGCATAGCCAACAAAAACGACAGCGGAAAAATAACTTGTTCCAAAAGCGAAAGCCGTCAACCAAGGACCAACGGCACGACCACCTAATACGAAACCTTCTACACTACTGGCCTGCTTGCGGGTATAAACACCCACACCAATCATTACAGCCAGAAAAACAATCGTCAATAAAACCTTTATTACCATAACTTTAGAATGCTACTTGTACTTGTGCTTGAAGCCAGTTATAATCTTTTCCTAATTGTTCACCTAAAAGACAACGCGTGTATTGCAACTGCAAACGGCACTTCTTATAAAACCAGTATTGCAGTCCAAGCGTAAGATTGGTTTGAGCCCATCCATCTACCTGAGTATTTCGGTCGTAGATCTCTGCACTTGCCACCACATCAAGAGCATCCACCACAGGAATACTGGAAGTGATGTATCCGCCACGCGAACCTACCTTGCCGTCTTCGCCCCCCAACCACTCGGCACGTATAGAAGCTGGGCGTGCTTCTTTGTATTTACTACCAGTGTAAGCATGAGTCTTATATTCTGCACCTACACTATAGCGGTTTCTTTTATAGTTGTCGCCCACTTGGATATCGGGATTCCAAGCAGCTGTACCTACGGCACAACCAGTACCCAAGTAGCTTGAAGCTACAAGTCGGAGTCCCTCAATAGGCCGCAGTTCCAACTTAGCGATAAAGTCTTTCTGATTATTCTGGTCTTTTCTGTTGACGCCTTGACCACTCATTAGGGCGAGTTCATAGTGTAACTTGCCATCTATCAAGTCACCAAACACTTCAATACCCATATCGCGACCATAGTTCACACCGTTCAATGGATCAGGGCCTTCACCTGCGAGATAGAGCACTGCTTGTGAATATACATCTATTAACTCCAATTGAGTAGGCGACAAAGGATTCTCCATAGAGAACGAATGCTTGAACTGGCCCAGACGGATCGTCATTTCATTACCTTTTGTCACCCGGAAGTCGGTATAGAACTCCTGAACCACACTTGAAAAGTCGTGCATGAACAGAAACGACCACCTGTCAGTGATTCTTGCTTTCGCCCAAAGCAGAGTTCGCTTCAGGTTGAAAGCATTCTGGTCTTTTCCATTTGGGTTTTGATAGCTCCATCCAGCTTGAGCATAACCGTTCAGGGTGATGCGTGAGGTAAAATCCTTCAACCAATCGGGGCCGTCTTGCTTCTGCTGAGCCATAGCACTGATGCATAAAGTTACCGCTATCGCCACAGCCAGCAATCTCCAGCCGCTTACCTTACATTTCATTTTGTCATAATTTTTGAATTAACACAATACATTCGGCAGCAAATGTAGTATAATTCTATCAGTTAGACAAAACAAATGGCAAAAAACTTATTACTAATCACTCATCATTTAGAAGTCTTATTGATGGAACCTCACATGAAAGACAGTCTCATGTCCTGGTATTTATATTCTTTGTCTTTGAAGCCTAATCTTTTATAAAGAGAGTAAGCTTTGTCTGTGGCACTCAGGTCGACACACCCCAGTCCTATAGATTTGGCATAATCGATGATATTTCTCAACAACTTGGTGCACAATCCCTTGCCACGATATTCCTTATTAGTATAGACATTCAGAATCTCCCCATAAAAGCCGTTGGGAAGTCTCAGCTCGTCTATATCCTCATAATCAGCCACATCAAAGAACTCTCTTTCCTCTACACGCGCTCCAAAAGTACTCACCAAACCCAGACTTTTCAGAGGAGTCCTTTTGTCTAAATCAGGATATACAACCAATTCCGCATCATCACACACATAAGCCAATATCCCGACATTCGACTTAATTGCCCACATGGCATGTCCTCCAGTGTAAGGAATTTGCCATTCATTACCACATCCTCCATGTGGAAGTGTTTGAGAACTTTATAAGTATCTGTAACACAGGTAGAAACGAATATGCCCTGAAGTTGAAAGGTACAAAAAAGTGCAATTTACAATTTGCCGTTTTTGGTGCCAAAGCAAGCAGTTTTTCTATCATTAGA
>JAFUVZ010000009.1 GCA_017471185.1 Bacteroidaceae bacterium
AAGCATCGTACGGGACGAAAAAATGCTGAAGAAGTACATCGTCATGGCAGAAGCGTTAGAAGAACTTGATGAGGCAGCGTGATATGAGACAAATTGAAAATCAAATATTTAGGCCACTCTCAAAGGGTGGGAAACTTTAGATAGATAATATATTATGGATATAAGAGCGGTTATCACATATTCTCGCGAAATACCAGAAACCAGACAGGAACTCCTACTTACATTAAGTGCATTAAATCTTCTCAACACGTTGGTCAAGCGGGAGGCGTAGACTCAACTGAGAACGATTCCGGTAAAAGTGAGATATGGCAACGTGGTGTGGTTAATACTACGAATGGTGAAACGCATATTGGGTTCTGACGAACGGTTCATGAAAGGGAAAGATTAATACTAAACATACTATGGTGACGACGTATAAACAACCAATAAAGGAAAAATCAAGAAAGGCTATATGGCAGCATGCAGTAGAGTCGTTGACTGTTAATAGGTCAGAAAGTCGCATACTGAATACAAATTACCTTAACAACCTGAAAGACTTTGTGGCGGGAAAGGCTGGACAAAGTATCCCCTCTGTGGAGTGGTCAAACTATCTGAAATATATTGATATCACATATGGGGGAAAGAAACCAGAAGAATTGAAAGTTGCTTTTTTTTGCGGGCCTGAACCGGAAAACGATGTGGAGGTTCTGCTGTCTCTTGGCATAAGGCAGGAAAATATGTTTGCCTTTGAATTGGATAAGGGTGAGTTTGCTAGAGCAGTCACTGCATTGAGAGGTAAATACCCTCAAATGAAACTGTACCATGGCAAGATAGAGGACTTCGCCTTGATGCATAATACGCTGTTCGACATTGTCTACTTGGATTTTACATCATCGCTATTATCTTGCTACAAGACGATATGCTGTGTGTTGGATAATAATATGCTTGCTCCATTAGGCGTGCTTGCTGTGAATACAACCTATATGGACAAGACAGACGATAATGTAAACTTCCTGACCAACTACTTTTACTATGATGTGTTTTATGAGGGTTGCGTTTATCATGGCGGAGACTATGGGAAAACTGACAGTGGGTTCCCTACTTTCGGACGTGTAGAGGGCAGCTCATGCATGAATTGGGATTCTCCTGATGACTTGCGCCCGTTCATTGAGAAGAACTTTGAATGTGCATATTCTGCATTTCAGACCGACTTCATCAATGGGTATGCTAATATTACTAAACCGGCCTATGCGGTGATGTCGAAGACAATAACGCAAAGACGGTTGTTAAAGGTAGAGATGATTAAAGATCTACTGAAATATGATAAAGCGTACACTCAGATGGATTTTGACTACTTCAACGACGGGATTAATCTGTTTTCGATGAAGTTCCGACTCCTGCCATGTTCAGACATGCCACAGTTTTTTAATACCACTGAAAAAGGTAGGTCATTGTCGCGAATGGACTCGCTAAAGATATGGGAGATGCTAACAAACTCTCATTATATCAAGGACTATGATTTGGGAAATGAAATAGGAGTGGATGAAAAGGGCACCCCCATTTACGAGAAAATAGATATCCCTTCTTTCTTGGCAGAACCGCTGGAACATTCAATAAGAATTATTGAAGATGCGTTGAAGCTTGGAAATCAGAGAGTATATTTTTGCGATGTGCCGATGGTTCACCTGTGGTATGAGATGATTATCAATTCTCTGGGTTATCCGTACCACACGAACGTGAAGAACCATAGACGTCATTGCTACACAGCAAAAGCACGAAAAATGTGTGTGGATGTGTTTACGTTTGACCAATGCAGAGGCTTTTATGACTGGCTACCCATGATAGAATATCAATCAGACTATGTGGAAGACTTTGATAAACAGATGATGGTCAGAATGAGTTTAGACGTTATAGCAAAACACTCGTTGGCAATTATTGAGCAGCAGTATTACGGAAGTGCTGTAGCAGGCCTTGGTGATGCAGATTGGGTGAAATATTATGAGTTTGCATTTAGAGATGAAATTGTGTAACGGTTAGACAGAATAATTTGGATACCTGAATGAATTCGTTAAAACTTATAAAAGCTGTATTTTATAATTCTGAAATGGATATTTGACAGGATGATTGCCCTAGGATTATTAGCTATAAATGGTCAGAATGATGCCGGAAGTGCATTTTTGGGGACGCCTTGGGACTGATTTTGAAGGTTACTTAGCTAACACAGATGGTCAGATTCAAAGAAAATCTGAAGAATTCTTTGAGAATACAAAAATATTCTGTATTTTTGCAGCGAGAATTAAATAGTAGCCACCGATGATAGTAGCCAATCCGATATATGACATAGTGTTCAAATACCTGATGGAGGATGAGCGCATAGCAAAAACGATTCTTTCTGCATTGCTGAAGAAGGAGGTCGCAGATGTGAAAGTCCGTCGTAATGAATACACTAACAGCAACCGGGAAAACCTGTCCATCTTCCGTATTGATTTTGGGGCAACAATTGTTGAGTCTGATGGATCCCGACATCTCATACTGATAGAATTACAGAAGACCTGGCTTGAGACGGAGACGCTCCGGTTCCGCCAGTATCTTGGGGTGCATTATGCAAATCCCGAGAATATCCTGCCGGAGAGTAAGGAGGGTTATGCAATCCCGATGGTAACGGTCTATCTTCTTGGTCACAAGGTCGGCGATATTGAGGAACCGGTGCTATATGTACGTCGACACTCCTACGACTATAATGACAATTTGGTTACGAAAGGTTTACCAAATCCTTTTATTGACAGTCTCACTCACGACAGCATCATCGTTCAGATTCCACGTTTACACGGACAGGTTAATAATCGTTTGGAGCGTGTGCTCAGCATCTTTGACCAGTCGCACATGGAGGGAAGTAACAAGCAGGTTCTTAATATTGATGAGAATCTTTATGCCGGTGATGCAGAAATGCTACACATTGTTCATCGTCTGTTGGCAGCAGCCTCTGATAGTAAAATGCGTCATGAGATGAACGTGGAAGACGAATATTACTCTGTTATCGAGAAGCGTGACACGACCATTATGCTGAAAGACAGGAAAATAGCCCAGCAAACTGCAACCATTCAAGAGCAGGGCGCAACCATCCAAGAGCAGGACGCAACCATCCAAGAGCAGGACGCAACCATCCAAGAGCAGGGCGCAACCATCCAAGAGCAGGATGCTTTGCTTCGTTCTACTATTCAGCTGCTGATTGATGCAGGAATGACAGTAGATCAGATTGCGAAAAATCTCGGTGTCCCCATAGAAACGGTCCTGCGTCTGTGTTGAGCATTCTTAGATGAGAGTTTATTCATGAATAACAAAATACCCGGCAGCATCGGTAAGACGCTGCCGGTTGGTAAAGAGAATCCAAAGATTATACAGAGGGCTGCAGGTCGGCATACTCATGTGCTGCATCGAAGCATGGACAGTCTTTCAGGGGGTTCAGGTCATGGTGACCGACTATCAGGGCACGGGGGTAACGCCCTTTCAGTTCCTTGAGCAGTATCAGCAGGGCCTCTTTCTGCGCCTCGGTGCGCGTGTCGGCGGGTTGACCGCGGATGTCCAGGCCGCCCTCGTAGCATACGCCCAACGAGTGGCTGTTGTGGTGCAGGCAGTGGGATCCAACCATCCATTCCGGACGGCCCTTCTCCACTATGCCGTTACGCCGGATGACGTAGTGGTAGCCAATGCCGAGTTTCCAGCCTTGCTGCCGGTGCCAGGTGTCTATCTGGGCTGCCGAACTCGTCTGGTCCGGCCTCACCGCACTGCAGTGAACAATAATCAATGTGATAGTCCGCATGAGTGAACAAGTAAGGTACTACTGATGGCTGTTAACACGGTCACGATAATCTGGATAATCTGTTTCCAAGTCTCTTTCTTCATAAGCAATAAACTCTAATCTTTAAACTTTAAATCCCGTAGCCGTCGTCACCGCCGTTGTCATCACCTCCGCCTTCGTTGCCTCCGGTAGAGTCATTCGTGGGGTTGGTGGGGTTCGTGCTTGAACTGTCGTCCGTAGGATCCGTGTCCCCTGACTCATTGTCACTTGTGCTCTCGTCCTTCTTCGACGTGGCCTTGCTCTCGACCAGGTCCTTGACATTCATTAGCGTGGCTTTCTTCTTCAGCATCTTTGACGAGAGATTGTTTACATCCGTACGGCTGGGAGCGAAGCAGAGGAACAGCCCCTCAATGTTGACGCCCAGGTTGTAGTCCTCCTCCTTGGCAGCGCCGCTGCTCTTGGCTGATAGGTAGAACGTGCCGAGCTCACCGAACTGGACCTTCTTGCCCTCCAAGAGCTGCTCGAGGATACATGACTGGAGCTTGTTGGCAACGCCGAGACAGACGTCTTCACCATAGACGGAGTTGTGCTCCGACATGTGCTTGCAGAGTGCCTGATAGCTCATGGTCTTGGTGGCTACTACACGACCGTACCACTTGTTGTGAGCCGCAGACTTCTCGTTTTTGTTCTGTGTTACTTTTACAAATACTGGCATAAATACTGTTTGTGATAAGTGAAACTGATAGAGAGTGGCAAGTACGGCTTCCGCGCGACAAGCGATGCTCGCAACTCTCATCGGGGATTTTCCCCGACCATGCAAAGGTACGACATCTGTTAGGGCAGGTGGTGAACTGTGGCGGCATAAGGGAGATAAGGTGAGATAAAGTGAAATAAAGTGAGATAAAGCGACTACAGGTCGATGCCTAACCTGTCGGCAAGGTACCTGATGACTACAGGAGGCAGCAGACGTGCCTTGGGCTGCAGGCCCAGCGACTCCAGCTCCTGACGGAAGGGCTTGCACCAGCGGTTGAGGGTGTTCAGACTCACCCCGGCCTTGTCGGCCAGCTGTTGTTTGGTCATTGATTTCATACGCTTAACGGATTCAATTGGAATAAAAGCTGATTGCGGGTCGGATAAAGGCTGATTTCGGACTGTATAAAGGCTGAATTCGGGTCGTTTGCAGCCTGATGGTCCGACGCTTCAAAGAGATAGCCTACGAGGTCGATGGCACGGCTCTTCTGGTCTGCGGTGGCATACTGTTCCAGCACCTCGTTGACCGTGATGTCAAGGCCATAATGCCGACGGGCTGTGTCGGCGAGACTGAGATGGAACAGATAGTTGCTGCCGGTGGCATCAGTACGAGGGAACAGGATGACCTGACGACCCTGTAGCGGTGCCAACAGGTCTACCGTGAAACAGGAGGCAGGTGCCAGCCATACCATCTGTGGGAACAACTCGGACAGGATGACCGCGCTGCCCATAGCGTCAATGACGGCAACAGCCGCCTCGCTGGTCTCGCTGATGAGATGGAGCCCAAAGAGACAGTGCTCCGCATGCCAGCAATGCCGAAACTCCGGCACTCTGGCTTTCAGCATCCCCGACACCCAGGTGTCACCTAAGCGACCATCGCGGACGATTCCCAGCTCGTCGATGAGCCAGAAGATGGTACGGCCACTGCGGCTCTTGCCTAACTGATAGCGCAGGGCAGCATGCTGCATCTGCTGCTGGGTCAGGAAGCGCTTTTGGACGACTTCCCTGCAGAAGTCAGAGTCGGTCTTCACGACAACCATCGGCGGCGAGGGCTTCAGGAAGTCCTTGAAGGAGGGCGAAAGAATATCTTTTAGTTTCATCGTCTCGCGCAGGTTATTATTATATTAAATTAAATTTGCCCTTATGGGCAAATAATTAAATAATTATTAATTCGTCAGAAAGGCAGCGTACCGTCGTCGGTCAAGGCTATCCAGGTGGCTCTCGTAACGGGATGCAGCATTTTCCGGATGATGCCTCGCTCTTCGGCAGCAGCCAACAGCTGGTAGTAGGTCTTGGCATCGGCCACGCCGCACTTCTTCAGTGCACAGGCCATGACCTCATTGAAGGGACGCTGTGAACGACCTTCCAAGGCATCGGTGAACAGCTTCAGCAGGTTCTCCGACTTAGCCTTGGTACTTACCCACCGACCCAAGGCGTCACGCGGCTGCTCCTCAGGGACATCACATGTGACGGGTCTGCCGTCAGCAGAAAGGCTGTAGTAGAGGTCTTGCCTGATTCTCTGTCTGCGGGAAAGGGTCTGTGACACCTTGAACAGCTGATGACGCTCGAGATACTCACACTGGAACACTTCGAAAGCCTTGTTGGTCAGCTCGGTACCAATGGAACCACGCATGTTCCGGTCGGCCTCGCTCTTGTTCTGATGCAGCACACAGACCATACAACAGTTCACCGCCTTCGCTAATGCCATCAGCTGCTCCATGATGAGCGTCGCCTGCACCGCATCGTTGATGTCGGTCATGAGGTCTTTGATGCCGTCAATGATGGCCAGGTCCGGCTGGACGGTATTGATGGCAAGCTCCACCATCTTACGCCGCACGTCATAGCCCATGCCACGGAGGTTGAACGCATAGAGATGTTCGTCGAAAAATGTTGAAGAAACACCTTGGGCCTCCTCTTTCTGTGGCGGAGCTTCCGGACAGGGGTCTGTCAAGGAGAAGACCCGTTCCTTGAGTATCTCCTGCGTAGACTGCAGGCTTTGTTCGGTGTCAATCCAGACCACCTTGACGGGCTCCTCGCTGACTCGCTCCAAGGCCAGCTGCTGAGGCTTTAAGGCACATGCCATCAAGAGAGACAGGAACGTGGTTTTCCCGCTCTTGGCCTTGCCGCAGTCGGCCACCAGCTCGCCACGGAAAAAGCAAGGGGTGTCGAACATACGGAACAGGGGCTGTAGCGGCGGTAGCCGGCTTTGCAGTGTGATGCGTTCGTCAAACAGTTTGTCAATGTCGCTCTTGGGTAGCGACCGTTTTACTAAGTCGAAATGTTCTTGATTCATAGCAGTAATCATTACGGTGAATAACGGGAGCAAAGATAAAAAGAATCACGTAATGAGTGCTTCCGACATGTTGGAAGCAGTGTTAAATAAATTTGGTTGAATTAACGATTATTTAGGAAAAATGAAACATTCAGATCCATTTCTAAGTGCATTGGGAAGTCTGATCAGTGACTACGCTTCACTGGCAGACTGTACCTATGAGGAAGTCTGCAAGGAACTGTCCATCAGTCCGCAGACTTATTCTGGGGTCTGAAAAGGACGAGTGTCTAACTTCGCTTACTACCGTAAGATTTATCTTTACATCTACAGCGAGCTCTACCATCCGTGGCAACGCAAAAAGATGCAGGATGACTTCTTGAGGTTGTTTTATGCGAGAACTGGAGTCTAAGGGTCCATAATTTAGAGTGAGAGCGCATGTATCAACATTTTTTTAAGCGTTTGCTGGACT
Organism: Bacteroidaceae bacterium; assembly: GCA_017471185.1. Lineage (GTDB taxonomy): Bacteria > Bacteroidota > Bacteroidia > Bacteroidales > Bacteroidaceae > Bacteroides. The sequence continues at coordinate 7,270 of JAFUVZ010000009.1, forward strand.
TTTGTGTGGCGCTGGTAGCAATCATATGTCTCAGCCCTGTCTTGTTGGTGGTCTATTTACTCTTGACCGTTTTGAACAAGGGGGCAGGAGCACTGTTTCTTCAGGAACGCCCAGGAAAGGATGGAAAGATTTTTAAGATTATCAAGTTCAAGACGATGAGTGATGAATGTGATGAGAATGGCCATTTGTTGCCTGATGAGGCTCGACTGACAAAAGTTGGGAAGTTTGTGCGCTCAACAAGCATTGACGAGTTGCCACAGCTCATCAATGTTTTGAAAGGTGACATGTCGCTGATAGGGCCACGGCCACTATTGCCAGAATATTTACCTTTATACAGCCCAGAACAGGCTCGCCGCCATGAGATGCGTCCGGGCATCACAGGTTGGGCCCAGTGTCATGGTCGCAACGCCATCAGCTGGACGGAAAAATTTAAAATGGATGTGTGGTATGTGGAGCATGTAAGTTTTTGGACAGACACTAAGATAATATGGGTTACCGTCTTAAAAGTATTGAAACGCACTGATATCAATGGGGGTGGTCTGGCGACGATGGAAGCATTTAATGGGGATAATTGAACACGAATAACACTGATTTTACAATAATGAAAGATATAGCAATATTCGGTGCAGGAGGATTAGGAAGGGAAGTGGCTTGTCTGCTCCGCCTTATTAATGAAAAAAAACGAGAATGGAACTTCATAGGATTCATCGATGATAGTGTGTCGTTATGGGGAACGGAAAACAAATATGGTCGGGTGTTGGGTGGTACCGATTGGCTGAACCGTTATGAAAAGCTCCTCGCTGTAGTTGTTGCCGTGGGTAGCTCTGATGCTATTCATTCAATAGTAAGTAGAATACTTAATCCTTGTGTCTATTTCCCCAATATATTTGCCCCAACCGTTACTTTCTTGGATCGAGAGAGCATAGAGTTGGGACAGGGAAATATATTCTGTTCGAACTGTCTTGTCAGTTGTAATGTCCATATCGGGAACTTCAATCTTTTCAATGGTAATATTCCAATTGGACATGATGTTAAAATAGGCGACTACAATGTAGTAATGCCCTCTGTGAACATTTCAGGTGGGGTTACTATCGGAGACAGGAACTTCCTGGGGGTCCAAAGTGTAGTTTTGCAATATCTAAAAATAGGAAACCATGTGCGTTTGGGTGCAAATAGCGTGATGATGCATAGGCCCCAGGATGGTTTTATGTATATTGGAAATCCTGCAAAGAGAATAAAATTGTAAAATATAAGAAAGATGGAAATAAAGGAATTTATAGAAAAATTTGAAGATGTGTTTGTTGACACAGACATGAGCACGTTAGAACCTAATACTTTGTTTAGGGAGTTGGATGAGTGGACATCAATGACAGCTCTTGCTACAATGGCTATGGTAAGTGATGAATATGATGTGGAACTGACGGCCGATGAGATGCGACATGCCAACACATTTCAAGATTTGTTTGATACGGTAAAATCACATCTGTAACATGGAGAATCCATTATCACTTCAAGGTAAACATGTACTTGTTACTGGAGCTTCTTCTGGTATGGGGAGAGTGTTTACACAGATGATTGCCCAACAAGGAGGACATGTGACCTTACTGGCACGGAATCAGGAACGATTAATACAGACCTATGATTCCTTGGCCGGTACTGGACATCGCATCTACGTATGTGACTTGAACGATGAGAACCAGGTGAAAGAGACTGTTGGAATGATTCAAAGGCCTTTGGATGGAATAGTGCTTTGTGCTGGTGTCAATGAGTTTATACCTGTGAAATTTGTCAAGAAAGAAAAAATAGAAAGGATGTTTCAGACTAATTATTTCTCTCAGTTGATATTAGTTCAGATGCTTTTAAAGAAGAAACTGGTAAACAACGGTGCATCCATCATTTTTATTTCTTCGGTTTCGTCTGTGATGGGTGTGCAGGGAACATTGCTATATGCATCATCTAAAGGTGCTATCAACTCTGCTGTCAGAGTGTTGGCCTCTGAGCTGTCAGGTCAGAAGATTCGTGTAAATGCTATCCTTCCCGGCATTGTCAGGACTGAAATGTTGTCAGGCACCAATATTGACGAAGAAACATTCACGAAGCAAGAAGTAAGGTATCCACTTGGGCTGGGAACGCCGGAGGATGTGGGCAATGCAGTATTGTTTCATCTGTCTGATGCAAGTCGTTGGCTTACAGGACAATGTATGGTGATAGATGGAGGACTCACCCTGAAATAATCAAGTATTATGGCAATTATCAGATATAAAAATGTGGGTATCACGGCGATGAGTGCCTGTGTGCCGAAAAAGATAGTGTATAATAAGGATCTGGGATATCTGATTCCCCAAGAAGAGATAGAGAAGATCATCCAAAACATCGGGGTCGTAGAACGTCGTGTGGTGGATGATGATGTCTGTGCCTCTGATTTATGCTACAAAGCTGCTGTAAAGTTGATAGAGGATAATAGTATTGATCCAAATAGTATCGATGTCTTATTGTTTATGAGTCAGACGGCAGACTATAGAATACCAGCCACAGCTCCGATTCTACAACATCGGCTGAGATTGTCAAATGATACACTTTGTATGGACTTGAGCTTGGGCTGTTCCGGTTATATTTTTGCCTTGAGCACAGCCTATGCTTATGCCAATATGGGATTGCGTGTTTTGCTGTTGGATGGCGAGACATTCTCGAAGATAGTGAATAGGCGTGATAAAGTGGACTGGCCTTTGTATGGAGATGGTGCTACTGCCACTTTGGTGGAGAAAGGCGACTTTGAGGAATCTATATTTATCTTGAAGAGTGATGGCTCGGGCAAAGATGCCGTTATCATACGCGATGGTATGAGAAACATGATAACGCCAGACTCCTGTGTGGAGAAAGTTGAAGAGGATGGTAATATCCGTACAGGCTTGGAGGTTTATATGGATGGCATGGATGTGTTTAACTTTGCCATGAAACGCGTGCCCATGAGTGTCAAGGAAATTGTTGAGATTTCTGGGACGACAATGGACGATATAGACTGGTTGGTGTTCCATCAGGCGAATAAATTTATGACAGACTTTTTCGTCAAGAAGTTGAAGTTTGATAAGGAGAGAGTGCCTTATTGTATACAAAAGTATGGAAATACTAGTTCAACATCTGTTCCGTTGACCATCGTATCGGAGCTGTATGACAAACTGAAAGATGGCAGTCGGGTGGTGATGAGTGGCTTTGGAGCTGGTCTAAGTTGGGGAACGGCTCGGGTAGTGTTTCATGGGTGTAAGATTTCTCCCATTATTGAATACTGATAGCAATGTTACCAGAGTTTAAGTTTCATCACATAGGGGTGGCCGTGAATAGTATTAATGCTACGGCTGCTATCTATGAAGAGGGGGGCTATAGGATGAGTGACATTGTCTTTGACCCTGTCCAGAATGTGAATATATGCTGGCTGACAAGAGAGGGCTTTCCTACGGTGGAGCTCTTAGCCCCTGTGGATGAAACCTCTCCTGTATGCAAGACATTGGCGAAGAATGGCGTGACACCTTACCATACTTGTTATGTTGTGGAGAATATAGATGAGGCTGCCATGAAGTTGCGTAAAGAATGCTATGTAATGGTAAGCAGACCTGCGGAGGCTGTAGCTTTCAGAGGGTCGCGTGTTGCATTCTTCTTTAACAAAAACATTGGACTGATAGAGTTGGTAGAAGAGCCTGCGGAGATAATTGATTAAGAACACCGCGAACGGTTCTTTCAGAATAATTACATGTTTCATGGTTAAATCTTTCAAAAAAAAGAAAGAATATTTTGGAAGATTATGGAAATATGCGTATATTTGCAGTGTAGAATTATAATACGTTGAAGATATGCCAAGAAATCTGCATGTTGTACATTCTCAAGGAGAATGGAAAGTTAGAAGAGAAGGCTCCATGAGAGCGAGCAAGGTCTTCGGTTCGAAGGCTGATGCTATAGATTATGGAAGAAGAGTCGGAAAAAGTGAACGTCTGGAGTTGTATATCCATAATATGGATGGTAGAATTGCAGACCGCCGAAGCTATGGCAATGACCCGTTTCCTCCCCGAGGATAAAAGTCAACTCAATGAAAGAGAATGCCATTTTCATAAATTGTCCCTTTGACAACGAGTATCTCCCTCTTTTGAGAGCGCTATTGTTTGTATCAAGATTCTATGGGCTTGAAGTCAAGATAGCTTCATCAGATTTGGATTCCAAGTCAAACAGGCTTTCCAGAATCATTGCTTTGATGAGGGATGCGAAATATAGTGTTCACGATTTGTCCAAGATGAAGTCAGACAAAGAAGGTGAATACTATAGGATGAATATGCCTTTTGAGTTAGGACTTGATTATGGAATAGGAGGTGATGAAAAGGTGTTCCTGATTTTTGAGAACGAGCCATATAAGTTGAAGATAGCTTTGTCGGATATCAATGGTTGGGATGTGAGACCACATTTAGACAATCCTGAAACCCTTATTTTGGAATTCCGCCGTTGGATTGTGGTAAATCGTGACCTCCCCCAAGGAATTATGGCATATTCTTCCTCTGACATTTGGTACAAATATAATGATTTCTACGGTAGTTTCTCTGACTACATGACGATTCACCACCTGAAGGATGAGGAGATTTCTATTACGGAGTATTTGGGGTATATTGATTCCTATCTGACTGAAAATCCCATACTGCCTACAGGCAGGTGATTATTCACTGAAAAACAGTTTGCTATTAATATGGTTGGTTACATCTAAAGGATGTGACTCTAAAAATTTTGTTTCCCTTTAATGTTTGTTTATAGAAACAACACCGTGGAGCGGTTCTTTCCAAGGAGCTACTCCTTTTCTGGATATGATGACATCTCTTACGTCCCGGCGGATGTGGATGGCTATGTGTGGTTCTACCAGCTGCCAATAAAATATGACATGGAACGGCTGTGTGCTGAAGTTAGGGAGTATGCACAGAAAATGATGTTTGTGTTGGAACGGGTGGATAAAACAAAGCCGTTCATTGCACTGACGATGGATAAAAATGCATACGCAGTGCCGTTTACGTCTGGTACGGAGCTGATTTCAGCGGTGGCAGGGTACAATCAGGCATTGGTGATGGCAGAGATGGAGAATGCTAATGTAAAGTTGATAGACATTTGTGAATTCTCGCGGCAATATCCTGCTGTGGACGTATTTGACTGGAAGTTTTGGTTTATCTCACAGATGGGCATAAACCCAAAGCTCGCGAAACCATTTATGGAATGGTGGTCACGGAAATTGGATGAAATATCATTGAAACGGAAGAAGTGTCTGGTACTTGATCTTGACAACACTTTATGGGGTGGTGTGCTGGGCGAGGATGGCATTGAAGGTCTCAAATTGGGTGGTGATTATCCTGGCAAGGCTTTCCTTTATTTCCAAGAAGCATTGCTGGAGTTGAGTAAGAGTGGTATAATTCTCACTGTTTGCTCAAAGAATAATGAGGAGGATGTGTTGAAAGCATGGGAAAAGAACCCGTTTATGGTGCTGAAGAAGGAGCATTTTGCTACTTGGCGCATCAATTGGACAGACAAGGCCACCAACATCAAAGCTTTGGCAGAAGAGCTAAATATAGGTCTTGATAGCATGGTGTTTGTGGATGACAATCCTGCCGAACGGGAATTAATCAGACAGATGCTGCCAATGGTGGAGATTCCAGAGTTTCCAGCACAGCCTTATGAGTTGCCAGCATTCTTCAAAGAGATTGTAGATAAGTATTTCCGCGTGTATTCTGTGACCAGTGAGGATAAGAAGAAAACGGAACAATATAAAGCGAATGGCCAACGTGCACAGCAGCGACAGAGCTATGGCGACTTGACGGAATATTTACGTTCGCTTGATATTCAGATGACTATCGAAACTGCCAATGAGCTTAATATCCCCCGTATTGCTCAGATGACACAAAAGACAAACCAGTTTAACCTGACCACGAAGCGCTATACAGATGCAGATATCCGACAATTCCTGCAAGAAGGATGGAGAATCTGGTGCCTAAGCGTAGCCGATAAGTTTGGTGATAGTGGTATCACTGGTTGCATTATAGTCAAAGGGAATGTTATTGACACTTTTTTGCTAAGTTGTCGCATTTTAGGGAAGGGGATAGAACATGCTTTTCTGAAGAGAGTGCTCCATCAACTTCGCTCAGAAGGGCTTGATAGTATCAAAGCTTCTTTCTTGCCGACTTTGAAAAACAGGCAGGTGGCTGATTTCTACGATAAGAATGGCTTTTCAGTCCTGTCGGAAGAAGCTGATGGGACAAAACGATATAACATTTCATTGACAGATGCTAATTTAGATACGGAAGAGTATTATCATATAACAATCAAATGAAGAGAAATGGAAGAAAAGATTTTGGAAATTATACGAGAAACTTTTGAATTGGCCACAGTAGACAGAGGTGTTTCTCAGAATAATTGTGCAGCGTGGGACTCCATGGGCCAGTTAAACCTCGTAGCAGAACTGGAAGACGCCTTCGACATCAGTTTGGAGCCTGAAGAGATTGGCGAGATGAAGTGTTTTGAGGATGTACTAAGAATTGTTAGTAGTAAAATATGATATGGATACAGACAATCGGTACGGAACGTTAGCAATGCAGAAAAGACTCTTGGCACTTCTGAAAGCGTTCCATCAATTATGTGTTGCGAATAATATTAAGTACAGTCTTGACTGGGGATCCTTGCTGGGCGCAGTACGTCATTAAGGGTTCATCCCGTGGGATGACGATCTGGACGTGATGCTTGACAGACAAAATTATGAGAGGCTAAGGAGTTTAAAAATCAGTAATGAGCTTGTATATGAGCATGGGACTCCGAAAGCCCTGTGGATTGACAGGATTCGTTTAAAAGATAAGGGAACTGGTGGGCATAAACCAACGATGGATGTCTTTGTCGTAGACAATGCACCAGATGGAAGGCTTGCAAGGAAAATCAGAGTCCTGGAAATTCGATTTGCTCAAGGTATGATGAAGACAAAACCTCGTTTCAAGAAGGGTAACCTGTTGTATCGAACAGCTACTTTTATTTCTTATGTGACAGGAAACCTAACGACAAGGAAACAGAAGGTTTGTTTATACAACTGGCTAATGCAAAGATCTAATGGAAAAGATACAGAAAAGAAAGCCAGTTACAACACAGACTTTGGTGATGTCCCAAAACTTTACGATAAAGATGTCTTGGAGGAGGTGATGGAAGTGTCATTTGAAGATACCAAAGCCTATATTACAAAAGCCTATCATCAGTGCCTGATAGACAAGTTCGGCCCCGATTATATGACCCCGCCTTCAGAAAAGGATAGAAGACCTAAACATTTATAACTGTAGTATGTTGAATTTTACAGTAGGCCCTGTCATGTCCAGTGAGACTGTACGGGCAATAGGTGCCGAGCAGGTGCCATATTTTAGGACGGCTGAGTTCTCGGAACTGATGTTGGAGAATGAGCGACTGGTAAAGAAATTTGCTCATGCTAGCGATGACAGCCGAGTGGCGTTTATGACCTGCTCGGGTAGTGGAGGTATGGAGGCGGCCATTATGAACTGCCTGAATAAGACAGACAAAGCTCTTGTCGTCAATGGCGGTTCGTTTGGTGAGCGATTTGTGGAGCTGCTGGCACTGCATGAGATTCCTTACAAGGAGATAAAGCTTGAACACGGAAAAGCTCTTAAGCCTGAGCATTTCGTTCCATACGAAGGAAAGGGTTATACTGCTTTCCTCATGCAAAAGCATGAGACTTCAACAGGTGTTCATTATGATATTAATTTGGTGAGTGATTTCTGTAAACGAAACGGTTGCTTCCTGATAGTGGATGCCATCAGTTCCTTCTTGGCTGACTCGTTTGATATGGAGGCCACCAATACAGGTATTATGATTACGGGTTCACAGAAAGCTTTGGCCTGCGCTCCTGGAATTGCAGTGATTATACTTGCGCCAGAAGCTCTGAAGCGAGTAGGGGAAAATCATTGTTGCTGTCAGTATCTGGATCTAAAACTGGCTTTGAAGAATATGGAGAGAGGACAAACACCTTGGACTCCTGCCGTAGGCATCCTTCGCCAGATCAATGTTCGACTTAAAGAGATTGAGATAATGGGAGGTGCAGAAGCAGAAGTCGCGCGATGTGCAGCATTGGCGAGGTATTTTCGTGATAAGTTGGTGGAATACCATCTTCCTTTCGAAATAATCAGTGAAAGCCTGAGCAATGCCGTGACGCCGCTACATCCAACAACGCAATCGGCCTACGAAATATTCCTGAAGGTAAAGGATGAGTATGGCATGTGGATTTGTCCCAATGGAGGCGAAATGAAAGATACCTTGTTTCGCGTGGGGCATATCGGCTGTTTAACAGAGGCTGACTATGATAAATTGGTGGATGCCTTTTTAGATTTACAAAATAGGGAGTTTATATGAATGGGAGATGTTCACATGAGTGAGATAAGAATAATGAAAAAACCTGACTGGGTGTCATGGGATAATGTTCAAGAATGTCAAAGGAAAGCCCATGAAGTTAATCGTAAGAAGGGTGTTGACATGAATTGCTCCCATCTTACAGGGGAACAATTAAAAAAGGATGTTGGAGATGGTATTTGTTTCGTGGCTTTAGATGGGAAAACGGTAGTTGGCACTTGTTCATATAAAAACAGCTCTATCAAACGATGGTGGTGTAAGGGGAATTCCGCTTATCTCTGTATGGACGCTGTTATACCAGAATACCAAGGATTGAAGATTTATTCACAATTATGTGAAGTGAGGAATGAAAGCATTGAAAAAGATGCTAGGGCAACCACTATATGGATCAACACAGCAGAAAAGAATACGAAGTTGCAACAAATATATTTGAAAAATGGGTACCAAAGAGTTCAGTTTTCTTACACTGGACCTGAAGCGTTATATTATTCTGTTATATTAGCAAAATGGCCAAAGATGACAACAGTGGAAAGGTCCTACCTTAGACTGATGTATTGGCTATCGAAGTTGGTCATAAAAACGATTTGGAAACCAGGGAAGAGATTACGTTTTAGTATTGGATAAATGAAAAAAGTCATAACTTACGGAACTTACGACCTATTGCATCAAGGTCATGTTAATCTGCTTCGAAGAGCCAAAGAACTCGGTGACTATCTCATTGTCGGGGTTACCAATGACAGTTTTGACCGTGACAGAGGGAAGCTTAACGTGTTCAATGATGTGTTGGAAAGAGTAGAGGCTGTAAAAGAAACAGGCTTTGCAGATCAAATTATCATCGAAAACTATGTGGGACAAAAGATAGATGATATCCAAAAATATGATGTGGACATCTTTGCCATCGGTTCTGACTGGGAGGGGAAGTTTGATTATTTGAGGGAATATTGTGAAGTGGTGTATCTGCCTCGTACAGATGGAATCTCTTCGACATTGTTACGTAATGAGTCACAAGAACAAGTGCGAGTCGGAATTCTTGGATGTGGTCGCGTCTCTGTGAGATTTCCCTCAGAGGCAGAGGTGGTAAGTGGGGTTTGCGTAACGGCTGCATACGACATTTTGACAAACGCTACCAACAGGTACTCTGCAAGGTTTGAAAAAATAAAACCTTGCGGGTCGTTGGACGATTTTTATGAGCAGGTGGATGCTGTCTATGTGGCTACTCCACATCTGGCACATTATGAGAATATTAAGTCAGCACTATTGGGCAAGAAACATGTGCTTTGTGAGACTCCAATGGTGCTAAAAAAGGATGAGGCAGAAGAATTGTACCAATTGGCTGAAAAACAAGGCGTTGTTCTGATAGAAGCTAATAAAACTGCTCATTGTCCTGCCTTTAATCATTTGATGGTAATGATTAAGTCAGGAATGATAGGTGAAGTCGTAGATATAGAAGCGTCCTTATCACAGCTAATGCCAGACAAGAACAGTCGGGAGTTTGATCCTCTTCAGGCTGGTGGCTCACTGTATGAAGAAGGTAGTTATCCTCTACTGCCTATCTTTAAGTTGTTAGGTGTCCATTATGACGAATTGACACTTTATTCAAGAATGGAAAATGGAGTTGATATTCATACAAAAGGAGTCTTTCGCTATCCTAATGCAGTGTGTTCATTCAAAGTTGGCTTGGGAGTGAAAACGGAAGGTAATCTGATTATCTCAGGAACTAAAGGATATGCATATGTACCTGCCCCATGGTGGAAGACTGACTATTTCGAATTACGTTATGAAGACCAGAACGACAATAAAAAGTATTTTTATAAATGGGATGGATTTGGACTGCGTTATGAGATACGGGAATTTGTCAGTTGTATCATAAATAGGCGATTCTCAAGTACACGGTTGAATGGTAAGGAAAGCATAGCCATGGCTGAGGTGATGGAGCAGTTCACACAGAGGAAAAATCTATATGAAATATAATATTCACAAGGGACTTTAGCTTGTTGCGGAATGAACACAAAGTCATAGAACACCCAAAACATATATGAACGAGAATAGAATTTATTTGTGTCTTGCTCATATGAGTGAGGCAGGGATGGAAATGAAATATATCCAGGAGGCGTTTGAAACCAACTGGGTGGTGCCGTTGGGGCCGAACGTGAATGCATTTGAGGAGGCACTTGAGGATTTTGTCTCGCAGAAAGCAGATCATGCGGAAACGGCCTTAAAAAGAGTGGCGGCATTGTCATCGGGTACGGCGGCGATACACTTGGCACTGATAGCGTGTGGGGTGAAACAGGAGGACGAGGTGATGGTGCAGAGCTTTACCTTCGGTGCATCGGCAAACCCCGTGACATATCTTGGGGCAACACCTGTCTTTGTGGACTCTGAACCGGACACATGGAACATGGATCCGGAGCTGTTGGCAAGAGGCATTCGTGAGCGTATGGAGAAGACGGGACGACGGCCGAAGGCTATCATACCTGTTCATCTGTACGGTATGCCGGCGAAGATGGACGACATTATGGCAGTGGCCCGGCAATATGAGATTCCTGTCATTGAGGATGCTGCAGAGGCCTTCGGCTCGACCTATCATGGACGAAAATGCGGTACCTTGGGTGATTATGGCATCTTGTCGTTCAACGGCAATAAGATGATTACAACTTCGGGCGGCGGAGCACTGATCTGTCCGTCGGCAGAAGCCAGGGAACGGATAGTGAAGTATGCCACACAGGCGCGGGAGACGTTTCCGTATTATCAACATGAGGAGATTGGCTATAACTACCGCATGAGCAATATTTGTGCGGGTATAGGACGGGGACAGATGACCGTGGCTGCTGCGCATATTGCTCACCATCGGCATGTGCACCAGTTGTATGAGCAGCTGTTTGCAGATGTGGCGGGAATCACGGTTCATAGTCAGCCGGATGGTATCGTAGAAAGTACAGAAAGCGTAGAAAGGATATACGACTCGAACTACTGGCTGTCGACCATCTTGCTGGATGAGCAGTTGAAGGTGAGGGGTGAAAAAAAGGCATACGACAGGATGCGACATACGGATTGTGAACCGAATAGCCCAGTGGAGGCGTTGCGGCTGGCACTCGATGAGGCGGGCATAGAAAGCCGTCCACTATGGAAGCCGATGCACCGGCAGCCGGTATATCGTAATGCGCCAGTATTTGTCAACGGGGTGAGCGAGGGGCTGTTCATGCGGGGGCTGTGTCTGCCGTCGGGACCCTATGTTACGGATGATGATGTGGAGCGTATAGTCAATACCATCAAAAAACAATTATTATGAACTATACACAAAAAATCCTGAATTGGTATTTCAGACGGGTGTCGCTGCCCTACTGGATGATGCTCGTCATAGACTGCGGTATCGTCTTCTTGTCGGGTGTGTTTATCTACTACCTGTTTCACCGCGGCTATGAGACGCTGATGGACTCGTATGCATTGCTGGACACACTGGCGGTCTATCTGGTGCTGACCATTTTGTGTTTCCGACTGTTTAGCACCTATGCGGGCATTGTACGTTACTCGTCGTTTGTGGACTTGCAGAAAGTGGGCTATGCCAATGGACTGGCTATGGCGCTCTGCATAGGTGCGCACTATGTGATGCAGGGGCTGCCGGAAGAACAGTATGCCGTACTGACAGTGACACAGATAGTGGCTATGTACAGCATTGCAACGATGGCCATGTGGGGCATCCGTGTGTTGGCCAAGGTGCTGTTTGATGTTGTTACGTCGGATAAGAATGCCATGCGGGTGCTGATATACGGTACGATGCCTGACAGTATAGGACTGGCCAAGAACATTCGCAGCCAGAAGCCCACGAGCTATCTGTTGAAGGGCTTCGTGTCGAATGAGGAGCGCTACAAGCATAAGCTGCTGATAGGCGAAAAGGTATACACGCAGCAGGATGACCTGGCCATGGTGGTCCAGAAAAAGCGCATTGAGGGTATCTTGGTGTCACCATCGAGAATCAAGGAGTTCCGTAAGGAGCAGGAACTGCAAGACGCAATGCTCAGTGCCGGGGTGAAGATATTCATGGTACGGACGGAACAGGAATGGGACGGAGGGACCGAGAACCTGCCAGATGTGCAGTTGCATGAGGTGAGCGTGGAAGACTTGCTGCCACGCGATGAGATTAAAATTGACATGGCCTCCGTAGGTAGTGAACTGGAGGGGCGTCGTGTGCTCATCACAGGTGCCGCAGGCTCTATAGGTTCGGAGATGGTACGGCAGGTGGCTGAGTTCAGACCAGCAGCCATGTTGCTGATAGACCAGGCTGAGACACCAGAGCATGACATCCGCCTGATGATGGCAAAGATCTACCCGGATATCCAGGCTGAGACTGTGGTGGCCAATATCTGCAAGGCAGAGCGTATGGAACAGCTGATGGCGCACTTCCGGCCGGACTATGTGTTCCATGCCGCAGCCTATAAGCATGTGCCGATGATGGAGGATAACCCGAGTGAGGCGGTACAGAACAATGTGTACGGCACGAAGGTTATGGCAGACCTGAGCGTGAAATATGGCGTGAGGAAGTTTGTGATGGTATCGACGGACAAGGCGGTGAACCCTACTAACGTGATGGGATGTTCAAAGCGCATCTGTGAAATCTATGTGCAGAGCCTGAACAGAGTCATGGATAGTGGTGAAGGCAGGACACAGTTTGTCACGACGCGCTTCGGGAATGTGTTAGGGTCGAACGGCTCAGTGATACCGCTCTTCCGGGAGCAAATCAAGAAAGGCGGTCCCGTGACAGTGACCCATCCGAAGATTATCCGCTACTTCATGTTGATTCCCGAAGCTTGTAAGCTGGTGTTGGAGGCTGGTGTGAAAGGTCATGGCGGGGAGATATTTGCCTTTGACATGGGACAGCCTGTGAAGATTGCTGACTTGGCGAAGCGCATGATCCGACTGTCAGGGGCCAAGGACGTGAAGATAGAATATACTGGCCTGCGGGCTGGAGAAAAACTCTACGAGGAGGTGTTGGACGAGAAGGAGAATATCAAGACGTCATTCCATGAGAAAATACGTATTGCCAAGGTTCGCGAATACGATTATCAGACGATTAACCAAGCCATTGAAGAACTCATAGCTATTTCCCATAACTATGATAATATGGAAACCGTACGTAAGATGAAGGAAATAGTGCCAGAATACAAAAGCAATAATTCCATCTACGAAAAGTTAGACCACTAACTCTGTCGCTGTCATAACTCTTTTTTTATTATCGGACATCAATAAAAATCATATTTTTTGCCAAAAGACGCGGAAACCGCAGAAATAGACTAAGCGATCTTTGACATTTTGGAACATTATATTCCATTCTTCAGGAACTCGCGGAGTCCCATATGGGTAATTCCACCATAGTCTTGAGATTTGACAAGAGGGGTCATAGAGATGACGTATTTGGGATAGTTGTCTTTGATGTCCATCAGCCGGCCAAACTCTCTCATGCGTGTCTCGTCATGGTCGATGATATATGCTGCCTGGACGTACTTCACCTGGTTGGGCTTCTTGCATACAAAGTCTATCTCGCCCGCACGCAGTTCGCCTACGTAAACCTGATAGCCCAGACGGACTATATGCTGGTAGACGACATTCTCTATGACTTTCTCAATGTCAGCCTCCCTTTCGCCTCCGCCAATCAGGTTCCGCAGGCCCACATCGCCAAAGTACACCTTTTGGCTGGTCTCGAACAGTTTCTTTCCATGGACGTCGTACCGCTTGACTTCGTTGACCAGATATGCCTCAGAGTAATACTTGGTGTAGTCAAGTATCGCGTTGGCTGACACATCAATGTTTTGGGACTTCATGAACTTGCTAATGCTTGTTGCAGAATTAATCTAGCCAGGAGTCAACCTTCTCTGCATACTTTTTTCTTGTAATGATATCCATTGCGTGTAACTTTAAACGATGCAAAGATAATGATTTTATGGTTTATGGACAATAAAATAGATGATGATTTAACTTTTATTGTCTATAAAACTTAAATAGGGAAAACGCTGTGTTAGAACATGAAGTGAGAGGAAAAGTGAGAGGAAAAATGGAGAGAAAGACAAGTTTTTGGGGAATTGTTTGGGTAATTGGGAAATATTGATTACCTTTGCACGCATAAAGCGTGCGAGGATGCTGATGCTTGGCAAATGGAACGAGTTCCTTTGCGCTCGCTGAAACGCATCTGCGGCACGCGTAATGACATTTTGAAACGTTGCTGTCTGTGATTGACAAATCTAGCAAATTTGAAACTACTTGCAGCAGTGATGCATGAGAGACGTCAGTGTGTAGAGGGATGACAATATCCTAATACCCGACAATTCCCTATTTTTGCGTACAGCGCAGAGGCGTTGTGCTGAATGTATTTCTACGACTCAACGACAATGACACAGAGAGTACAGTGAACTGGGTACTATGGGGTTCTTATACCTAAAGGAATAAGCGACTTCGTCGATGACGTATCCTCGCCTTGTGGGCGACTTTAATTACGAAAGTTTTAGAATTTAGAATAAAACAATGCAGGACTGCCTGCTCGTGAGTGTCGGCAGTCCTTTTTTAAAGGAATGTTTTTTCATAAAACATTAATGATTTTGTTAATAAAAAAATGATTTAGAAACTGCCGGCTCGTGAGAGTCGGCAGTTTTTGGGTACGCTTCTCGCGGCGGAAATGGTCCAGCCAGCTGGTCAGTCTAAGATTTCCTGAATGTGATAGAGCGGGCGGCGCTTCACCTCAGTATAGATGTTGCCGATGTAGGCACCTGTGATGCCCAGGGCTATCAGGATGAAACCGCCTACCAGCCAGACGGAGAGTATCAGTGACGACCAGCCGGGCACGGCAGTCCCTGTCAGCAGGGCATGGACCACATCGATGCCGATGCCGCAGGCTATCAGCAGGAAGACGATGCCCATATAGAAGATGCCATACATGGGCTTGACGCTGAAGGCGGTAATGCCGTTCAGGGCCAGTTTCAGCATCTTGCTGAGGGTGTACTTGGAAGAACCGGCATAGCGCTCGCTGATGACATCGTCCACCGTGGCAGTACGAAGACC
>JAFUVZ010000010.1 GCA_017471185.1 Bacteroidaceae bacterium
CCTGAAAGGGCAAAAGCCTTACCTTTTCCTTCATGCTTTTGCCCTTACAGGGCGTAGGTTGTGAACTACATTTACCCAGGGCGTTGCCCTGGGCTGGGAGCTTACAGGCCTTTCAGGCCGTCAATATCAGCTTCCGAAACTAAAATTAAGGATAAATTAAGCCGTCAGGTGACTATGAAAAAGGATTTTGTTTATCTTTGCAACATCATTATGTTAAAACGAAAAGTAAGACAATACATAGAGCGGCTGAAACTGCTGGAAAGCGGTGGCAAGACACTTGTGGCACTGAGTGGCGGAGCTGACTCAGTGGCTTTGCTGCGTGTAATGCTCGACCTGGGATATGCTTGCGAGGCTGCCCACTGCAATTTCCATCTGCGAGGCGAAGAATCAGACAGGGACGAGGCCTTCGTGAAAGACCTGTGTGGCAAGCTGCATGTCCCGATTCACACCCAGCATTTCGACACGTTGCGTGCAGCTGAGGAGAAAGGCATTTCCATAGAGATGGCTGCCCGCGAGCTGCGATACGGTTGGTTTGAGGAATTGCGCAAGCAGACTGGCTGCGGGCTGATTGCCGTGGCCCATCACCAGGATGACAGCATAGAGACTTTCCTGCTGAACCTCATAAGAGGCACCGGTATCAAAGGGTTACGTGGCATTCAGCCCAAGAACGGATTGATTATCCGCCCGCTATTATGCGTCAGCCATGAGGAAATCTTAGATTACTTAAAGTACCTTAAACAGCCTTTCGTAACGGATAGCACCAACCTGCAGCCAGACTATACTCGCAACAAGATACGTCTGGAGCTGCTGCCCATGATGGAAAGCATAAACCCTTCTATCAGACAAAGCATTTTGCAAACATCCAGGTACATGGATGAAGCGTACCTTGTATATAATAACGGGATTGAGCAAGGCAGGAACCGTGTACTGGAGAACCAACGCATTGACATCAACCGCCTGTTGAAAGAGCCGTCGCCAGAGAGCCTGCTATATGAAATCATCGCACCCTTGGGATTTAATACTACCCAGGTCGAAGACATACAGGAAGCTTTGCATGGACAGCCGGGAAAGGTTTTTGAGAGCAAAGACTGGCAATTGGTCAAAGACCGCACTCACCTGCTTTTAGAGCCTGTCTCAGAAAACGAGCCACCCGTATTGGAACAAGAGGAAATCATCATCAGGCCAGACTTCAGCATTCCCAAAGACAAGGACACGGCCTGCTTAGACGCAGACAAGCTGGACTGTCCTGTCAGCGTCCGCCGCTGTCAGACGGGCGACTGGTTTATACCCTTCGGAATGAAGGGCAGGAAACTGATCAGCGACTTCCTTACCGACAGGAAACTGACTGTCAGCCAGAAAGCGCGGCAATGGCTACTTTGCTGTGGAGACAAGGTGGTATGGGTCATTGGAGAGCGCATTGACAACCGTTTCTGCGTAGATAAAAGCACAAAAAGAGCCATCATTTTCAGAAAAATCAAATAATTTTAGTGGTAATTCAAAAAAGATTATTATCTTTGCACGCAATTATTCCCTATAATTAAAATTTTCATATTAATTTCATGTATAATATCGTTCAATTAAACGAAAAGTCATTGACTGAACTACAAGCCATAGCTACTGAGCTGGGCATATCCAAGACAGATTCTCTGACAAAAGAAAACTTAGTTTACAGGATTCTTGACGAACAGGCCATATCAAGTGCTAACAAGGCAGCTGCCAAAGAAAAGCAGAAGGAAGACAGGCCTAAGCGCAAACGGGTTACAATGACAAGTGGCAAACTTGACAAGGTTTTCTCCGCTAATAAGGAAGGAACCATTTCACGTGACGAACAGCATGTTCCCATAATTCAGCCAGCCGTCTCCAAGGCAGTAGAAATGCCGGAAGCTGAAGCTGCCCCAGAGGTCAAAGCCAGCGAACCAGCAAAGAAACCTGCGGAAAAGCCTACGGCAAAACCTGCCGACAAGAAGGGCGACAAAAAAGCAGACAAGGCTGCAAGCAAGCAGAATCCTGCACCGGCAATGGAAGAGCCTAAGGCAGAACCTACCTCTCCAACGGAAGACAAGACGGCGACTGAAACTAAAGATACCGGTAATACTAAAAAACGCAGAGGACGCCCTCGCAAGACAGCCGCTGATGTCGAGAAAGTTCTTGAAAGGCTGCAGCAAAAGAACGCAGCCAAGCTGGAAGCTGAGAAAGCCGCTGAGAAAGAGGCTTCATTGAATAACGAAAGCAAACCATCCAAGGCATATCAGAAGGATCAGGAGACCGCCCAGGAACCTGCGATGTCACAAGACTCATTCGTAGCCATAGAAGACCTGCCATCCGACAACAAGGCTATTCCAAGCGAACTGATTGGCAAGTTCAATTCACCCAAAGAAGAAACCACTTCATTCCCCCAGAATAACAAGAACAACCAGCCTCAACAACCCATACAGCAGGCTGCCCAGCAGAACGCAGAAGGCAACATCAACAATGGTGAGAGACGACAGCCTGAGCGACTGTATGACTTTGGAGACATCCTACAGGGATGGGGCGTACTGGAAATCATGCAGGACGGCTACGGCTTCCTGCGTTCATCTGACTACAATTACCTCTCTTCACCAGATGACATCTACGTTTCCCAGTCACAAATCAAGCTGTTTGGCTTGAAGACCGGAGATGTGGTGGAAGGTGTGATTCGTCCGCCAAAGGAAGGTGAGAAATATTTCCCTCTCGTGAAGGTGAACAAGATCAACGGTCTCAATCCTGAGATTGTACGTGACCGCGTTCCATTCGAACATCTTACCCCACTCTTCCCAGATGAGAAGTTCACCTTATCAAGAGGCGACAGCCGCGATACCATCGACGCACGTATCGTTGACCTCTTTACCCCTATTGGCAAAGGACAGCGTGCGCTCATCGTCGCCCAGCCAAAGACGGGTAAGACAACCCTGATGAAGAATATCGCCAACGCCATTGCCGCCAACCATCCGGAGGTATATATGATGGTACTGTTGATTGACGAACGTCCTGAGGAAGTGACAGATATGGCACGTACCGTAAATGCAGAGGTGATTTCTTCTACTTTCGATGAGCCGGCAGAGCGTCATGTAAAGATTGCGAACATCGTGCTGGAGAAAGCCAAGAGGTTGGTAGAGTGCGGACATGACGTAGTTATCTTCCTGGATTCCATCACCCGACTGGCCCGTGCTTACAACACGGTAGCACCAGCATCTGGCAAGGTGCTCTCAGGTGGTGTCGATGCCAACGCTTTGCATAAGCCAAAGAGCTTCTTCGGTGCAGCCCGCAATATCGAAGGCGGTGGCTCACTGACTATCCTGGCAACAGCACTGACTGAGACAGGCTCAAAGATGGACGACGTAATTTTCGAGGAGTTCAAGGGTACCGGTAACATGGAGCTGCAGCTTGACCGCACGCTCAGCAACAAGCGTATCTTCCCGGCTATCAACGTGATTCTGTCAAGCACACGCCGTGATGACCTGCTGCAAGACAAATTCACCCGTGACCGCATGTGGGTAGCTCGCAAGTTCATGGCAGACATGACACCTCAGGAAGCCATCGAACAGGTAAAGAACCTGATGGAGAATACAAAGAACAACGAGGAGTTCTTGATGAACATCAATTCATAATAAAGACTTTATAAGAGCGAATAATAATGTTTGAGAATTTAAGTGACAGACTTGAAAGGTCATTCAAGATACTGAAAGGTGAAGGCAAGATAACTGAAATCAATGTTGCCGAGACCTTGAAAGACGTACGTAAGGCATTGCTTGATGCCGATGTAAACTATAAGGTTGCCAAGACCTTTACCGATACAGTCAAGCAGAAGGCATTAGGACAGAACGTACTGACAGCTGTGAAACCCAGCCAGTTGATGGTAAAGATAGTGCATGACGAGCTGGCCACGCTGATGGGTGGAGAGACTGCGGAACTGAACCTGAAGAACAAACCTGCCGTCATCTTGATGTCTGGTCTGCAAGGTTCCGGTAAGACCACATTCTCAGGTAAGCTGGCACGTATGTTCAAGACCAAGAAGAACCGCCGTCCGCTGCTGGTTGCCTGCGACATTTACCGTCCTGCCGCAGTAGAGCAGTTGCGTGTATTGGCAGAGCAGATCAATGTACCGATGTATGCGGAGCCAGAGAGCAAAGACCCTGTCAGCATCGCCCAGCATGCCATTGCTGAAGCGAAAGCCAAGGGTTACGATCTGGTGATTGTGGATACTGCCGGCCGTCTGGCTGTTGACGAAGAGATGATGAATGAGATTGCCGCCATCAAGGAAGGCATCACTCCGGATGAAATTCTCTTCGTGGTAGATTCCATGACAGGTCAGGATGCCGTGAATACAGCTAAGGAATTCAATGAACGCCTCGACTTCACAGGTGTGGTACTTACCAAGCTCGACGGTGACACCCGTGGTGGTGCAGCCCTCTCTATCCGCACGGTAGTAAACAAACCTATCAAGTTTGTGGGTACTGGCGAGAAGCTGGACGCTATCGACCAGTTCCATCCTGAGCGAATGGCAGACCGTATCCTGGGTATGGGTGATATCGTCTCATTGGTAGAGCGTGCCCAGGAGCAATACGACGAAGAGGAAGCGAAGCGCCTGCAGAAGAAGATTCAGAAGAACCAGTTTGATTTTAACGACTTCATGGGACAGATAGCGCAGATCAAGAAGATGGGTAACCTGAAAGACCTGGCTGCCATGATTCCTGGCGTAGGCAAAGCCATCAAGGATATTGACATTGACGATAACGCTTTCAAAGGCATCGAGGCAATCATCTACTCTATGACACCGCAGGAGCGTACACATCCTGAAATTCTGAACAGTTCACGCCGCCAGCGTATTGCCAAGGGTAGCGGAACGAACATTCAGGAAGTGAACCGCCTCATCAAGCAGTTCGACCAGATGCGCAAGATGATGAAGACGGTGACATCCAGCAAGTTCCCCAAGATGCCCATGATGAGACCCGGGGGTAAACTTTTTTAATGGAGAATGGATAATGGATAATGAATAATGGCAATTTTCAATTATCAATTTATATATGACACTGATTGACGGAAAAGCTGTATCAGCGCAAATCAAACAAGAAATCGCTGCAGAAGTGGAGCAGATTGTAGCGGCAGGGGGCAAACGCCCTCATCTGGCAGCCATTCTGGTAGGCCATGACGGAGGTAGCGAGACATACGTGGCAAATAAAGTAAAAGCATGCGAGGCATGTGGCTTCAAGTCATCACTCATCCGCTATGAGGCTGATGTGACTGAAGCAGAGCTTCTGGCAAAGGTTGAGGAGCTCAACCAGGATGCTGATGTGGATGGATTCATCGTCCAGCTCCCCTTGCCTAAGCATATCTCTGAGCAGAAAGTGATAGAGGCTATCGATTACCGCAAGGATGTAGATGGGTTCCATCCCATCAACGTGGGTCGTCTGGCCATAGGACTTCCCTGTTACGTTTCTGCAACTCCTAACGGCATCATGGAACTGTTGCGTCGATACAACATCGAGACATCAGGCAAGAAATGCGTGGTGCTGGGCAGAAGCAACATCGTGGGCAAACCCATGGCAACCCTGATGATGCAGAAGACGAATCCTGGCGACGCTACCGTAACCGTTTGCCACAGTCACAGCAAGGACTTGAAGAAGGAGTGCCGTGAGGCTGACATTATCATCGCAGCCATCGGCAGACCAGATTTCGTTACCGGGGATATGGTAAAGGAAGGTGCCGTAGTGATTGATGTAGGTACCACCCGTGTACCTGACGCTACCAAGAAGAGCGGCTTCCGTCTGAACGGTGATGTGAAGTTCAGCGAGGTAGCTCCCAAGTGTTCATTCATCACTCCTGTTCCAGGCGGTGTAGGTCCTATGACTATCGTGTCATTGATGAAAAACACACTCTTGGCAGGCAAGAAAGCAATTTATCAATAAAAAAACAGGGCAAATCTTTTGTACATTCAAAGATTTGCCCTATCTTTGCATCCGCAATTAAGGGTTTTCCCCGATGTTGCATACATGGTGGGTATAGTTCAGTTGGTTAGAGCGTCAGATTGTGGTTCTGAATGTCGTGGGTTCGAATCCCACTACCCACCCATAAAGAAGTGACCGAAAATTCGGTCACTTTCTATTTATATCTAAGGGAAAGCCCCCTAAAGGACTTCATTATTATAGTTTATTCATCTCTTCCTCAGCCAGCTGGCAAGCCTCACTGTTACAGTTGCCGATAGAACGCCATGCTTTACGCACAGGTTCCAGATACTGGCTCTTGCTGAGTATGCCGTTGTTCAGGCCCCAGGCAAGGGCAAAGCAGATATAACTGTTAGAATCAGAATCCGCATTACGGGATGTTGAAGAGAGCAAGCTCTCCTTCCACAAGCCATCAGACTGCTGCAGTGCCACAAGACGGCTCGCCATCTCACGATACAGCTT
The DNA here is from genome assembly GCA_017471185.1 of Bacteroidaceae bacterium. Classification (GTDB taxonomy): domain Bacteria; phylum Bacteroidota; class Bacteroidia; order Bacteroidales; family Bacteroidaceae; genus Bacteroides. Next base: position 6,426 of record JAFUVZ010000010.1, read on the forward strand.
CACATCCTCATTGTTTCTGCCTCCCTGCATCTTCTTTACCAACGCTGCCAAGAAAAGGGCGTTATCCACGGTGCTATAGTCCCCTGCCCCATTGTCAAACAGATGTTCTTTCTGACTGTAGAGTTCGTCAAGATGCCCGTAGTAAGAATTGAATACCCTATCCATATCTGTTATCTCTTCTGAAGATGCTGAACGTGTGGCAGCAGACTCGCCACGTCTTAAAAGAGGCACATTCTGCAAAGCCGGATTATCTGAGATTTTAACAGTGCGCTTATTGATGGTGTTTACATTGTCATTGTCTGATTTGCCTGCCACTGCTATGGGTTTCGCAGAGCGTTGTGCCTGCTCACGGGGCAGAGTCCTCACCTGAATAGGAGTGCCTACACGCTCTTCCTGCTTAGGTTCTACCACCGCGGTAGTTTCTGAAACTGCCGTTTCCTGTACAGGAGCAGGTTTCGTTTTTTCAACAGCAGGCTGTGATGCTACAGGCTTTGCAGCAGGTTTAGCAGCAGCCGGTTTGGCAACCCGGGGCTTGGATTCTGCCTTCTCCTCTGCTACGGTTTCAGCCTCAACCGCCGGTTCTTCAACAATTTTGACAGGTTCATCTTGTATATCATCAGTATGGACAATCTGTGCGATAGGGGCCTCAACGGTTGGTACCTGTGGAACTTTGTCTGAGGTCAGGAACCAGATACCTGCGCCAGCTACCAGTAACACTACTGCAGCCGCTGCAGCTACCTGCCAGCGATGAAAGGGAATGATTTTAGCAGAACGAACCGGTTCTTCCTTATGTAGCGAATCATTGGCTTGCAGTTCAGCCTGCAGCTTCTCCCAGCCGCCCACAGGAATCTCATCTTCGAAGTCATCGAGTGACTCCTTCCATTGCTTCAGCCATATATCATCTTTCAGTTCCATGATTAATTAGGTTACAAGTTACAAACTCATCCTCCATTTTCCATTCTCCATTCTCCATTATTCATTATCCATTATCCATTCCTCCTTCTCCATTCATTCACCTTTTCCTTCAGGATGGCACGCGCCCTTACCAGTTGCGAGGCAGAAGACTTATTGTTGATGCCTAACTCCTTACCTATTTCAATATGGTTCTTACCCTCGAACACATGCATATTAAACACGGTACGGTAGCCCACTGGCAGTTCCTCAATAAACTTCATCAGCACCTTCTTGGGGATGGTCTCAATGTCAGGATCCGAATCAGGACGATCCATATCCTCACGCAGTTCGGCGGTATTCTCCAGCTCCACAGTCTCGCTCATCACGTCATTCTTTCTGAGCCGCTGCAACGCCAGGTTAGCCATCACCCTGCCCATCCAGGCCGGTAATGTACCCTCACCTTGCCACTCGAACTTATCGAATGAGCCATAGAGCTTGATGTATCCGTCATGCAGCAAGTCTTCAGCCTCCTCACGGTTTGCCATATATCTCATGCAGATGGCCATCATCTTGCCGGCATAGCGTTCATAGAGTTGCCTGCGGGCTTTATCGTCTCCCCGCCTGCATCCATCCACCAGTTCTTGCTCGGTGAGAGTCTGCTTTTCTAATCGCCTTACACCTCTTAAATCCATAATTTAGAACACTACTGCGTACGTTTAGAACTTTTTTTCTGCAAAAATAATATAATAATACTTAGAAAAAAAATGCGTCTGCGATTTTTTATCGCAGACGCTTAAATATCAATCAAAAGCACTAACTACTTCTCCTCTGGCTGGATAGCCTTCCAGATGCAGGCAGCTAACGCGCCACCTACCAGCGGGCCAACGATGAATACCCACAGGTCTGCCAGAGCCTTGCCACCCTCGAAGAGAGCAGGACCGATAGAACGGGCTGGGTTCACAGAAGTACCAGTGAAATGGATACCTACCAGGTGAATCAGAATCAGAGACAAGCCGATAGCCAGACCAGCGAAGTTGTTGGTAGCGCCGTTAGTCTTTGAAGTAGCGCCCAGAACAACCAGCACGAACAGGCAGGTCAGGACGATTTCAACCACCAGGCCGTTCACTGTACCGTATGTGCAGGCGTTAGCACCGGTAGCGGTAGTGATGACTGCACTCGGATCAGTAGAAACGATGCCGAACAACACAGCAGCTGCGATGATTGCGCCGATAACCTGGAACACCATGTACATAGCGCAGTCCTTAGCGCTGATGCCACCGTTCAGGAATACACCCAAGGTAATGGCAGGGTTGATATGGCAACCGGAAATGCCACCGATGGTGTAAGCCATAGCCACTACAGCCAGACCGAAAGCGATAGCCGTGCCCACGATAGAAGCGGTATCCTGACCGCAACCCAATGCTACGGCAGCGCCGCAGCCTAAGAATGTAAGTACAAATGTACCAACCAATTCTGCTAAATACTTTTTCATAACAATAAATATTTAAATGAAACTCGTAATACAAAATTAGTCAACCTTGCTGAAACTACCAAGCATTTCACTGAAAAAATAAATCAAGCCACTATAAAATGGGAGGGAGGCGAATTTCACAATCCGCCTCCCCCTGCTAAATCAAATGTAAAGAGAGTATTATAAGGTATTTAGCTGTCTTAAGGTGTTATGCGACCTTAAGTCGTTTCAAAGTTCAGCATTTTTCTTTATATTTCCAAATATTTTATGCATAAATTTGTAAAAAAGGTTTTATCACTCCGTACGCAGATTTTCTGTCGGGTTTGTTCTTGCCGCCTGCATCACCATCCATATAGAGGCGGCAATCACTAAACAGAGCACTGCCAAGGTACATCCTCCGAACAGCCAGGGCGTAAGGGCAACTTTCACCTCAAACAGCTGCAGCACCTGGCGGCTCACCAGCCAAGCCAGCAGCAATCCTATCAGCATGGCAGGCAGGGCAATAAGCAGCAAATCCTTTTGGAAAATGCGTTGCACATCAGCCAGCGAAGCTCCCACAATCTTGCGGATGGCTATCTCACTCCTGCGCCTGTTCACCTCATCCATCAGGTAGGCTATCAGCCCTATCATGGCAATGGCAAGAATCGAGAGACCAGCCAGCAGCACGGCATTGCGCACATGCTTGAAGCCTTCATAATTGCCTCCCACCAGCATACGCATCGGCATCACCATTACCTGCTCCGAGGTCAGCGTCTGGTTCACAATCTGCTGCACATGGTTCACCGCCTCATCTGTAAAGTCATTCAGACGGACATAAATCCTCCTGATGTAATCGGAGCCGATGCTGCCGTAATACATCACAGACGGACGTCTGTCAGTGCCATACACGAATGAACCCAAGGTTATGTCCTCATATACACCCACAACCGTTGTAGGCGCTTCCAAATGCGAGGTTATCTCCACCTGCTTCCCTATGGGTGACCCTTCCCATCCTGCCAGTTCTCTCATGCGCTCCACAAACCGTCGGCTCACCATGATTTCAGCCTTGATGCTGTCGTTCAAGCCTGGAGTGAATGTTCTGCCTTCAATGACAGGAATGTCCATGGTGTCAAAGAAGTCATCGCCCACATCAAACAGATTGGCTACGTTCATATAGGTTTCCTGTGTCTTCGTATTCACCACATTGTCGCCACTGGCTCCGTTCTCCAACGATTGGTAAGCCCATGAGACAGCCGCCACCCGAGGGTCACGCTTCAGTTCCTGCACGGCACGTTCCGCCTCGTTGTCAGGAATGCCGTTGAGGGAGATGGCGAGGGTATTCTGATAGTCGAAACCCAAGTCGTAGTTGGTCATCTTGCTGTATTGCAGCCCTAACACCACCAGCATATTCACGAAGAATGCTGCCAGCAGGAACTGTGCGAAGAGCAGCCCCAACTTCCAATGCCGCTTGTTCTCGCTATAACGACGGTAAGCGTATGTCACTGGAATCTTGGTGTAAAGGTAGCCAGGCATCACGCCACACAGTACCGTCACTGCCAGCGTTATCAAGGCACAGATCCCGACCGTTGACCAAGGGAACAGACTCTTCAGCGAATGGGCGATGTTTTCCTGGATAAAGTCTTGCAAGCCTAAGATAATCAGTATAGCTATCGGCAGGCTGATGCACACCACATGCAGGAATGACTCATTGAGAATCATCTTGTAGATGTTCCAGCCCGAAGCCCCATAGCAGCGATAGGTGGCGATACTCTTGGCACGGTTCACCATTGACGACACTACTAAGAGGATATAGTTCAGCACCGAAACAGCCAGCATGATAATGCCAAACGCCAAGAACACATAGTTCATCACCCTATTGTAGTCAGACTCATAGAGTATGATTCCATCAACGGGTTTCAACGTAACTTTATAGCCGATGCCAGCTTGTTCCAGCGTCTCTCCGATATGGTCATCTATCATCTGATCCATACGAGCCTGCAAAGCCTCTGGATTCACGCCTGGTGCCAGCCGCACATAACTCTTGTAACGGTCGTTACCAAACCAGTTATTGCTGCCGTCGTAGCCTCCTTGCAACAGCTTGTAGGTGGGCAGTGAGAGCAGGATGTCCATCTTAGGCAGATGGGTATTCTCAGGAATGGCCTCGAAAGCTCCCACAATCTGCATCTGCAAGGCTTCGTTACTCTTATACTTCACCGTCTTGCCGATTATATCACTCCCCACGGTCTCCAGCAGCTTGTCAGAGATATAGGCCTGATATACCTTGTTGAGACCCGTGTGCGGATCCTCACCGAAGAGAATCTTGCGAGGAAACACCTCGAAGAAAGAAGAATCAGCCAGATAGAGGTCACCCCTGATAGCCAGCTTGTCTTCCGTCAGAAAGGTAGCGTCGCCTGCCAGATAGGTGAAGCGTGTAGCCGCCTCCACTTCAGGACATACGTTCTTGATGCCTGGAGCAATAGCGCCAGCTGTCTGGGCAAAATCCCTGGGGTCACTCTCTTGCATGATATACTGTGCGGTGACCCGGTAGGTATCATCGAGCCGAGGGATGAAATTATCGTAGCTCCGCTCATAGATTACCTCCGCTATCATCAGCAAGCCCAACGCCAAGCCAATGCTCAGACAGATAATCTTCACCACATTGGCCTGCCCTTTTCTAAATAAAGAGTTTATTGCTTGTTTCATGTGTCTTTAATTGTTAATTTTTCCGTATCACATTCGTATCACGTTCGTATCTGCTCCGTTCCCTCTCCGTTCATCCTCCGTTCATCCTCCGTTCATTCTCCGTTCCCCCTCCGTTCGCTTAGGAACGGAGAGCATACGGAGCTGGTACGGAAAATGGATGTATGTCAACCGAATCTGGTACGAATCTGCAGCTTGTGTTCAGATCTGGCTACCAGCCTCCAAGCTGGACACCACTTGTCCGTCGAACAGGTTGATGACGCGTCCTGCGAAACCTGCGTCACGCTGGCTGTGCGTCACCATCACGATAGTAGTGCCCTCCTTGTTCAGTTCGGTAAGCAGCTGCATCACCTCCATACCGTTCTTAGAGTCGAGATTACCCGTTGGCTCATCGGCCAGGATAATCTTAGGCTCGCATACCACGGCACGGGCTATGGCCACACGCTGCTGCTGACCGCCGCTGAGCTGTTGCGGATAATGCTTAGCACGATGACTGATGTTCATGCGCCTCAATATCTCAGTTACCTTGCGTTTGCGTTCTTCTGCCGGAATGCCTAAGTAGGTCAGTGGCAGTTCCACGTTCTCGAATACATTCAGCTCGTCAATCAGGTTGAAGCTTTGGAACACGAAGCCGATATTGCCTTTGCGTACCTTCGTGCGGTCTTTCTCCTTGAGGTGTCCCACTTCCTGGTTGCCCAAGTAATAGTCGCCTGATGTAGGGTTGTCTAACAGTCCCATGATGTTCAGCAAGGTTGACTTGCCGCAACCTGACGGGCCCATAATAGCCACAAACTCTTTGTCGGCCACTTCCAGACTTACATTGTTCAATGCTATGGTCTCTACTTCAGTAGTAGTGAACTTCTTCACTAAGTTTTCAATCTTAATCATATCGTTTAATTTTTAAGTTTATTATTCAATCCAAGTTTTTCAAGCTAATATTGACGGCCTGAAAGGCCAGTAAGCACATAGCCCAGGGCATCGCCCTGGGGTCGATGTGATGTGTAATCTACGCCCTGTAAGGGCAAAAGCATAAAGGACAAGGTAAGGCTTTTGCCCTTTCAGGGCGAACCTAACCGCATCCTTATACCCGGGGCGATGCCCCGGGCTAATGGCTTGCTGCCCCTTCGGGGCGTTTACAAACTGTCTTCTCATAGCGTACAAAATAAATTCAATTGTCAATTGTCAATTATCAATTATCAATCGCCTCACTCCGTCTTCAGGTTATTCACCGGATTCTCCTCCGTAGCCTGCTTGCTGATTACAAACACAGAGAGGAGGGAAACCAATGCCACAATGGCAAAGCCTGCTAATGGAGTCCACCAAGGCATGGAAAAACCCTCGATGGGCAGGATGTCCTGTATCTTCTTTACCCCAATCCATATCAGCGGAATGGCAATCACCAAGCTTGCCAGCAGACTCTGTCCGGTGAAGCGTATCAGGCGAAGCATCTCATTGCGGTTAGTAGAGCCGAACACCTTGCGGATGGCGATGTCACGCTTGCGCTGGGCAATGAAATAGATGCTCATGGCAGTCAGGCCTAAGATTGATATCACCAAAGCAGCGAAGGTGAACACGACTATCAGATTGCGGGTCTGTGAAATCGGTTCGTATTCCTGCTCCATCTGATCCTCATACCAGTCGGAGCCGAATGGTGTTTCACCCGCCAGTTTCTTGTAAATGAGTTCCACCTCTTCTCGTTGCGCTGCCTTATCGCCTCCGGGAGAGAAGCGCACACTCACATTCCAAGGCTCAAATCTGCCCGTCATCTTTTCCTCTGGAAGTATTTGCATCAATATAGGTCTTGTTCCCCCTACATTCATCAGCGAGAAAGGATGGAAATGACGGAACTGCCCTGCTATATTGAAGTTATAGCTCTTAGGACTGAGAACTTTGTCCTCGAAGCCGGCTTTACGCAAATAAAACATCGTGCTGTCACTCACCAGGAAATCAGGATCATCAGATGGTGAAAGATGGCGGTCTTCCAGAATATCAATGTCATACACCTTCAGGAAAGCACTGTCCACCATAAACACTTGGAAGCTGAAAATCTCTTCTTCACCCGTCTTCTGGTTCTGTACACTCATGGTATTGTTATTGCCGCCACTACTGGGAGTACCCAAAGAGCAACTCACCTCCATCACATACGGCAGCTGCTTCAGTTCGTTACGCAACGTGGAGTATTCACCCTCATCCAGTACGGCATCCAGCACCAGAATGTCCTGCTGGTTATATCCCAACGGCTTGTTAACGGCATAGTGTAACAGCAGCATCATAGTCAGCGCACAGGTAAGCAAACCTACCGTCATACCGCTCTGGAAGATATTGAGCAGCCTCAGCCACAGGGCCTTGGTCTTGCGACGAAATGTTCCCTTCACCACATCCATCGGGTTATACTGGCTCAACATGGTGGCAGGGAAGAAGCCTGCCACGTATGCTAAGGCACATACGCCAACCAGATAGATAAGGATGGTGTAGATATTGAGGTCGCCCACGATGTCAAACGAAGTACGGAACAAGTCAGCAGCGTATGGCTCCACAGCCTTAGCCAGCAGGAATCCCAGCAGGAAGGCTACCAGCGTCATAAAGAACGATTCGCCTATCATGCGCCAGAAGATATCCCGTTTGTTGCTGCCCAACAGACGACGCGTCGCCATTTCCTTGGCACGATAACTGGTTTGCGCCACCGCCATGCTGATATAGTTGAATACCGCCATAAGGAGTATAAGGATGCCCACCACAATATAGACAATCACCTGGGTCATGCTGTATTGGTTCAGGTTCTGGGTACCGAGAGTCTCACTGAAATAGAAGTCACGCATCGGGATAAACCTCACTTCCTGCATCACATTCTGATTGTAAATCCAGAAGAAAGTCTTCAGGTATTCCTTGATTTCCTGCGCCTTGCCGTTCAGGTCAACGCCCTGCGGAGTCTTGAGGAACAGTTCGGTACCAGCTGCATTGTTCATAAAGGTCTGTTCTTCGGCACACGACTCATTATAATACTTCATGTTCTCGAAGGGGATGATCACATCCGTATCATGAGGGAAGATAGAATTGTTAAAATCATCCATCACTGCCGTCACGGTATAGGTCTGATTATCGAATGCAGGTATCTGGAAAGTTTTACCAACAGCCTGTTCCGTTCCGAACAGCCTCTTGGCACCATACTTGGTCAGCACCACATCTGTAGCTGCCTTCATGGCATCCTGCGCCCCGTCTGTCACCTGATATCCAAAGAAATCAAGGAAGTTCTTTTTGGCAATGAAAGCTTTAAAGTTTATATTATGTTCGTTAATGCGGGCAGAATATGTATCTTCAACTACCGAGCTAACGGCAGTCCAGTCTTCTATCTCCGGATAGCGGCTCTGCAAATGGTTACCTAAGTTGTAGTGTGCTCCTGCCCAGTTTTCATTGGCAAACACGCTGATACGGTCGGCATCAGGCACGTTGCTATCTACGGTGAGCTGGCGCGTCACCATGTTGCTGATGAGCAGGACGAACATCAGACTGATGCTCAGTCCTGCCACATTCACCAAAGTAAAGAGTTTGTTTCTATTTAAAAAGGTCAAATAAGTCTTCATAGTCTTCTTTTTTATTGAAGATTGGCTATCCGCATGGATAATTTTCAATTTTCAATATTCAATGTTCAATGTCATTATTCAGTTTTTATAGAGTTTACAGGGTTCTCGCTGGCGTTCTTCCAGCTCTGGTAGGTAACCGTCAGCATGGTGATGAGGGCTATTAACAGGAAGGACACCAGGAAGACCAGCGGACTGATGGTGGTCTTTACGGCAAAGCCTTCTAACCAATGCTTACCTAAAAGATAGCCCACAGGGGCAGCCACCACGAAGCAACCTATCAGTATATGCAGGTATCGCTTATTGAACATCTGTAGGATTTCAGCAGTGGAGCTGCCGAACACCTTGCGGATGCCTATCTCCTTGCGGCGATACTCGCTCTCAAACATCGTGAGTCCGAACACGCCGATGATACTGATGAGGATAGCCAGCAGCGAGAATAGCAGTATCTGCTTGGTGAAGAGGGATTCTTGCTGGTAGGCATTCTCCAATGCCTCGTCCATATAACGTAGCCCGCTGATGTCAAGAGGGGAGCGTTTCTCATATTTGTTCACCACCTCCATCACTTTCTGCTTTGCCTCCCGCTTATCCATGCCTTTCGATACGCGCACCACCATGTGGTTGCGCCATGAACCGCCCACCCAATACACTTTATCAGCAGGGCTTGGCACAAAAAAGGCGATAGGCAGCTCAGAGTCATCCACACGAAGGGTGGAATACTTGATATCCTTGAAGAAACCCACTACAGGAAATCCGCCATCTGCTTCAGGCTGGTCCACAGCCAACCAAGGGTATTTCTTTTTGGCAGATTCATTGAACACATACACATCACCGTCACTTTCCTTGAAGCCTCTACCCTCGGTAATCTCTATGCCCATCACATCCAAGAACCGCCAGTCCACAAAGATGCAGGTAAAGTTCAGGTGCTTGTCGGCACTGCCCCTGCCCCACACCTGATAACGGTCTCCACTGCCAAGTATATCCTGTGCCAAGCTGGCTCCTTCCACTCCTGGTATGGTACGCAGTTCCGCATTGATGGCATCTATCTGTTCCCGTGTATCAGGAGCAGTTCCTACCACCAACACCTCATCTTTGTCGAAACCATAATCGGTATGGTAAATGAGATAACTCTGCAGATACATAATTCCCACGCCAATCACCAGCATGAATGACACCACAAACTGCAGGCAGATGAGCACGCTTCGCAACATCCTGCCCTTTGGCGATAAGCCAAACGAGCCTTTCAACACCAAAGCCGGAGGAAATGAAGTAACATAATAGGACGGATAGGCACCAGCCAAAATGCCCACTCCGATGCTCAATGCTAACGTGAGGGCTATCAGTACTGGATGGTCTTGCAACAAGATGCTTGCCTGTACCAGCTTCTGCAAGCCAAAGTCGTGTGCCAGATACACAATCACCAATGCCACCACAAAAGCTATCAGACTGATGATGACAGCCTCTACCAGTAAGCTGGCTCTCAGCTTAGCTGCCGTTGCTCCCAACACCTTCTGGGTGTTGATGCTACGGATGCGCATCGGGGTTTCTGCCAGCGTGAAGTTCATGAAGTTCACTGCAGCAATCACCACTATCAGCAGTGAGAAGCAAATCAGCAGATAGACAGAGCTTCTGCCCGGGGCAGACTTGTCCAGGTCTTTGGAGAAATGGGCGTCAGCCACATTGGTAAAGATTACCTGCAAGGCATTTGCCTCTTCCTGAGTTGTCAGGTTGTACTTTTCCTTACAGATGTCTATTAACATCTTGCGCAAGGTTTCCTGCACTGTAGGCAGGTTCTTGGCATCATCCACCCGGATATAAGCATCATAATTCCAGTTGTTGTAGTTGCCTTCGTTGGAATTAATGCCAATAAAGCAAGCCCCATGCAGGAAGTTGTTGTCAGGATAATCCTCTATCACAGCACAGACATTGGCGTAGGCATCGTCCTCCCACTTGTATTTCATGGTCTGCCCCACCACATCTACGGTGCCGAACATACGCATGGCCTCAGAGCGGGGCAACACAATGATGCCACCATTATTACTTTTACTCAAACCCTCCACATCACCGGCAATGACCGTCGGCTTGAACACGCTGAGGAAGTCATGGATGCCATATACCAGATTCAGCGAGAACTCCTGTCCGTCCACGATATACTGGTCGAAGTTAGTCCATCCCTGCATGACGTTATACCCGGTAATGTGAGGCGATGCAGCCGCCAGACGCTCTACTACAGGACGGGGCAGTGTGGCGCCATAGTCTTCTTCCTCAGCACCGAGGTACCAAGTCATGCGAAACAGGTTTTCATGCTCTGTAAAGCTCTTGTTGTAACTCAGGTCGTAGTTCACCTGCGTCATGATGACGAAGAACGAAGCGAATGCCAAGCTCAGTCCTAACAGGTTTAGTAGGTTTGCCGTAACAAACTTCTTGAAAATAGAAGTAAAGTTTCTAACTATTGTCTTCATATATCTTGAGTTTAGTAGTCAATTATCAATTGTCAATTGTCAATTAATTGATGCTTCGGAAGCTAATATTGACGGCCTGAAAGGCCAGTAAGCACATAGCCCAGGGCATCGCCCTGGGGTAGATGTGATGTGTAATCTACGCCCTGTAAGGGCAAAAGCATAAAGGACAAGGTAAGGCTTTTGCCCTTTCAGGGCGAACCTAATCGCATCCTTATACCCGGGGCGATGCCCCGGGCTAATGGCTTGCTGCCCCTTCGGGGCGTTTACAAACTGTCTTCTCATAGCGTACAAAATAAATTCAATTGTCAATTATCAATTGTCAATTAATTTAGAACAAGCACTTCATTATCCTTAAAGCCCTCGTAGCCGCTCACGATGACACGCTCACCTCGCTCCAAGCCCTCCAGCACTTCGTAGTACTGCGGATTCTGGCGTCCGATACGGATGGTGCGGCGATAGGCTTTCTTGCCATCCTTATCTACTACGAATATCCAGTTGCCACCAGTGACCTGGAAGAAGGTGCCCTTAGGTATGAGCACACTCTCGGATGGCTCACCCAACTGCAGGTCGATGTAGTAGGTCTGTCCGCTTCGGATATTGTCAGGACGCTCACCTGTGAACACAAAGTCGGTACGGAACCTGCCTTCGCGCACTTCAGGATACACCTTGCGTACCTTTAATCCAAAAGACGTATTTTGACGCTGAAAAGTTGCAGGCAAACCATTTATTACTCTATCAATATAATGCTCATCCACCTGTGCCTCCACCTTGAAGTCACTCAGATCGTTGATTTGTCCCACCATCTGTCCGGCACTGATGTTCTGTCCCAACTCGGCGTCCAACAGGCCCAACTCGCCACTGATGGTAGCCCTTACCTCCAATTTGTTCTTGCGCTCACGAATCATCGCCACGTTCTGGCGCATATTCTGCAGGTTGTCCTCCATCTGGTCCATCTGTACGGTGCGGTAAATACTGTCCTGCTCCAAACGCTGAGACACCAAGTTGTGCTTACGCTGTGCCAACTCGAAGTCCTCTTTGGCCTGCATATACTCTTCCTTGCTTACCAACTTCTCCTGATACAGGCGTTCCATCTGCTTGTAGGTGCGCTGCTTGCGCTGGGTGTCAATATCGAGGGTAGCCTTCTCCGTCTCATTAGTCAGCTTGTCTTGCTGCATCGCCACCTGCGTATTGCGCAAGAGGTTCTGTTTCTCTGCCAGTTCACTCTCAGCGTTGAGGATGGAGAGGTCGAGGTTGGAGTTGGCGAGGCGCAGGATGACATCACCCTTCTTCACCTGGGCACCTTCCTCCACCACTTTCTCCATCACGATGCCGCCTTCCTCCGGGCTTATCTGCACGATACTGATGGGCTGCACGCGTCCATTCAGGCGGATATAGTCGTTAAACTCTCCGTAAGTTACATCTGCGATATTAATTGATTTGCTATCCACACGCATGGTAGCTGCATGGTTACCAAAGATAACCCATGCCAATAGCAGAATGATGACACTGCCTCCTGCGATGTATGGCAGGTGTTTCTTCTGAATGCCTTTCTTTTTTTCTAACTGTATGTCCATATTTCTATTTTTTATTGAACATTGAAAATTGAATATTGAATATTATCCCTGTGGATAACAGCAATTCCATACCAATGTCCATACATCATTTATTATTTATCAATTACATTGTTATCAAAGGTCTGCCTTTGTAATATTCCACCAGCCTACATTTCAGGTAGTAAGTGAGTTTGCTCTGCAGCAGGCTTGCCTCGCTCTCCAACCAAGTGGCGGCATTGTTCTGCACATCGAGCGAGGTCATCAGGCCTTCCTCATACTTGCGCTTCGTCACCTGATAGGCCAACCTGTCTGAAGCAGCTTTCTTCTCCATCTGGATGCTCTCTTTCAAGTAGCCCTCACGGTCCATCACCGCCTGCTCTACCAGTTTGCGCAGTTCTAACTTCTGTTCCTCCGCCTGCTCCCGGGCAATGCGGTAGTTAAACTTCGCTTTGCGCATACCGGTCAGTCCTTTCAACTGGCTGAATATAGGCACACTGAGTGATACGCCTACATACGAACCATAGTTATCATGAAACTGTTTGCCGAATGAGGGATATTCGCTGTGCAGCTGCTTGTAATAAGAGGTGCTGAGTCCTGCAAACAGGCTGACGCTGGGCAGCAGGTCGCCCCAAGCCATGCGGCTCTGCATCTTCTGTGCCTGGGCCGTGAGCAGGCTTTTCCTCACAGTAGGGTTGGTCTCCAATGCCATCTGCACCACCGTTTCCTTTTCTGTCAAATCAAACGCTGCCTGCTCCATTACATCGCTGTCTATCAGTGTAGAGTCTAACACCAGCTCTTCATCCATCGGATAGTTCATCTTCTGCTTCAGATTCAGCATCGCCGTTTCAAGGAGGTTCTGCTGACGCGTATAGTTGTAAGCGTCAGTAGCCTGCTGGGCTTCCATCTGCGCCACATCCGCCATACCCTTGATGCCCAGTTCCTCTTGCAGGTGCGTCTTATACAATATGGAGTCGCTTTCTGCCAGTTTCTGACGCGTCATCTTGACGGTTCCCATGCAGTAGAGCGCCTGAATATACGCCTGGAATGTCTCCAAAGCTGTATTATCACGCGCTTCCTGCAGGGCTGCCTTGCCCATCTTCACGTTGGCTTGCGCTTTGCGCACCTGGTTTACCAAGCTGCCTCCGCGGAAGATAGGCATCGACGCTTCAATGAAATAGTTATTATGAAAGGTTGAGATATTGTCGTATGTATTGGTCTCTGGGTCAATGCCACGTCCGAAGCTGTAGCGGGCAGTCACACCTCCATCCACACTTGGCATGAAACTGCCGATAGCACTCAGGCGGTCCATCTGGCTGCTTTTCATCTCCAGTTCGCGCTGCTTCACCTGATGGTTATGCTCAACAGCGTAAGCCATACATTGGTCAACGTTGAACGCTGGCTGTTGACCCTTGACCGTTGACCATAGCCCATTAGCAACGGTGAAGGCTAATGTCAGGCTTATTGCTTTTATGTTCATTGTTCTCTTCATTGTTTCTCATTTATATGTTTATTGCACCCGATTGGTAGCAAATACCGTGCCAAAATTTTATCTTTCTATTTATGAGGAGATTACAAAATTCACAACTTTCTAAAAGTGTCTAATAATTGGACAGTGGGTGTCAAATTATTAGACACCTGCATCATGGTAAGGAAAAAATGCCTATCTTTGCTCCCGATAAACAGAACTAATATGAACAGACACGGAACATTGGTTGTCGTGGATGACAACAAGAACATACTCACTTCCCTGCAGTACCTGCTGGACAGCTACTTTGAGCAGGTGGTTACGCTCAGCAGTCCTGTCACGCTGCCTACGGTGCTGCAACAGAAGCGGCCCGATGTGGTTTTATTAGACATGAATTTCTCTTCCGGTCTGAATACCGGGAATGAGGGATTGTATTGGCTGCGTGAGATAAAACGGTTGCGTCCTCAGACCCAGGTGGTATTGTTCACGGCATACGCTGATATCAGCCTGGCAGTGACAGGTCTGAAAGACGGAGCTACCGACTTCATCGTCAAGCCTTGGGACAATGCCAAACTGGTACAGACGCTCTTGGAAGCGTTGGAGAAGGCACAACAAGGCAAACCTAAGCAGAAACCGGAATCTACACCTATTATATATAATAAGGAGAGCGAGATGTACTGGGGCGAATCTGAAGCGATTCGTCCGTTGAAACTGACGGTGGAGCGTGTGAGCGTTACGGACGCCAATATTCTGATTACCGGCGAGAACGGTACGGGTAAGGATATGCTGGCGCATGAGATACATCGTCTGAGCAATCGAAGCGAAGGGCCTTTCGTATCTGTGGATATGGGTGCCATCACGGAAACGCTGTTTGAGAGTGAACTGTTCGGGCATGTGAAAGGCTCATTTACTGATGCACACGCTGACCGCACAGGACGGTTTGAGGCTGCCGACGGTGGTACGCTGTTTTTGGACGAGATAGCTAACCTGCCTCTTCACATGCAGCCCAAGCTGTTGACTGCCATACAGAAACGCAGTTATGTAAAGGTGGGCAGCAATATCCCCCAGCCTACCAATATCCGCTTGATCTGTGCGACCAACCGCAACCTGAACGACATGGTGAGATCGGGAGAGTTCCGTGAAGACTTGCTATACCGTATCAATACCATCCATCTGCATCTGCCTGCCCTGCGTGAACGCAAGGAAGACATTCTTCCGTTGGCGAAACGTTTCCTCAACCTTTATAACGGGCAATACGGCAGGCAGCTGCAAGGCATCTCTGACGAGGCTGCTGCAAAACTGCAGGCTCATCCCTGGTACGGCAATATACGTGAGCTGCAGCATACCATTGAGAAAGCGGTGATTATGGCTGACGGCAAAGAACTGAAGCCTCAGCATCTGGAACTGAATGTAACGGCTCAGCCAGAGGCATCTCTACAGCCTGTTATGCCTCAAGAGCAAGAGCCAAAGACACTGGAAGATACGGAGCGTGAGGCTATCAAGCGTGCGATGGACCGCTATGAGGGCAACATGTCACAAGTGGCAAGTGTATTAGGTATCAGCAGACAAACTCTATATAGCAAGCTGAAGCGATATGGGATTTAGATGGTTTAACACATCGGCTGCCCGTGCCATTCTGTTGATGGGAGGCACAGCGATACTCACCTGGGGTATCGCCCACATGCAGTTTGTGTTGATTGCCATCGGCTTAGCAGTGCTGGTTTACACCATGTTCACATACAAACGTGGGGTGAAGTCTCTCAAGGAGAAATGCTTCCTGATGCTGGAGGCTATCCGTAACAACGACTATAGCTTCCGGCTGCCTACGGTTTATCATTCTGACAATGAACAGGTCTTGCAAGACACCATCAATCAGTTCGGCAACCTGATGAACGAGCAGAAACAGCAGATGGTGCAAAGGGAGAAGTTCTACGAACAGATTATGGCAAGCGTGAGCAGCGGCATCATCGTGTTGTCTGACAATGATTTCGTACTGCAAGCCAATCCTGCGGCTGCCAAACTATTGGGTCTGCCTGTGGTGAGCACCTTGCACCAGTTGGAGCGTTATGACACAGAGGCTGTTAATCTGCTGCGAAACCTACAGCCTGGAGAACGAAGCCAACTGCATTTCCTGACGGAAAAGGGAGAGGCTAACCTTTCCGTAGCCTGTGTGCGTACGCAACTCAACAACAAATCCGTGAGGATTTTAGTACTGAATGATATCCGTAACGAACTGGATGAAAAGGAATTGGATTCCTGGATTAAGCTGACGCGGGTATTGACACACGAAATCATGAACTCCATCGCTCCTATTTCATCCATCAGCGACACCTTCATGCATCGTCAGGATGTGCAGGATGGCCCGCTTTATGAAGGCATACGTGCCATACATGAGACATCATCGGGGTTAATAGGTTTCGTAGATAGCTACCGCAAGTTCTCTGCCTTGCAGAAGCCTCAGCCTGAGGCTTTCTATATCCATGAGATATTACAGCAGATCAAGGGATTAGGTATGATACCGGCACATATAGACTTCAATGTGAAAGTAGAGCCTCAAGAACTCATGCTTTTTGCAGATCCCAACTTGGTGAGACAGATGCTCATCAATCTGCTGAAGAATGCCGTGCAGGCTATTGGTGACGCTACTGGCAAAATCCGGATTCATGCCTACACCGCTGCTAACGAACATGTCTATATCAGCATCAGCAACAATGGTCCTGCCATTCCGAATGATGTGGCAGAGCAGATATTCGTCCCGTTCTTCTCCACCAAAAAAGAAGGAAGTGGCATTGGGCTCTCCCTTTCCCGTCAGATCATGAAACTCTCTGGTGGCACCATCACCCTCCTCAAGTCTGGTACCAATGGCTGGCCCGTCACCTTCCTATTAGATTTTCAATAACAGTATTTAATAATCGAAAGTGAATGAATATGCTATTGAATAGCACCCCGAAGGGGCAGAAAGCCAATGTTGCGGCTTTGGATGATACGTCAAGAAGGGCAGAATAAAAAGGTTGCTGACATGATGAATGGTGGTAAGGTTGAACTCCCTGTGGTGTTCACCCTCAAGCCTTATGAGTATTACATTTTGAAGAAGTAGCATCTTTTTCATTGTTGACTTGATAATGGGGGAGACCAAA
>JAFUVZ010000040.1 GCA_017471185.1 Bacteroidaceae bacterium
TACCACCGCACATATAATGAGCCGCAGGTCTTACGGGGATATATTCTTTCGTAATGTCAATGCCGATAGACAGGCATTTCTTGTAGATGTTGGGGAAATGACGCTTAGTCTCTTCCGGGTCTTTATGAGTAACGTCTAAGCCTGCCATTAGCTACCGCTAAGCAAGGCATCAGGCGGTAGCTATTGAGTAAAGCGCCAGTTAATCCATACTTATAGATTTCTTACACGAGAATTTCGGGAAGAAGTCTTCACTCTTCATAAAATGACAATAATATGCAGTATCACAGTGAGTTAAATACATGAAGTGACACGCTGCCTCTTCATACACTTAAACGTATCAATATCAACACATTAATATTACTTTATGAAGAGTGAAGACTATTTTTTAAAATGGAGGTTTTGCGCAAGATTTTACATCAATATAATTTGTTTATGTTTTCGGCTTGCACTATCTTTAGATAACATAGGCTGCGCCTCAACTAATACAAATTAAAGCGAGCTTTATTTGTATTTGTTTTCGGCTTGCACTATCTTTAGATAAAATAGGCTGCGCCTCAACTAATACAAATTAAAGCGAGCTTTATTTGTATTTGTTTTCGGCTTGCACTATCTTTGCCAAAACAAAAGACTTATTATGATGAAGAACCTGATACTTTCTTTGCTGGCTTGCTGCACCTTCACTTGGGCCTCAGCCCAGCACAAAGCCCCGAAATGGCTGGAAGACGCTGTGTTTTACCAGATTTACCCTTCTGCGTTTATGGATTCGGATGGGAACGGTACGGGCGACTTGCCTGGCATCACCAGCAAACTCGACTATATCAAAGGCCTGGGCGCCAACGCCATCTGGCTCAACGCATGTTGCGTTTCCGGATGGAAAGACGGGGGCTATGACGTGATTGACTATTATAAGATTGACCCTCGCTTCGGCACGAATTCTGATTTGGTTAGCCTCGTGGAGGAAGCCCACAAGCGTGGCATCCGTGTGTGCATGGATTTGGTGGCAGGGCACTCCAGCGACCAAAGCGAATGGTTCCTGCAGTCGAAGAGCGGCAAGGATATGCGATACAGCGACTACTACATCTGGACTGACGAGATCAGCGACAAGGAGAAGGAACTGATCAAGCAACGCCATCAGGAGGTGAACCCAGCCGCCAGCTTCACAGGCAGGTTTGTGGAGGCAAACGCCCCTCGCGCCAAGTATTTTGAGAAAAACTACTACGAGAGCCAGCCCGCCTTAAACTATGGTTATGCGAATCCTGACCCTAACCATCCGTGGGAGCAACCCGTAACGGCTCCCGGGCCTCAGGCCTTGCGCAGGGAAATGCGTAACATCATGGCTTTCTGGTTTGACAAGGGAGTTGACGGATTCCGTGTGGATATGGCGCAGAGTCTGGTGAAGAACGATACAGACGGACAGGCAACCGCCGCCTTGTGGCACGAGATGAGAAGCTGGGTTGACGAGCATTATCCAGAGCATATCCTGTTGGCGGAGTGGTCGGCTCCATTGACCTCTATTCCAGCTGGTTTCGACATCGACTTTTTCTTGCCTTGGCGCGACAAGAACGGCTATAAGGAACTGATTCTTCCTGAACCATACGGAGTGCACAAGAAAGATTATTTCCATCCTGACGGCAACGGTAGCATCAAGGAGTTTGTGCCTTATTACACCAACTGCCTGAAGGAGCTGGGCGACAGAGGCTATGTGGCTCTGCAGACATCGAACCACGATTTCCATCGCCCCAACTATGGCGACCGTAATACCATTGAGCAGCTGAAGGTTTCCACCATGTTCTTCCTCACGCTCCATAGCATGCCTTTTATCTATTATGGTGATGAAATCGGCATGAAATATAATGTGAATGCGCCAGAGAAAGAAGGCTCTCGCGAAGACCGTCCCGGATTCTTCAACGAACGTTCGGGAGAGCGCACGCCGATGCAATGGACCAACGGCAAGAATGCCGGATTCTCTACCTGCGAACCTGAAAACCTCTTCCTGCCAATTGATACTGACAACGGCAAGCTGACGGTGGAGACTCAGGAACAAGACCCAAACTCTCTGCTGAACTTCGTGAAGCAGATTCTTCAGTTGCGCAAAGACCACAAGGCGATGGGCAACACGGGCGACTGGACCTACGTGGGTGACATCAACCAGCCTTATCCGATGATTTACAAGCGCACGGATGGTAAAGAGACATTCATGGTAATACTGAATCCAAGCGCGAAGAAGGTGAAGGCTTCCGTGCTCGCACAAGGTTTTGGCAAAGTGTCTTATATCATGGGAAACGGCAAAACAAGCTATAAGCCAGGCAAATCGGCAGACAAGATTGAGATGAACGGCATCTCTTGTGCCATCTATAAACTTGACTGACCCCTACCAGAACTACAAAAGGCATGATAACGAAAGACAGTATAGAGACCGCATATAGTTTCCTGCATCAGAAACGGAACGTGTATATCCATTCCAGACTTGGCTGGCAGAAGGATGACATCGAGGTATCCATAGCCGATTATGCCGATAGCATGAACAAGGAGCTATATGATACCATCGCTGGCGGAAGGCCTGATTTCCTGAGGGATCATAAGCGCTTCGGGGAAGACATTACGCTTGCCGTAGAATTGCTGGAGAAGATGTTGTGAGAGACAGAGACTTCCCATAGCATTTTTTCGTTGTCACCAATGCGGTAACACCATTGATTATTCTTGCAGGAACAAACTGCAATACTAATAACACATTTTATTAACAGCTAAACATCAATTGAGTATGAAAAAGACAGTTTTGGTAACAGGTGCCAACAAAGGCATCGGATTCGGAATCGCGAAACACCTCGGACTGAACGGGTGGAATGTAATCATTGGCGCACGTAATCAAGAACGTGCCGAGAAAGCCATCAGCGAGTTATCGTCATCAGGCATATGCGTATCGGGATGGATAAACATCGAGCTTTCTAACCTGGAAAGTATCGGGCAAGCAGCAAGAGAAGTGAATGACAAATTCCCAGACTTAAGTCTCTTAGTGAACAATGCCGGCATACCTGGCGACATGAGCGTAGATGGCTTGCATACGGAGATTTGTGACATCAAGCAAACCATAGAAGTGAACTTCATTGGAACTTTCGCCCTCACCAAGGCACTGATACCCTTGCTCACAAGAAATACGGGCAGGATTGTCAACGTCACAGTACCATCAGAAATCAGTCCATACTGGCACCCGTTGGGGTACGTGGCGAGCAAAGCCGCACAAAACGCCATGATGGGTGTGATGGCAATGGAGTTCCAGCAGCAGGAAAAGCCTTTGGAAATCTTCTCTGTACATCCCGGCCCCACCACAACGGACCTCAATGGCAACATGTGCCTGCCTGGATTTCATGACATTGACACCGTAGGGCAGAAAATGGCAGAGCTCATCAATGACGGCAAGACCCACCAAGGGGAGTTTATCGAGTTATACCCTATCGTCAAGGAGGACTGACGCTGTATTTGTGGAAAGATGTATCGCAAGTATCACTACACCATGCCATCAATGGTTTATTAGAGTGATACTTGCTGATAACCTTGGAAAAAACAGTGCATATTGAAAGACTGTCCATGTTTTTGCGAGATAGTTAACAGAAACACACAAAGTGCTAAAAACGAGATAATATTCAACATCAAGTTGGGCGGTTTAACAAATTATGTTTATCTTTGCACATATAAATAGCTAAAATCAAAATAAATGACGAAGAAAGATTGTCAAAACAGAATCAGAGTGGTTTTGGCCGACAAGCAAATAACAAATAGATGGCTTGCCGAGCAGATGGGTGTCACCGACATGACTGTCTCCCGGTGGAAAACCAACAAGATACAGCCCTCTATGGCGCAATTTGTAGAAATCGCCCACCTGCTTCAGGTTGATATTAAAGACCTGCTGGAAGTGGATTTTAACGCAGAGAAAAAGGCTATATCGGGTATTGACACAATGGCTAAAGATCTTGCTGATGAGATGACCAATGTAAATATCCATACCAAAAAACTTCAAGGCAAGGCATCTATCACACGGGAATATGTCGACAACAATGCCGCAGTTCGTAAGATGCTCACAGAACTAGGCATTATATCTGAAACTCTGTCGCGCCTAGGAGATATCAAAAAATAGAATGCCATTTGACAAGCGAAGATAAGAAGATGTTGATGAGCAAAAAGAACAATTATTATGGCAGGCAAATATAAAAAACAGCAACCTCAGCAATTGGACTTATTCCAGTTGCAAATGGAATACCCTAAGGAGATTATCCAGAATTCGAGTCAGGAGATTGACTTGGACAATTTGGATGTTTCTAAGAATGTTCTTATCTGCAATGTCAAGAAAGACAATACCCGCCATTTTCTTGATGGTACGGCAAAAATATACTATACCGGTAAAGAATTCCCTTCGACCATTGCCCTTAACAAGCTATACTATTTCATTCCATACTTTGGCACGAAATGTGGACTAGGCTTTACGGGCTTTCGCGACTTGTACTTGATAAAGATTGCACGTGTGGGAACAAGAAAAGAGGGTGAGCCGGATAACGACCCTAAGGATTTGCGTCTCGTTTTTGAGCTGCAGTTTGTAAAGCGCCTGTTCGAACAATATCATCCACACCGACTGAACATTTGGAACTCTTTTACTGATACCACTTTGGCAGCCCTTTCTGAGGCAGGCAAAAAGCAAACTGTAGCCCTCGAAGATACAATTGTTTTTAATGAGGGCGATGTGAGAATCCAGAAAGGGAAACTAACTCATATTGATTGTTTTGCCGGTCCTGGTGGAATATGCACAGGGTTGCATGCCGCTGGTATGCAGACATTGGTTGCTATCGAATATATCAAGAGTTGTTGTGAGACCTATACAGCTAATCACCCCGAAGTACACGTTATCCACTCAGACATTCGTGAAGTGATGGCAGAACAGATAGTTCCCTATATTCCAGCCAACGGTGTAGATTTAGTTACATCTGGTATGCCTTGTGAGACTTTTTCAACGGCAGGCAACACTTCTCGTTCATTCTATGATGACCGTCAATTCCTGTTCCGCGAAGGAATTCGTATAGCGCAAATAGCTAATGCGAAAATGATACTCTTTGAGAATGTACCAGCCATTACCTCAAAGCGAGAGGCTAAGCAATCAGGAGATTTGATAGTTAACATCCTCAAAAGAGAACTCCGTGCAGCTGGGTATGGGAACTATATTGAGGTGGTTCTGGATTCCACTAAATATGGCGTACCACAGAAGCGGAATCGCTTTTTCATTCTCGCCTGCCGTTTTCCAGAATGGAAACTCGGGATACCAAAACCATTAGACAGTCCTATAGTAACGGTGAAAGAAGCGTTGGCAGGTCTTCCTAATGTAATAGCTAACAGCAATCAAGAAGGCAAAGAATATACAGACGAACATTCTGATTTTGAGCAATTGATGCGCAACGATGCTTTTTGGGACAGAGAGATGATGTCTTCGAAAAGCATCATGAACCACATGCCTATGAAACACCGCGAATGTACGCTCAAACGCTTTGCTTTACTTAGACAGGGCGAAAGTTTGAAATCCCTGTTTGACCGATATCAGGGCGATGAACGTGAACGCTTGCAAGATGAACGCATCTTACCGAAGAAAATGTTTATTAAGCGCAACTATCGCCTGCTGCCAGATGAACCTTCCCCTACTGTAACAAGCCATTGTCTAGACGAATTTGTACATCCAGACTATGATCGAGCATTAACAGTCCGAGAATGTGCCAGATTGCAGTCTTTTCCAGACTCGTACACCTTCGCAGGTGGTCCATATATCGTACCTCACATTGACCGTACTGTACAGGACAAGTATGAGCAAATCGGTGATGCAGTACCACCATTGCTGGCCTACGCATGGGGAAAGAAAATCATAGAACTTTTTGAAACAAATGATTAGTTATCATATATGGAGAATAAGTATTACCAATTTTGTCTGAGAACCTATCAGAATGAATACACACGTTGCTTTCAAAAATTGAAAGCAGAGCATAAATCCCCTGTATCCAATAAACTTGCAGAGGACTTTGACCGCGAGGCCCAAAAATCAGCCATCCGCATTGCAATCACCAAAGCCTTGCGTCAATTTCCCGATGAACCAGTAGCAGAGTTGTGGAGTGCCATCTATCGTGCTCATTTATTCCGAAAATCGGGGATTTCAGATCTCGAAACCATCAATAAAGTTATTAGTGCCGACCAAAGTTGGAAAAAATCAAGCGGTCATGCTTTCGAAGAAATGGTCAAAGAATTAGCTTCTCTTGCACTTTATGGAACGGGTGTTGAAATCATATTGCAGCGCGACCTTAACACGTTGATTAAAGCTGGTGAACTGGCCAATGAGCCACGGGATATTAGTTGGCTGAAAGAGCAAATAAAGGCCAATATCTTTGACTTGTACGGCATCTTGACTATTGAAGGAAAGAAGTTCTGCTTTGGTTGCGTGCAAGCAAAAACGAGTATTCGCGACCGAGTGACTCGCGACAGGGAGCCATCCATCCATGCTATGCAATCGTTTTTCTGGAGTGTGGTCTTCGTGTTAGATGGTGATTTCCTGCGTCTTCCCAAATTTGTCAGTATGATTAATGGTGGCTCAGAAGAGTTCCGTGAAAATGGTTGGCACGGCATGTATGTGCTGTCGGCCAAAGAAACAAACCAACGTATTTACCCGCTGACAATGGACTTTGACATTTTCAAGTCCCATGCTCTACAGGCTGCAGAGCAATGGCAAAAACGTCGTCAGTGGTTTGATAGCAGATGGATTGCTGTGACCTCATGATAAGAGACACTTTAACTTAGCATAAGTATTCCTCTATTATAATAATGACCATACAAGAAATAATAGTTCGGAAAGAAGACCAAACGTTTGACTGCAAGAGCATTCAAATAGACCCGAAGGCTTTGGCAGTGCCCATTGTAGCATTTGCCAATGCGGATGGTGGTGTGATAGCCATTGGGGTATCGGATAAGACTCGGAAGATTGAGGGGGTTGACCAACATACGGAGAAGTTGAACGAACTGCTGCGTGTGCCATTTGATTTCTGCAATCCATCGGTTCCAGTGACATGCTCATACCTGCCTTGCACAGATAAGGATGGGAACGAGAACCGTATCTTGTTGATGGAGATTCCTGCCAGTTCGAGCCTGCATACCAACCAGGCAGATGAAGCCTTTATGCGTGTTGGCGATAAGAGTCGGAAACTGACCTTTGATGAGCGTGTGCAACTGATGTACGACAAAGGGGAACGCTACTACGAAGATACAGCAGTGTATGGCGCAACCATCGATGACATTGACATGGATGCTGTGGCCGACTATGCCAAATTGGTCGGCTATGGAAAAAGTCCCCTGCAATACTAGCGAGAAAACAATGGTTTTGTGAGGACCAACAAAAAGGCTGCGATTAAGCGAGAGCAGAGCGATGCTCGCATCAGCTCTGCCGAGCGTGAGCAGGCTCGACCGGAGGTCAATGGTGAAGAGGATGTGAGCACGGCATGTATTCTTCTCTTTGGCAAGTATCCCCAGAAGTTCTTCCCTCGTGCCCGTACTCGCTTCATCAGATATGAAGGTGTTGACGAGAAGGTAGGTGCTGAAATGAACGTCATCAAGGATGTTACTTTTGAGGGAACCATCTTGAACCAGATCAAGAAAACGATTGAGTTTATCGAGACGCAGGTTCGTGAGCATACGTTCCTGGGACAACATGCCCAGTTCGTGACAAAGCGCGACTACCCTGAGTTCGTCATTCAAGAGATGACAGTCAACGCTTGTTGCCATCGAGCCTACAATATCAAGGGTACGGAAATACAAATCAAAATGTTTGATGACCGGTTGGTGTTCGAATCCCCTGGTAAACTCCCAGGACAGGTAAAGCCCAACAATATCCGGCACACACACTTCTCTCGTAATCCCAAGATAGCAGCCTTCCTCAAAGCATATCACTTTGTCAAGGAATTCGGCGAGGGCTTTGATCGTATCTGTCGTGAACAGGAGGCCAATGGTGCCAACGTCCCATCCTTCAGGACCGACGAGTTCATCCTAAAGATTACGGTACCAAAGGTAGCAGAAAACGTACAGAAGCAAACTGGAAACGTAACAGAAAACGGTGGAAAGGTAGCAGAAAACCATAATAAGGTAGCAGAAAAGGTAGCAGAAAATCATGGCAAGGTCACAGAAAAGTTGAAAGAAAAGGCTGCGGCATTAGGAGATACATTAACAGCTAATAAAATCAAGATACTTGAACTGATGATTGAAGATCCGTACATATCGAGAGCTGACTTGGCCAATAATGTCGGAATTAGTGAAACTTCGATTTACCGCAATATCGAAGCCATGCGTGGTAAGTATCTCCGTCGTGTCGGTCCCGACAAAGGTGGTTTTTGGGAAATAATTTCTTAAAAAGCTCATTGTTGCATCATTTGTACGCCTCAATAACAAACAATCCCTTGCAAGCTAAACGCTTGCAAGGGATTCACTTTACCATGTACCCAGACCCGGGGTCGAACCGGGATGGGTTGCCCCACTGGTGTTTGAGACCAGCGCGTCTACCGATTCCGCCATCTGGGCATTCTGCTTTTGGCAAAATTGCGGTGCAAAGATACGAACATTTTCCGAATTAGCAAACTTGAAACATAAAAAAATACGGATGTAAGCAAATTCTTGCAGAAAGTTGCCGTTGTTCATAAAAAAAGCGTATATTAGCAAAAGAATAACACTAACCTTAAATATCATGATTGATAAAAGAAACAACTATTGCGTGATTATGAGCGGTGGCGTGGGTAGCCGCTTCTGGCCATATAGCCGGAAGAATCTGCCAAAACAGTTTCTAGACTTCTTTGGCACAGGACGTTCTCTCTTACAACAGACGTTTGACCGCTTCAACAGAATCATTCCCACAGAAAACATACTGATTGTGACTAACGAGCTATACGCCAATCTAGTGCAGCAGCAACTGCCACAATTGAATCCTTCACAAATTTTGCTCGAACCAAGTAGAAGGAATACAGCACCCTGCATCGCTTGGGCTTCTTACCACATCAAGGCTATGAACCCAGAAGCTAATATTGTGGTGGCTCCATCAGACCATTTGATCTTGAAAGAGGATGAGTTTCTGACTGCCATCAGCAGGGGATTGGAATTTGTGGGACAATCAGACAAATTGCTAACGCTGGGCATCAAGCCTAACAGACCTGAGACAGGCTACGGATATATTCAGATAGCTGCCAAAGAGAAAGAAAATGTTTATAAGGTGAAGACTTTCACTGAGAAGCCTGAGCTGGAATTAGCAAAGGTATTCCTTGCAAGCGGTGAGTTCTACTGGAACTCGGGTTTATTTATGTGGAACGTGAACTCCATCATCAAGGCGTTTGAGAAATACTTGCCTGACATCGTGAGGAACCTGAGCTCTGACATTTATGGTACAAAGGAGGAAACGACCTTCATCAATGAGCATTTCCCTGCTTGCACGAATGTTTCCATTGACTTCGGCGTGATGGAGAAGGCAGACAACGTTTATGTTTCATTGGGAGACTTCGGTTGGAGCGACCTGGGCACATGGGGTTCTCTGTACGACCTCTCTAACAAAGACGCAAACGGAAACGTGTCGCTGAAATGCCACACTCAGCTGTATGACAGCAAGAACAACATCATCGTATTGCCAAGCGGCAAGTTGGCTGTGGTTTCAGGACTGGAAGGCTATCTGGTGGCAGAGTCCGACAATGTTTTGCTGATTTGCAAGAAAGATGAGGAAAGCGCTATCCGCAAGTATGTGAATGACGCTCAACTGAAACTGGGAGATGAGTTTATTTAATGGAGAATGAATAATGAATAATGAACAGGAAAAGTAAAAGCGGTTGAAAAACCGCTTTTACTTTTATAACTCCTTGCGAATCTTCTCGGCTATCTCTGCCAGTTCTTCGTTGGTGAGCTTCAGCTTAGGATTAGAGAATATCAGGTCTTTCTCACTCTGCATAGGCACCAGATGAATATGGGCATGACGCACCTCAAGCCCGAGTACACCCATGCCTACCTTGATACAAGGAAATGCCTTCTTGATAGCGATAGCGATGTGCTTGGCGAAGACAATCATCTCTGCCAGGTCTTCATCACTGACATCAAAGATATAATCAATCTCCTGCTTAGGAATCACCAATACATGTCCTTTTACCAATGGGTTGATGTCCAGAAATGCATAAAACTTATCGGTCTCGGCAATCTTGTGAGAAGGAATCTCACCTGCCACAATCTTACTGAAAATACTTGCCATATCGTTTCCTCCTATATATTTACAAGGTAATGTCAAGAATCTCAAAGGTCATTACGCCACGCGGCACCTTGATATCGACCACATCGCCCACCTTCTTGCCAAGCAGACCCTGAGCGATAGGCGTATTGACAGAAATCTTACCCTCACGCAGATTAGCTTCCGTATCAGAAACAATGGTGTAGGTCATCTTCTGATTTGCCTTCACGTTCTTCAAAGTCACCTTAGTAAGAATCTGAACAGAATCAGCATTCAACATCGACATGTCGAGAATCTTTGAATCAGCAATCGTCTGCTTCAACTGGTTAATCTTTGTCTCGAGCATTGACTGAGCCTCCTTAGCAGCATCATACTCAGCGTTTTCCGACAGGTCTCCCTTGTCACGTGCCTCCCTGATAGCTTCAATAATCTTAGGGCGCTCCACAGCTTCCATGTGTCTCAATTGGGCTACAAGCTTGTTATAGCCCTCTTCTGAAATGTATCCCATACTATTAATGTTTTAATTTTTTTACAACTACAACAAAAAAGAATTCCAACACAACTCCGGTGCGTTGGAACCCTTTTTACCTTAATTCACGCTACAAATTTAGGGCTTTATGTTGTAATAAACAAAAACTTATGCGAAAATTTGCATTGATTTTTCTTTTTTTTACCTCTTAAAGCAGTTTCTTAATCGCCGCTTCAAGTTTTTCCATATTGTCAACCCTCGCACTCAACTCGCTGTCACGATTGATGACATAAACTGAAGGCAACGACTGGAAGTTGTACAGGTTGAGCAAATCTGAATAAACTCCTCTTGGTTCTCTTACACATACCCAAGGCAGATTGTCGGCTGCCGTCTTCCAAAAATGTTCGCTGCTATCGAGAGAAACCTGGTAGATTTCAACGCCTTTACTTGCATATTTGCCATAAAGCTCACGCATAGCCAGATTATGTTCCGCAGAGAAATCACTCTGGTATGCGGTAAAGTCGAGCACCACTACCTTGCCCTTAAGGTCGCTAAGTTTACGCACGTTGCCGTCAATATCACGAAGCTCAATTTCAATGATGCCAGTCTCTGACACCTTGCTGTCGTCAACAGACACTGTAGCGTCAGCCTGACGGACGTTTCGCATGCCTTTGATGGCAATGTTGTAGATATTTTTCGCACGCTCAGAATGAGGATAGAGGTTGTTAAAACTGGTAGCCACCGCACCGAAAGCCTTCACATCATCACGGTTTGACAACGGATCAAACAGAGCGTACTGACCTATGCGCTGAAACAGGGCGTAATAAGCGTAAGGGGTATTAGGAGCGGCATAAATATATTTAGCCTTCACCTCTTCCTTATAAGCATTTACCATCTTATCCAGGCTATCTGTAAACACCATGTTTGAAATCTTGTTGGCATTATAGCCGTCAGTCAGCTTGTCCACCTTGTCCTGCAGGTCTGCCAGTTTCAAGCTCAGCTCCTTGATCTTGGCGTTATTGTCAGAGCCTTCGATATTATAATCAGTGGCGAACTTAGGATAGTCTGCCCTCACCTTAATGGTCTCTGTTGAGTCAACAGTGAAATTGATAATCTTGTCCTCTATTCTCAGACGATAGAAGTCTGGAGCGTCAGGAGCCGCATGGTGGAATTTGAAAGAGCCACCAGAGCCAAGTTTGACAGAATCTGTCAGCAGAATGCCATTCAAAGCCGACTGCTCGAAATAAAGGGTCTTGCCACTTGCCCCATCCACTTGCCCTTCCACGGTAAACTGCTGTCCGTTGCCACCACAGGCGGTCAAAATGGCTGCAGAGAATACCCAAAACAATGTTTTCTTCATATTTTTCAGTTCATTTATTCAAAAATCGGTGCAAAGATAAGGTTTTGATAAATATAATGTGTAACTTTGCGCGATTTTTATTAAGATATACACAGTTTTTTAAAGATTTTATGATTAATCCAATTGTTAAGACGATCGAGTTACCTGATGGAAGAACCATCACTCTCGAGACGGGAAAGCTCGCAAAGCAGGCAGATGGTTCTGTTATGCTGCGTATGGGCAACACCATGCTGCTGGCTACTGTTTGTGCGGCAAAAGATGCAGTTCCCG
This sequence comes from Bacteroidaceae bacterium, assembly GCA_017471185.1. Classification (GTDB taxonomy): domain Bacteria; phylum Bacteroidota; class Bacteroidia; order Bacteroidales; family Bacteroidaceae; genus Bacteroides. The sequence goes on from JAFUVZ010000040.1 coordinate 12,361, forward strand.
GAACAGATTTTATGCCTTTACAGGTAGAGTACAGAGAAAAATACGCTTCATTTGGCCGCTTCCCCGGTGGTTTCACAAAGCGTGAGGGCAAGGCTTCAGATTATGAGATCCTGACCTGCCGTCTGGTTGACCGCGCTCTGCGCCCTCTTTTCCCAGACAATTTCCATGCTGAGGTTTATGTGAACATCATCCTTTTCTCTGCCGATGGCGTTGATATGCCAGACGCACTGGCTGGTCTTGCAGCATCCGCTGCGCTGGCAGTGTCAGACATTCCATTTAATGGCCCTATCAGCGAAGTGCGCGTCGCACGCGTTGACGGCCAATATGTGATTGACCCTACTTTCGAACAGCTGGCTAAGGCTGATATGGATATCATGGTAGGCGCTACCTATGACAACATCATGATGGTGGAAGGCGAGATGGAAGAGGTATCTGAGCAGGATCTGCTGGGTGCCCTGAAGGCAGGTCACGATGCTATCAAGGTAATGTGCAAGGCTCAGATGGAACTGGCTGAGGAGGTTGGTTCCACCGTAAAGCGTGAATATAACCACGAAGAGAATGATGAAGACTTGCGTAAAGCAGTACGCGACTTCAGCTACCAGCGTCTGTATGACCTGGCTAAGGAAGGTTGCGCAGACAAGCACAAGCGTGAGGATAACGCCACCGCTATCTGCGATGAGTTCAAGGCTCAGTTCACTGAGGAAGAGCTTGAGGAGAAGGCTGGCATGATAGACCGCTATTTCTCTGAGGTTACACGTGACGCTATGCGCCGATGCGTGCTTGATGAGGGCAAGCGTCTCGATGGCCGTGTGCCTACTGAAATCCGTCCTATCTGGTGCGAGGTAAGCCCATTGCCTGGACCTCACGGATCAGCTATCTTCACCCGTGGTGAGACTCAGTCGTTGGCCACTTGTACACTGGGTACCAAGCAGGATGAGAAGATTGTTGACGATGTGCTCGATCAGAGCAAGATGCGCTTCCTGCTGCATTATAACTTCCCACCATTCTCAACGGGTGAGGCAAAGGCACAGCGTGGCGTAGGTCGTCGTGAGATTGGTCACGGACACTTGGCTTGGCGTGCTTTGAAGGGTCAGATTCCTGCTGATTATCCATACGTGGTTCGCGTGGTTTCTGACATTCTGGAATCTAACGGTTCTTCTTCAATGGCTACCGTGTGTGCTGGTACCCTGGCTCTGATGGATGCCGGTGTGAAGATCAAGAAGCCTGTATCTGGTATCGCTATGGGTCTGATCAAGGATTCTGAAAGCGACAAATACGTTGTGCTGTCTGATATCTTAGGTGATGAGGATCACTTGGGTGACATGGACTTCACGGTAACTGGTACTCGTGACGGTATTACCGCTACTCAGATGGATATCAAGGTAGATGGTCTGAGCTACGAGATTCTGGAGAAGGCATTGCTGCAGGCAAAGCAGGGCCGTGAGTACATTCTCGGCAAGCTGACCGATTGCATCGCTGAGCCTCGCGAAGACCTCAAGCCTCATGCTCCTCGCATCGTGACTATGATGATTCCTAAGGAGTTCATCGGTGCTGTGATTGGCCCGGGCGGAAAGATTATCCAGGGTATGCAGGAAGAAACCAAGACTACCATCTCTATCGAAGAGGTAGAGGAAGGCGGACGCGTAGAGATCGCTGCCAACAACAAGGAAAATATCGATGCAGCAGTTTCTATGATTCGCGCTATCGTAGCTGTGCCTGAGGTTGGTGAGGTTTATACTGGTACCGTTCGCTCTATCATGCCTTATGGAGCTTTCGTTGAGTTCCTGCCTGGCAAAGATGGTCTGCTGCACATTTCAGAAATCGACTGGAAGCGTCTGGAGACTGTTGAGGAAGCTGGTATCAAGGAAGGCGATCAGCTGCAGGTGAAACTGCTTGAAATCGATCCTAAGACTGGCAAGTTCAAGCTTTCACGCAAGGTATTGCTGCCTAAGCCAGAAGGTTATCAGGAGCGTCCTGAGCGCCGTCCTCGCCCTGAGCGTCCTGAACGCAACAATGGTGAGCGCAACAATGGCGAGCGTCGTAACAACAGTGAGCGTCGCCCTCGTCCGGCTTTCAACAACAATCACAACAATAATAGCGAAGAGTGATATTGCCGAACATATCCAATCATGCTCCTGGCCTTGGTCAGGAGCATTTTTTGTATCAATTCTTGCCGATATTTGCAGCAAGTGTTGTAAATTTGCAAGCGTGATTATTATAAACAAGGAAATGAATACAGCTTTTCAATATCCAGCACCACTGCAAAAAGGTGATAAGGTATGGGTGGTGTCGCCATCCAGTAAGATAGAACCTGAGATACTGAGAGGAGGCATCGGCTGCCTGCGCCAATGGGGACTGCAGGTTAAGAAAAGTCATTTTGCAAGCAGCTGCTATGGCAATTTCTCTGGAACCGTGAAACAACGTCTCGGCGATTTACAACGTGCGATGGATGACCCTGATTGCAAGGCTATCTTCTGTAGTCGTGGAGGATATGGAGCCAACAACCTGCTCAATCAGCTGGATTTCACAGAGTTCCGCAAGCATCCGAAATGGCTCATCGGTTTCAGCGACATCACTGCCTTGCATTGCCTCTGGCAGCATGAGGGATTCGTTTCTCTCCACGCTCCGATGCTGAAGCATTTGATTGAGCAAGGAAAGGATGATTTCTGCAACCGTACTATTCACGATATCCTGTTTGGTGAAGCATTGGCGAAAGGCATGTCTTATACCACTGAAGGACATACACTGAACCATACGGGTAAGGCGGAAGGAATCCTGAGAGGCGGTAACCTGGCCGTTTGGCACGGATTGCGTGGCACTCCCTATGACATCAATCCAGAGGGTACTATCCTCTTTATCGAGGATGTGGGCGAGAAGCCTCACGCCATCGAGCGTATGTTTTATAACCTCAAGCTCAGCGGATTTCTCGACAAGCTTGCAGGCTTAATCGTCTGCCAGTTTACAGAGTTTGAAGAACACAAGCAATTAGGCAAGGAGCTGTATCCAGCCTTGGCTGATTTGCTGAAGCCTTATAACTACCCCATCTGCTTCGGATTCCCTGTAGGACATGTGTCTATGAACTTTCCGATGATTGAGGGTGCTGAGGTAGATCTGAAAGTCAGCAAGAAAGAAGTTAAACTGAAATTTGTATGACAAACATGAAATATCTATTGATGACCATCTTATCCCTGGCAAGTTTCATCTCTTGCGGAGGCAATACCCAAGGCAAGACTGCCGATGAAGTTGACGAATCCGACAAGCGAGTAGTGAACGTGCCGCAGTTTGATGCCGACAGTGCTTTTTACTTCGTAAAGGCACAGGTGGATTTCGGACCTCGAACGATGAATTCGGCGGCTCATGATGCTTGCGGCGACTATCTCGCCGCTAAGCTGGAGCAATATGGAGCCAAGGTTTATAGCCAACGTGCCGACCTGCCTTCTTACGAGGGTAAAATGCTCAGGGCACGAAACATTATCGGGGCATTTAATCCCGATGCCAAGAAACGTGTGGCCCTGTTCTCTCATTGGGATAGCCGTCCTTGGGCGGACAATGATCCTGACAAATCAAAGCACTACACTCCTATCTTAGGTGCTAACGATGGAGCCAGCGGTGTGGGCGTATTATTGGAAGTGGCACGGCAGCTGCAGGCACAAGCCCCATCCATCGGCATTGACATCATCTTACTCGATGCAGAGGATGTGGGCAATCATCGCGATTCTGGCAAGAGTGACGAGAACTCCTGGTGTTTAGGCTCGCAATATTGGGCTCGCACCCCTCATATACAGGGATATAATGCCCGCTTTGGCATCCTTTTGGATATGGTGGGTGGGGCAAATGCCCGTTTCCTTTATGAATATTATTCAGAGCAATATGCCCGTGATATAAACCGTAAGGTGTGGAAGGCAGCCAATTCCATTGGCTACAGCAACTATTTCATAGCTGAAGCTGGTGGCGGAGCCACTGACGACCATCTGTTTATTAACCAGATAGCGCGTATTCCTACCATTGACATCATTCCTACCAGCCAGCAATACACGTTCTTCGAACATTGGCATACGGTGAAGGATGATATGGATGTGATTACAGTGCCCACGCTGAAAGCCGTTGGCCAAACCCTGCTACAGGTAATCTACAACGAGAAATAACTCATTATCCATTATTCATTTTCCATTATCCATTATTCATTTTCCATTATCCATTAAACAAAGACTATGACAATAAACGAAATACAAGACGAAATCATCGCTGAGTTCAGCGACTATGATGATTGGATGGACAAATATCAGTTACTGATTGACCTCGGCAACGAACAGCAGCCGCTCGATGAGAAGTATAAGAACGAGAGCAATCTCATTGAGGGATGCCAAAGCCGTGTATGGCTGCAAGCCGACCTTACTGACGAAGGCAAGGTGCATTTCCAGGCGGAGAGTGACGCTCTGATTGTGAAAGGCATTATCACCCTACTTATCAAGGTGCTTGACAACCAGACCCCTTCTGATATTCTCAATGCCGACCTTTACTTTATCGAGCAGATTGGTTTGCGTGACCACCTCTCCCCCACACGCAGCAACGGACTGTTGGCTATGATGAAGCAAATGCGTATGTATGCTTTGGCATTTCAAGCCAAGCTGCAAGGCTGATGTGAGGAATAACTGTCCCAAAAGCGGAGTATGTCATAAATTATGTTAACGACATGCAAGATTTCGCATTTTCGCCGTTTATAGGATAAAAAAGAGACCCAAAATGTATCCGTTATGATAACGAAGAGCTTTTTATTCAGTATAGCAGCCGTTCTCTGCCTGTGTGCTTGCGGCGATAAAGAGAATAACGTGCTGACACCTGAACCTGTGGCACCTGTCCAAGTGGAACCAGCACCGGCAAAGCCAGAAGAACCAGTTGAACCTGAGACGCGACACAGCTATAAACCTGTGCAGCTTAACGAGAAAGAGCAGGCTATCAATGCCAAGCTGCATGAATTCTCTTGGAAACTATTCAAGGAAGTTTATCGCGGACGTAAGGCAGGAGAGAACCTGATGATCTCACCTATCAGCCTGGAGGTAGATCTGGGTATGTTCCTCAACGGACTGGAAGGCAACTCCTATCAGGAATTACTCAAGACAATGGGACTACAGGACTATTCAAAGCAGGAACTCAACTCTTTCTTCCAAACCATGATGACAGGCATAGAGAAAGCGGATGAAGCTGCTATCTTCAAGGGTGCCAACGCTTTCTGGTACAATCAGAATAGAAAAGCTAACCAGACTTTCCTCAACGCCATAACGAACTACTATGCTGCCAGAGCTGAGGCGATGGATTTCTCCAACCCCCAAACGAAAAATATCATCAACGTCTGGTGTGCTGAACAGACCAACGACCGCATCAAGGATATGGTGGACAGGACTGACGAGAGTGATCTTTTTCACCTCATGAACGCCGTGTATTTCAAAGCCGACTGGGACGAGCCGTTTGACAAGCAGCTGACCAGCAAGATGCCTTTCCAATATGCTAATGGCAAAAGCGAGGAAGTGGACATGATGTACGATGTATATGAAGGAACATATGCTGAGACCGAGCAATACCAGTTGGGCGTGAGACCTTTTGTTGACGGATCTTTCCAGATGGTATTCATCTTACCTAAGAAAGGGGTGGCAATGGAGGATGTGATTCCTGCTGTCTTGGATTATAAGGTAACGATTACTGCCGAATGGTATCCTGGCAAGCCTCAGCAGGCTACGATAGAGCTATACGCTCCCAAGTTCACATCGGAATATACAGAGGAACACCTCTTTGATTATATGAAGACCATCAATCCGAACCTGAAGTTCGATTGGCATGAACTGTCACTTATGGAAGAGAAAGAGCCTTTGGATTTAAGCGCCTTGCAGAAAACATTCTTCCTGATGGACGAGGAAGGGGCAGAGGCTGCTGCCGTGACCGACATCATCGCCAAAAACACATCGATAGGTCCTTCAAGGGTGGCTCAGTTACACCTCGACCGTCCGTTTATCTACGCCATTGTGGAGACAAACACCAGTTGCCCATTGTTCATCGGCTACTACGGCAAGTGATTCCCTATTTGCAACGATCCAATTTCCGAACTGACAAGATCAACAGGCGGATGGAGAGAGCCAGGCAAATAAAGACGAGGGTAGGACCAAGCAACTGAATCAAGCTGTCTTCTTCTGGATAAGTCTGGGTGAAATAGACAGACAAACTGTTGTTCATGACATGCACCAGGATGCCTGGCCACAAGCTCTGCGTCTTATAATAGAGCCACGCCAGCAACAGACCTATCAGGAAAGCGGTGAGTATCTGAGCTGGATTGAGGTGAAAAATGCCGAAGAAAAGGGCTGACAGGAAGATGGCATACTTAGGATTGTAACATTTCAGCAATTCCGTAGTGATGGCGCCTCGGAAAAGCATCTCCTCCAACACGGGCCCTACGATGGTGATAGCCAGAACACCTGCCCAGGATGACTCAATGGAGGCAAACGAATCTTCCAGCAGGTCAGGTAGGAAGTCAGCCAATGAGGAAATGGTGTCAGTGATGAAGATGGCAGAGATACCTGCCACGAAGGTCCACAGCATAAAGGAAGGAGCAACAGGTTCCCACTGCTTCTTGTCACGCATATAGCCCATATAAAGCAGAACGCCCGCCATCAGAAAATCAGAAATCAGCAAGCCAAGAACGGTGGTTTGTTGGATGTTGACCGTTGACCCTTGATTAATGATCAAGGCTATAAGTCCCGTTGCCAGTAGTTGCAACAGGAAATATACCAGAACCAATGCTATCGACCTCTTCATCTTCTTTTTATTATAAAGATTACCCTCTACGCCAGAACACTCCTGATATCCGCCTCATCCTGCTTCAGCTGCAAGACAAGCTGTTCTGTATTGGCAAACTTCACTTCGCCACGCATACGCTTCACCAGCGAAAGTCTCAACTTCTTATTATATATATTCTCGTCAAAATCGAAGATATGCACCTCGATACTACGTTCATCGCCATTAGCCAATGTGGGGCGTGTACCGATGTTGAGCATACCCTGATAATGTCCTTCGCCTAACTCAACCCTTACGGCATATACGCCATTGGCTGGTATGAGCTTCTCCGCTTGTACCTCCAGGTTGGCGGTAGGATAGCCGATGGTATGTCCTACATGAAATCCGTTCACCACCCTGCCTTGAAGCAGATAGTCATAACCCAGACACTGATTGGCTACCTTCAAGTCACCACAAAGCAGCAGTTCTCGAATCCTTGACGAGCTGACCGCCGGAAACTGGTTAGCTTGAATCACCTCAATGTCCAAATCGTTTCCATAGCTCACATAGTCGTCAAATCCTTCAGACCGATTGTGTCCGAACCGATGGTCATAACCTATCACAAGAGCTTTCACCCTATATTGGTCATGAAGCTTCTGCATGAACTCCCTGGCTGTCATACTGGCAAGTTCCGGGGTAAACTCCATCACCTCGCAACGGCTTACGCCAACCTCTTTGAGTAGATGGAGTTTCTCGTCAAGTGTGGTGAGCAGGCAGTTGCGTGCTGCCTCATGATGAATAACCTGACGGGGGCGTTGTACGAAAGTAATGGCTAATGGTTCCAGCCGACGGTCATGAGCCATCTGAAGCACCTGATTGATAAGGTGCCGGTGTCCCAAATGCACGCCATCAAAGAAACCAATGGTGGCGATAAATGACACTTGACCGTTGACCGTTGACCGTTGAACATTAATCATTTCTCCGAATTCTTCTAATCAGTCTTTCTATTTCTCCTATCCACAGAACACAGGACGTAGTGCCCAAGATAGCAAGCCATTCCTTGATGCTAAGTGGCTCCGTGCGGAACACCTCGCCCCCAATCTGTACAATCAACACTTGCCCCACCAAAATCAGTACGGCTACCAGCAGCAAACCATAAGAATGACCCAGGTTGCTGAACGCAGAATCTGTAGAGCCAAAAGTCTTGGCATTAAACAGATTCCAGAACTGGAGCATCACGAATACAGTGAAGAATATGGTGAGCCTATGAAGTGTCATACCCCCGGCAGCATGGTTGTATAGATAGAGCAAGGCCATGAGCGCCACCACGAATAACATGCTATAGCCGAAGATGAAGTTCCTCATCGGACTGGTGATGATGAAGTCTGTCGGTCTGCGCGGCATTTCCTTCATCACGCTGTCACTGGGAGGAATAGAAGCCAGAGCCAGGGCAGCAAATGTGTCCATGATGAGATTCACCCACAACATCTGGGTAACCGTCAACGGCAGTTCGGTACCGAAGAAAGCGCCAAAGAGCACGATGAGCAGCGCCACCAGATTAATTGTAAGCTGGAAGAGGATGAAACGCTGGATATTGCGGTAGAGTGAGCGTCCCCACATCACAGCTGTGCCGATGCTGTTGAACGAATCATCCAGCAGGGTGATGTCTGAAGCCTCTTTTGCCACTGAGGTACCTGAGCCCATCGACAATCCCACCTGCGCATGATTCAAGGCCGGGGCATCATTCGTACCATCGCCAGTAACAGCCACCACAGCTCCCTTCTTCTGCAGGAGCTGCACTAATCGTTGCTTGTCAGTTGGTCTGGCTCTCGACATAATCTTCAGGTCAAGTACCCTGTCTAACGCCTCCTCGTCATTCAATGCGGCAAAGTCAGTACCCGTTATGCGGTTACGGTCTGTATCCTGTTCAGTCCAAAGACCTATCTGACGACCTATCTCGGTAGCTGTGGCAGGCGTGTCACCTGTCACGATTTTCACTTGGATACCGGCATCCTGACATCGCTTCACGGCAGCAGGGACATCAGCACGTACAGGGTCGCTGATGGCGACGTAGCCTAAGAAAACACTTTGACCGTTGACCGTTGATAATAAATCATGTTCAATGTTCAATGCTCCATGTTCAATAATCCTGAAGGCGAAGCCAAGCGTACGCATGCCCTCGTTCTGGTAGTTCAGCAAGTCCTGACTGATGGCCTGCTGATACTCCTCAATCGGCTTCAGTCCGTTGGTTGTAGCCACTTGACCGCACATAGCGCACACAATTTCTGGTGCACCTTTTATATATAAGATATCCTTGTCCAACAATGGTGAATGCACTAATGTCGCCATATATTTGCGTTCCGTAGAGAACGCCAGCTGGTCTATCACCTTCGCCTCCTGCCTTAGCTTGAGGTAATCAATGCCTTGCTGATACAGCCAGAGCAACAATGCCACCTCTGTAGGATTACCAATTCCAGTAGGTTTGCTTCCGTCGGCAGGTATCTCCAGGAACGAGGTTGAATTGGCACATATTCCCTCTGCGATTATTGTTGAACATTGAGCATTGAACATTGATTTATTATCAACGGTCAATGGTGAACGGTCAACGGAATAAAAACAAGCTTTCCTAACCTGCATCTGGTTCTGAGTCAGCGTGCCCGTCTTATCGGTGCAGATCACATTGATGGCGCCCATCGTCTCGCAGGCGTGCATCTTGCGCACCAGATTGTTGGTAGAGAGCATACGCCTCATGTTCAAAGCCAAGCTCAGGGTAACGCTCATAGGCAACCCCTCAGGAACTGCCACTACAATCAGCGTGACAGCCATCATGAATATCTGCAGCGTGTCCTTCACAGGTTCCAGCCAATCCTCGAAAGTATGCAGTTGTGAAAAATCATATATCAGCAGCACGTCTTTGACGAAGAAAAGCACAAAAGCAAGACCAGCCACCGTAAATCCCACATAGCCAATCAGTCTCGCCAGTTTATCCAGCTGTTTGTTCAGCGGTGTCTCCTCATGCGTCTCCTCCATACTCTGCCTTGCCACCTTGCCTATCTCCGTAGCGTCGCCCACAGCACGCACCTCCATCACACCATGCCCATCGAGTACAGTCGTACCTCGCATCACCATATCATCAGCATAGGTGGCATCCTTGTGGAAATGCGTCTTATCAGTGGTCTTCGAGGCAGAAGGCTCACCAGTCAGCGATGACTCGTTCACGAGCAATGACACAGCTTCAGTCAGCTGTCCGTCTGCAGGCACCTCCTCACCCGTCTCCAGCAGCACGACATCGCCCACCACCACCTCCTTGCGTGGTACCTCGCACACACTGCCGTTGCGTATCACTCTGACGGCATTGTCGTCATTTACGGTATTGAGCAAGTCAAACTTGCGGTTGGCATCATATTCAAAGAGGAAGCCCACGCCCGTAGCCAGCAGGATAGCGGCTATAATGCCAATGGTCTCCGCATATTCGTTCTCAAACACGGAAATACCCAGTGACAGGCATGCCGCCACCAGCAGTATGCGTATCACCGGGTCTTCAAACTTCTCCAGGTAGAGCTTCCACATAGATTTGCGCTTGGGAGGCGTGAGCACGTTTCTTCCATGTTCCTCACGGCTGCGTTGCACCTCTATATCGGAAAGCCCTTTCAATATATGGTTGTTTTCTGTCATGTATATTTTCTCAGATATCAAAATCGCTACAAAATTACATAAATAATCCTTTATTTCCCAAACCTTGCCTCGACAACATTCACAATATAGTCGCCTAATTTCTCACATTCGTTGACTATATCCATATACATACTGCCAGAGGCGTAGTTGTAGCGATGTTCATTCAGGTCAATGATGTTATTGCTTTTCAACAGGTCACGATAACTGTTGAGTTCATTCTCCAGATTGTAGGTCTGATGCACATCCACCTCTTTCCTGGGTTTCTTCAGCGACAAGGTCATGTGAGTCAGGAAATAAGATACCAGGTTCATCATGCTGTCCACGCTGTTTTCCTGGGCAGCTGTAAACTTCTCCTTCTTCTCTTGTTTCCTCATCAGCACCCTGGCTATGTTGTAGCAAGAGTCACTCACACTTTCCAGTTCGCCTATTTCTCGCAGCATCGAACGAATCTTGCCCTTTGTATCATCACTCAGGTGTGCATTACTAACATTTCCCAAGTATTGGGCGATGTCCTGTTCCAGACGGTCGCAGATATTCTCATATTTCTCAATGCGCGCATAGAGCTTGACGCTCTTCTCCTCTTCATGTTCATGCAGCATCTCGCGGACCATAGCGAACATACGCTCCAGCCGTTCGCTGAAGGAAACTATTTCTTTCCTGGCCTCCAGCACAGAGAGTTCAGGCGTCTTCATCAGACCGGAATGGATAAACTGCAAGCGGAATTCCTCATCATCTTCCGTAGAGCCTGGCTTGACAATCCAGCATACCAGTTTCTCCATCTGGGGGATAAACCAAATCAGCAGGAACGAGTTGGTGATGTTGAACATGGTGTGAAAGGCGGCCAGTGCGTACGACAGTTTGTCAACTGCTACGTTGGAAGATTCGGGATCTACCCCCACCAAGCTGCAAGCCATATTGGCAAACGGATAGAACAGCGCCATCATCCACACAACACCAATGACGTTGAACACCAGGTGTGCCATAGCCGCCCTCCTGGCTTGCGTGTTACCAGTCATCGCAGCCAGGTTAGCGGTCATGGTGGTACCGATATTCTCACCCATCACCAAAGCGATGCCTAAGTAAATAGACAGCACACCGCTGGAGCAAAGCACCATCGTGATAGCCATCAGCGCAGCTGACGACTGAACGATGCAGGTGAGTATCGTACCTATAATCAGGAAGATGAAAATACTGCCGTAACTACTGGTATTGAATGAAGAGAAAAACTCCACCATTGTTTCGTTATGTCCCAAATCCAGTTCCTTTCCTGCCACACTTAGTGTAGCCAATGAGAAGAACATGAATGCCACGCCAAAGAGGAAATCGCCGAAATAGCGGTACTTACGCCAGTAAACCATCAGGGCGATGCCCACCACGAAGGCTGGCCATACGAAATCCGTGATGTTCATGGTGAATCCGGCAGACATAATCCAGGCAGTTAGTGTGGTGCCGATGTTGGCACCCATAATCACGGAGATAGCCTGCGCCAAAGGCAGCAGACCTGCATTGACAAAGGAAACGGTCATCACCGTGGTGGCAGAAGAAGATTGCACGGCTACCGTGATGAGCATACCCGTAAGCAAACCAGTCCAGCGGTTAGTGGTCATCGCCCCCAACACATGCCTCAGTTGCGGACCCGCCATTTTCTGCAGCGCCTCGCTCATGATCTTCATACCGAATATGAGCAAAGCTAAGGCTCCAAGAATCTTGGAGCCTATAATCAAATAAGTTTCATTCATGATATGATTTTCCCGTCTTCAGTTACTTTAACCTTGATATCCATACTTCCCCGCTTCTCCAGTTCTACCAGGTAATACTTTTCCGTAGGAGTTTCAATCAAGTCAGTATCATCAATATGATAACCTGGATAAGTGGATTCCAGCATCGTTTTGATTGAATTTGGCAAATCCCTTGCTACCAGGTCAGTTTCTGAGCGCACCCATTTCCCGTTGTTGTCAAACCAAGCGTCAACATCCCTCCTGTCTTTGCGGAACTCCGCCTTCAGCATACCACGTTCCATTTCCCAGGTAGCTTTAGAGCCAGGATATTTATCATTAAACGACTGCATGACAGCCTGTGGCACATAGCTCTGCGGGATATCGTCATCCACACCGATGCTGTTGTCGCATCCTGCCGCCATCATGGCAGAACAGAGCATCAAACTAAGTAGTAATACGTTCATTCTTTTCATTGTCTCATCATATTATAATTACATCCAATATCGGATATCGCTGCAAAGTTCTGACACAATTCTGAAAAGAATCTGAAATAAGAAAAAAGTTTGTAAGATAATAATGTTCAATGCTCAATGCTCAATGTTCAACGTTCAACGGCAAAATGGTGTTTCCCTTCGCCGAAGCGATAACGAATCGTCATGCCATACTGGTCGCATATTGCCTTTGCGATAGAAAGTCCCAAGCCAGTTGACGATTTCTTGCCAGAAGCATGATAGAAACGACTGAACACTTTTTTTTCATCCAACGCCACAAAGGAACCCGTGTTAGAGATACGCAGCTCGTTCTGCCTCATCATCACCACTATACGTCCCATCATTATGTTATGCACGAAAGCGTTCTTCAGTAGATTCGACAGCAGCACTGATGCCAGCGACTCATCCATCTGTACAATAAAAGGTTCCTGTATCTTCAAGTTCACAGTTATCTGTTTGTGTGAATAAACCTCCTTAAAATCAGCCAGCAACTGCTCCAGCAACTGAGCCATATCCACGCGCGTCTTGTCATTAAACTGTCCGTTTTCAATCTTGCAGAGCAACAGCAACGAGCGGTTCAGTCTCGACATATTACCCAGCGTCTGTAGCGTCTTCCCCAGTTCCTCTATCTGATGCTCGTCCAACTTCTCATCATCCAGCAGCATCTCCAGTCGGTTCTGGCATACCGCGATAGGTGTCTGCAGCTCATGTGCAGCGTTGCCTATAAACTGCTTCTGCTGTTCAAACAGCTTCTCGTTCCTCTCCATGCTGTGCATCACCGTCTCGTTCAGTTTAACAAACTCCTTGATGTCCGTAGGATTATCTAACTGCTTGTTATCCTTCCCCAGCCTGTAGGCATCAAGCCATCGCAACAGGTTCTGTAGGGGTCTCATACTGTTCTGTACCACCCAAACGTTTACCACCACGATAGCCAGCATGATGGCAGTAAGCAGAAACAAAAGCCATGAGAAAATCTCCTCACGCAGTTCCTCCTTGTCCACATGAGGCGTTGACACCTCAATCTCGTTCCAGGAGCCATCCGTATCCTGATAGACATGTGTATAGACACGGGCGGGCTCACGTTCACCCGTTTCGCTGACATACACATCCCTGTCCTCAAACCTATCCTCCGGCTGGCTCTGCGCATATTCAGCCGTCACTTTACGGATAAAGAACTGGTTGTTAGATCCGCTCGACACGGTGGGCAGTTCCTCTCCCCTCGCCTCTCTGATGATGATGCTTTCAGCATACTGCTCCAGGGCCTCGTCAGCTTCATCACTGATTTCCTGCATGATGCCACGATAGAAAAATACCGACCATAGCGTCAGTACCAGTGCCGTAAGCAGCAACAACCTTATACCTATCACATGCAGTAGTTTCATTCCTCCACCAGTTTATAACCGAATCCGTAAACAGTCTTTATCTCGATAGATGCGCCAGCCTGACTGAGTCTCTTCCTCAGGTTCTTCATCTGCGCATAAACGAAATCGAAGTTGTCGCTCTGGTCAATATGGTCACCCCATACTGCCTCAGCCAGCATCCCCTTCTCAATCATGCGGTTAGGCCGGTGCATCAAATACTCCAGGATGTCATATTCCTTCCTGCCCAGTTCCACACATTGTCCACCCACTTTCACCTCATAGGTTTCTGGGTTCAGGCATACGTTTCCCAGTTGCAGCGTCTGCTCTCCTCCACGTTGGTTGCGTCTGAGCAGGCTCTTGATGCGTGCGTGCAGTTCCGCCAGATGGAACGGCTTGGTCAGATAGTCATCAGCACCCAGGTTCAGTCCAGCCACCTTGTCCTCAATGGAATCCTTAGCAGATATGATAATCACATTCTCCCGTCTGCCTTTGGCAAAGAGCTCACGCAGCAGGTCAAGTCCGCTTCCGCCAGGCAGCATGATATCCAGCAGTATGCAATCATACTGATAGACAAAAACCTTCTGCCTTGCTTCCTCAAAGGTGGCGGCAGCTTCCACCACTGACCTCTCCTTTTCAAGCGAGCGTATGATTATCTCGCGCAGGTCATCATCATCTTCTATTAACAGCACTTTCATGGGGCAATATTACGCAAATCTTCCCATTCTGACAAAGAATAATGGCAAAAATATTTTGTTTTCGTCAGAAGATTGCTAACTTTGCAACAAGAGACAAGTAATAATGATTAGCTAACTTTTTAATTTTTGAGAATTATGGATAAGTACATTTGCTCAGTATGCGGTTATGAATACGACCCAGCTAAGGGTGATCCAGACAACGGCATCGCTCCAGGCACTGCCTTTGAAGACATACCTGAAGATTGGGTATGCCCACTCTGCGGTGTTGGCAAGGAAGATTTCGAGAAAGCATAAAAAAGACGAGGCAAGCCTCGCATCATGATGCTTAGATAGGGTGCAGGGTTAAGACCCCCACCCTATTTTTCATTATTCATTTTCCATTCTATCCGCATTTAGGGCAAACTCCTTTAATCAGGTAGTTGATGGTGTTCATGCGATAGCCGTCGGGCAGGTTCACCTGCGGTACTGGTATGTCATAGAGGCAGAATGTCTGATGGCATCGTTCGCAATAAAAGTGGGCATGCACATCGCTGTCACGCTCCGCATTATGGCTATGGCACAGTTCATATCTCACGGCATTGTCGCCATCCTCCATAACGTGTACCAAGTGTTGCTCCCTGAGCAGCATGAGCGTTCTAAACACGTTCGATTTGTCAATGGTCTCCACGCGGTCCTCCAGTTCCGTCATAGTCAGTGCCTTTCCCGCCAGAGCCAGTTCCTTCACCAGCATCAGTCGGTTAGCCGTAGGTCTGATGCCATGCTCCAGCAGCATCTCCATAATCTTTGCCTCATCCATAATCTTTCCCAGTTTTGTTTGCAAAGATACAATAATAATTCGTAATTTTGATGCAGGTTTAATGACAATCAATCATGGCGACGACACCGATAGAATAGCGAGAAAAGGCTTAGTCTCAAAAAGTGACATTATCGTCTCGGATAGTCTTTCATTGTTCGGGATTTTTATCGTACCTTTGCAACCAGATATGAAACATACATTACAGATTGGCGGGCGCGAATGCCTGCTTTACGCTGAAGGAGAACAGCAACCGCAGTTGTTGCTTATACAGACATTAGGCGCACAGGAACTGGGCAGTATTGACAGCGAGGTAACCATGATTAGCGAGGCTACAGGTACATCGTTCGTCATGGCAGCATTTACCATCGGTGACTGGGAAGTGGAACTCACACCGTGGCACGACCCTGCTGTGTCAAAGCGCCAGGCAGTGGGCGAACATGCCCTCGATACACTAAACTATATCACTGGCAGCCTTATTCCCTATTTGAAAGAGCGATTTGGCAGTCTGCCGGTTATTCTGGGCGGCTATTCCTTGGGCGGGCTTTTCTCTCGCTGGGCTGCATCTAAAGCCGAGTGTTTCGAGGCCGTAGCTGCCGTGTCACCATCGTTGTGGATAGATGCCTGGTGTGGTTTCTCGGATGCCCATGCCGTCTATGCGCATTACGTCTATCTCAGTCTTGGCGACCGCGAGGAGCACAGCCGCAACAAGGCCATAGCACAAGTGGGCAACAATGTGCGTTGGGAGCATGAGCACCTGAAACAAATCCTGGGTCCAGACCACACGACGCTGGAATGGAACACGGGCAATCATTTCATGGATAGTGCCTGCCGCACCGCCAAGGGCTTTGCGTGGTGCATTAGAAAGATTAAGAATAGTAAATTATAGTTTTCATGGTGAAGATACAGGAGATTGAAGTGAAGCCAGTGATGACGAAGTCGAACCTGCCGGTAGCAGACTTATCGGTGAATCCATACGTGGGTTGTCTGCATGGCTGCAAGTACTGCTATGCCTCGTTTATGAAGCTGACTTGTGCCTTATTATTCCTGACACTCTATTCCTGCCAGTTACATGCGAGGCAGGATATTACGGTTATGCCTGAAGATTCCATTACACAACCTCAGCCATCCGTCGAACCTTTGCATGAGCTTAGCCATACAGCGTTGTATTTAGACTCGTTGGGCTATGTGAATGTAATGGAACAGGACAGTAGCATACGGGTAAGCCTGATGTATGCCCGTGAGGATAACTTCACTGGAAAACTCTTGTATCAGGATCTGAAAGAGGCCTATCTCCATCCTGATGCGATTGCTCCCCTGCTGAGAGCGCAACAATTATTGCGCCAGAGGCATCCTGATTATTCCCTGATTATCTTCGATGCTGCAAGACCTATGCATGTCCAGCAGCAGATGTGGGAAGTGGTGAAAGGCACACGCCAGCAGAATTACGTGTCGAATCCTGCGCATGGCGGAGGTCTCCATAATTATGGCCTGGCAGTGGATATCAGCATAGCCAATGCGGAAGGTGATACAATACCGATGGGTACCAAGGTGGACCATTTGGGTAGGGAAGCCAATACTGATTATACTGCAATCAGCCAAGAGGCCCTACAGAACAGGCGTTTATTGATTCAAGTAATGCGTCAGGCTGGCTTCAGGTCATTGCCTACGGAATGGTGGCATTTCAACTTAGTGAGCCGTCAGACTGCCAAAGAGAAATACCGAGTGATACCATGAAGCAGTTTATCCGCGGACATAGGGAGGATGATGTGAGACAATTGGCCTTGCAGGCAGGCAGATATCCCGATATTGACATACTGTATGCGCTCACACAGATTGCGGGATGGCAAAGCATTCGTGAGAAAGTGCCTACATGGGCAGCCTGTGAGGATATCATCTATCCACCTCATTTGCCTTTGGAGCAATGTTCTTCTGAAGCTACAGCTATATATAAATATGGTGTAGTCGCAGCATCTGGTCAGACTGACTCATTCATTGACCTGACTGGCGGATTCGGCATCGACTGCTGGTTTATCTCCCGTGCTTTTAAGCAAGCAATATATGTTGAAAGGCAAGAAACACTTGCCGAAATAGCGGGTCACAACTTCCATATTTTGCAACAAGAGAATCCGATTGCCAACTGCCAATTATCAATTGTCAATTCCGATAGTGTTTCCTGGCTAAAGCAGCTGAAAGTACCCGTTGATTGGATTTTCATTGACCCGGCACGTAGAGATGGGCATGGAGGAAAGACTGTAGCCATCAGCGATTGCGAGCCTGACATCTGCGCCTTGGAATCATTGCTTGTCTCTAAAGCCAGTCATGTGATGGTAAAGCTATCGCCTATGCTTGACCTCAGCCTGGCGATGAGCCA
The DNA here is from genome assembly GCA_017471185.1 of Bacteroidaceae bacterium. GTDB lineage: Bacteria > Bacteroidota > Bacteroidia > Bacteroidales > Bacteroidaceae > Bacteroides. The sequence goes on from JAFUVZ010000040.1 coordinate 30,230, forward strand.
GCTGAAACATATTCAAGAGGCACACATCATTTCAGTAAATAATGAATGTAAGGAACTGCTGCTGATTCTCAACGCCAATACTGAGACACAAGCGGAAACAATACCCATCCATTGCATCAACATTCGGAAAGACCATACAGAAACATTCTGTTTCACCAAGCAAGAGGAAGTAACCGCCTCATGTCCTATGGCTTCAGGTATCGGACAATATCTGTACGAGCCCAACGCTTCCATCATGAAAGCTGGCGCATTCCGCAGTATTGCGGAGAGATTTGAAACAGCAAAATTGCAGACCAACAGCCATCTCTACACTTCAGACAAGCTGATTACCGACTTCCCTGGCAGAACTTTTGCAGTGGAATCCGTCAGCGGATTTAGCAAGAAAGAGCTGAAGGCCTTATTAGCAGATACGTCTAAAGCTAACCTGACCGTCAGGAACTTCCCTACTTCAGTAGCCGACCTTCGCAAACGCCTGCACATCACAGAAGGCGGAGACACCTACCTCTTCGCCACCATCCTGCATCCACAGGAGAAAGTCATCATCAAGTGCAGGAAGATATAAAAAGAGAAGCCTGAGCTTCTCGCCCAGGCTTTCTCATTTCATTATGCTTATTCAGACGTTATTTAATCTGAATGATTTCATGAGCCGGTCCGAATGAACCTACGCCAGGTACATAAAACTCAATGGTCATATCAGCAACACCGTTTGCGAAAGTGCCTTCACCTTCAGCCCAGATGTCACCATAGCTGCTTGAGTAGTCACAAGCGTGAGGCTTCACGGTTACCTTGCTACCCTCTACCCAGAACTGGAGAGAATAGCCCTTAATATAGACGTTGTATGCCCTGTAGAGGGTAGAAGTGCCTTCAGCCACCTCCAGCACATCGTCCCATTCATCACCCATCCACTCAGAGATGATGTGCATGCCGTTAGGCATACGGGTCCATACGTAATCCTTCATCACGGATACATCCATACTGTTCACGGGGTCAATCTCAGGAGCAGCAGAAGTGTCTGTAATAGAGATTCTCACAGGGTAAGAAGTTCCCAAAGTAATGTCACCAACAGTTACAGGAACCAGAACAGAGCCTTCGCCAGCCTTGAAAGTAACGCTTGAAGGAACAGAGATACCGTCAGGCAGAGGAGCAAGCACCTCGTTGCCTTCACTATCCTTTGATACAAGACCTGCTGTCAAACCAACGGTCAAGTCAGAGCTTGCATCACTACGGAACAGATAGACACTACCACCTGTATCAGAAGGATTCAGCGTGATGGCAGCACTTTCTACCTGGAACTTAACGCCAGCATTTGAAGGATGATAGATAGCACCTTCGTTGTCAGTGTTGCAGGCTGCGAACATGGTAGCCATTGCAAAACCTAAGCCTAAAATATATTTATTGATTCTCATTGTTCAATTACATTTTAAAGGTTATTGATCACCAGTAGGATTCTGATCCTTAGAAGCATCCAGTGCAGCATTTCCATCGAACTCAGCCTGAGGGATAGTCAGCACCCACATGTAGTTCTCAGGATTGTCTGTAGGACGGTTAGACAACAGGGCAGCATCTGGCCAGCCCTGAGCAGATGTACGGCGGAAGCCCTGCTTCAGACGACGGATATCGAATACACGTCCGTACTCACCCCACAGCTCGATACGACGCTGGTTGATGATTTCCTCACGCAGAGAACCAGTAACGTCAGATGTCAGCGCACCCATTGCGGTACCAGTCTTGGTGCAGTTGTAAGCAGGATCACGCTTTGCCATCAACTGGTTCAGCCAGTTTTGAGCAGAGCTGTTGTCACCCAGCATACAGTTAGCCTCAGCAGCAGTCAGGTAAGCTTCCTCAACACGCATCCAGATATAGTCACCCATCCAAGTCTGCATATCAGCGAACTTCAGCTTGTCATTAACTAAGTCAGCAGTCCACCAAGCAGCCTTACGCTCATCGGTATCGTTCATCTTAGCATACAGCTCAGCATTGATAGCCTTCAGTGCACGACCACCATAAGGAGCATCTGGATCCATGTGAGTGAAGAAACCGGCATACATACCGCTCTGGTCAGATATAATCTGAGCTCCCCACATCACGTTGCCTGCATCGACACTGTTCACACCGTCGAATGCAGCCACTGGCTGAATGGTGATACCATTGCTGTTAGCCCAAGCAATGGCAGCTTCAGAAGCAGTCTTTGCAGTCTGCCAGTCTTCCATAGTAAGGGCGATACGAGCCTGCAACTGACGAGCTACGCCGTAGCTGATGTGGCTCTTATGAGCCTGAGTAGTTCCTTCCAGGTACTGAACAGCCTTCTGGATATCAGAAGTGATCTGTGCATAAACCTGAGCAACGGTAGAACGAGGCTGACCTTCAGTCTCAGGAGAAGTTGGCTCAGTATAGATAGGAACGCAAGGCTCGCTCTCATGACCCACGTATGTACGAGCAAAGAACTGTGACAGCATGAAGTATGAGTAAGCACGGATAGCGTAAGCCTGACCCATTACATAGTTTACGTTGTCACCTTCCATAGTTTCCTCAGCAGCCAGGATATAGTTAGCGTTTGAAATCCACTGATAGAAAGCAAACCAGAGGTCGTATGAACGCCATGAGCTGCTGGTGAAATGAGCCTTTACATTATATACAGCGTCATACCAGAACCAACCGCTACCAGAGGCTTTCATGATAAGGTCATCGCCCATCACATCACCTGTCAGATTATAGGCAATGATACCAAAGCACTGGTGAGTGTTACCGGTAGTTGACCAACCGGAAGTGTACATAGAACGGTAGATACCGTTCAGAGGAACCATAGCAGCGTCTGAAGTAGTCATCAAGCTGGCACCAGACATAGAGTTGGTTGGCTGGGTATCAAGCTGATCTTCAGAGCAAGCGGTGAACATACCACCTGCCAACAAGCCGATTAATGTATATTTAAAAATTGATTTCATATATATATTCTCCTGTTTTAAAAGTTAGAACTTCACTTCCACACCTAATGACCATGTCTTATTTGGAGCATAATCATAGTTCGTTCGGCCGTCAAAGCTGTTCTGAGGATCCATACCGTTCAGGTGAGTGAACAGGGCAAGGTTATCAACAGAACCGAATACACGTACATTGCTCAGACCAGCAGCACGGGTCCATGCCTTTGGCAAGGTGTAACCCAGTGTGATGTTCTTGATAGCGAAATATGAAGCGTTAACCAAGAAGCGGTTAGTACGAACATTTGAGCTTGCCACTTCAACGCGAGGAACATCAGTGATGTCACCTGGCTTCTGCCAACGGCGCAACAGATTCTTGTGGAATGCATTGTTGTAGTACATGTTGTCCATAGCCTGTGCATACAGAGCGTCATATACCTTACCACCGATTGAGTAAGTTGTCAGGATAGAGAGGTCGATGCCCTTCCAAGAGAAGTCAGTTGAGATACTACCATACAGGTCAGGAATACGGCTACCGAAATAGTACTTGGTAGTGTTAGCCTTAGAGTAGTCAGAAGTAATAGTCTCAGTGCCTGGGATCATATCGCCATTGTCATCCTTGTCATAAGTCCAATAGAGCTGAGCACCTGTTGCAGGGTCAACGCCGGCAGACTTAGGCATGTAGAATGTACGGAGGGTCATGCCTTCCTTGATGATATAGTTACCACTGATAATCTCAGGAGACTCAGCAGTCAGCTTCAGCACCTTATTCTTCTGGGTTGAACCCATCCAACGAACGTTCCATTCAAAATCCTTGTTGCGGATGATGGTACCAGTCAAATCCAACTCAATACCGCTGTTGCGCATATCACCCACGTTAGCATAATAGCCATCGAAACCGGTTGACAGAGGCATCGGGTAGTTCAGCAACATGTCTGTAGTCTTACGAACGTAGAACTCACCGCTGAAACGGATGCGGTTATCGAGGAATGTACCTTCAACACCCACGTTGAAGTTGCCGTTCTTCTCCCAAGAGATACCACGGTTTTCCAGAGTGCTGATGAAACCACCGATCTGGTTAGCGTTAGGGTACTCAAGACTGTAGAGAGACTGCCATGCATAGTAGGTATCGAGGTTATCGTTACCCTGCTGACCGTAGCTGACCTTCAAAGAGAGGTTGTTGATCCAAGAGATATCCTCCATGAAACGTTCCTTAGAGATACGCCAGTTAGCACCTACTGACCAGAAGGTACCGTAGCGGTTGTCCTTATAGAAACGGGAAGAACCGTCACGACGGATAGAAGCGTCAAAGTAGTACTTGTCATCATAGTTGTACTGAGCACGGCCCAGCCAAGAGTTGATGCGGTAATTATGAGTATAAGAGTCAGCATCATACATAGTAGTTGCAGGACGCAGTTCGAGGATACCATCCACGAGGTTTGTCTTACCAGCCTGCAGATACTCATACTTGTAAGCATAGAACTCATGACCAGCCAACAGACTGATGGTGTGCTTGCCGAAACTGCGGTCCCAAGTGAGCAACTGGTTGAAAGTGTAGCTCTGGGTGCGTGTGTTACGCTTGGTCAGCAAACCGCCGGCGTTAGCCTGGTTACCATGATACATATTCATATAGTTCATACGGTTCAGGCTGCTGTAGTCAACACCGAAGTTCAGCTGCAGCTTGATACCCTGTGCCCAGCCCATAGACTCCTTGTCAGAGCCGAAGGTCATGCTGGTACGCAGACCAGCTGCGTCACGACGGTCGCGAGCCTTATCCTGAGTCAACATACCTAAAGAGTTGAAGTCGCTCAGTGTACCGGGACGGTTAGCACCTGGCTGATCACCCCAGTCGAGCTGTGGCTGACCGTTGGCATCCAGTACATTGTTACCGCTGGCATCCTTCACATACATAGGCATCAATGGAGAGAGGAACTGAGCGGTGTACCATACGTTAGACGTAGATGTATCTGAATAGTTGCTGAAGTTAGAGTCAGTATGAGTCAGGTTAGTATTGATGCTGGTGTTGAACCAGTCAGTAATCTGAGAAGAAATGTTGGCACGAGCACTGTAACGCTGGAAAGCCGTAGTCTTCAAGATACCGTCCTCGTTCAGGTAACCTAATGAGAACATATACTTGGTTCTGTCAGTACCACCGTTTACTGACAGCTGGTGCTCATGACGGAAAGCGTTGTTGTGCTTAACCATGTCAAACCAGTTTTCATTCCATGCTGCCTTAGCATCAGCGTGAATCTGACCGGTAGCAGGGTCAATCAGCTGGTCCCAAGTGTAGTTCTTGAATGGGTTGTAAAGCTCACCACCCTGGCCACCGAGGTAGTTAGCGCCACCTAAGTTAGCTCGTGCAGCAGCCTCAGCCTCATTCCAAGAATAGCCATTGTCAAACGCGTATGCGTTACGGATTGCCTCGTAAGTCAGCTGAACGAAGTCCTTCTGGTCAACCAAGTCATACTGCTTGATGGCACGAGAAGACCAGCCTAAAGTTGAACGCCAGGTTACCTGAGCCTTACCTTCCTTACCACGCTTAGTAGTGATCATTACGACACCGTTAGCACCACGGGCACCATACAGAGCACCGGCAGATGCATCCTTCAGGATAGTCATGCTCTCGATATCAGAAGGGTTCAGAGAGTTCAATTGACCATCGTAAGGAATACCATCCACAACATACAGAGGGTCAGAATAAGCATTGATAGAGCCGAAACCACGAACGCGGATTTCAGGAGAAGAACCCGGCTGACCAGAACCTGAAGTCATCAGGACACCGGTAGTCTGACCTTCCAGACCCTTGGTTACGTTAGTGATAGGACGAAGCTCCAGTTTCTCATTGTCCACCACAGAAGCAGAACCAGTGAATGAAGACTTCTTAGCCGTACCGTAAGCCACTACCATCACCTCGTCAAGCAGCTCAGCTTCAGGAGACAGCACTACCTGCACGTTATTGGCGATAGCCACCTCCTGAGTACGGAAGCCGACGAATGAAATCATCAGGGTCGTAGCGTTAGAGGGGACGTTTGGCAGAACGAAAGCACCTTCCACGTCAGTGATAGTACCAGTAGTCGTTCCTTTTACCAGTACGGAAGCACCGATAACGGGATCTCCCGCCTCATCAACAACGGTACCACGTACTGAACGTGTCTGTGCCATTGCCAATGTGAAACTTGCAAACAAGCAAGCCAAAAGCACTAATACTCTTTCTTTCATAAAACAATTTATTAAAATTAATAACTAAAATCTCCTATATCTTTGTGTCATAAGCGATAACGCTCATATCATACCCTTTATTTCCCAAATCTGTTCAGAGGCACTAATAATTGCTTCAAAAATCCCCGTTTTTTATTACACCATATTTATATATAGCTCATTAAACCCCTCCTCTTTTCACATTTTTTAGAAGATATTTCCGCAAAGATACAAAATATTTTAAATACGCACCAAATTTCTTAAAAGATTTATTACAATGACAATTTGAAAGGAAAACAGCCACATTTTTTGCGAAAGTATAATTTATCTTGCCAAATGATAGGCTTAGACAATCTACAACAAGTATCAAAACAATGCCACACTAACATAATGACAGAAACTATACTGGAAAAATATGTAAAATAATTCCCTTTTTTCTCTTTCTTATGTCATTTTACCAGTGCAGAAGTGAACTATCTTGTGAAACAGGACAATGAAACAATACTGTGAAACAAATAAATCATTTTCTACTAAAAGATTAATAGAAACAAATACTTTCTGAGATGACTCAGAAAGCACTCCCTAATCTATAATCTCAAAACTTCCCTTTGATAGGGCGTTTTATGAAACAGGAATCTAACGATATTATGAAACAATTATTATAAACTCCTCTTTTTCAAAAGGTCTTGAATAAACGGGGATTTTGCTGAAACTTTTATTACTAATTATAACAGTTATTTTTATGAAAGAAAGAGTATTAGTGCTTTTGGCTTGCTTGTTTGCGAGCTTCACATTGGCAATGGCACAGAATTCAACGGTTTCAGGTACCGTAGTCGATGAGACTGGAGAGCCTGTCATCGGAGCTTCTATTCTTGTGGAGGGTACTGCAAGAGGTACCATCTCAGATGTAGAAGGTAAATTCACCATAACCAATGTCCCTGCATCGGCTAAGAACCTGCAGGTGTCTTTTGTAGGTATGAGAACCCAGCTGGTTCCTATTACTAACGGTAACATACAGATAGTATTAAGGAATGACGCTGAAGTACTTGACGAAGTGATGGTCGTTGCATACGGCACCACGACCAAGGCTTCTTTTACAGGCTCTGCTTCTGTGATGCGAGATACTGACATGTCCGCTCAACGCCAGTCTCTGGTTAAGTCATTAGAAGGTAAGGTAGCCGGCGTTCGTGTTGGTGCTTCCACTGGTGACCCTGGGTCAGACCAGGCGATAACTATCCGCGGTATCGGCTCTGTAAACGGATCTACCCAACCCCTGTATGTTGTTGACGGCGTGCCCATCACCAATGAAAGCATGATCAGTTCTGGCGTACGTTCACAGTCTGTTCTTTCAACTATCAATCCTGACGATATTGAGAGCATGACCGTATTGAAGGATGCTGCCGCTTCTTCACTTTATGGTTCGCGTGCTGCGAATGGTGTCATCATCATTACCACCAAGCGTGGTGCCATTGGCCGCACCAAGGTAACTTACGATGGTGAAGCAGGTTGGAGCAGTGTAGCAGTTCCAAGCGCACTGAAAATGATGAACTCCAAAGAGCTGAAACAATATTACAAGGATGCGTTAGCCGGGTATTTTGAGGTACGTGCAGGTCAGGATGCGGCTACTGCCGCTGAATATGCGCAGGAAGAGGTTGATACACCTTGGGATGAAGGCGGATGGTTCCATGACCCTACCAGCAGTGTCAATACCGACTGGAGTAAAGAGGTTTATCGTACTGGCTTTACAACCAACCATCAGGTAGGCGTAAGCGGTGGGTCTGACAGGACCCAGTTCTATGCAAGTTTTGGTTACAACAAAGTAAACGGTACTGTTAAGAACAGTGAGTTTGAGCGTTACAGTGGCCGTATCAACTTAGACCATCAGGTAACCGATTGGCTGAAGGTGGGTGTAAAACAGATGATATCTTACTCTAATACCGAAGGTTTCCGTGACCAAGGCGACCAGGCGCAGGGCTTCGGAACAACAGCGCCGCTTTCAATTATGTTCTCTTCTGACCCAAGCGCAACAGTAAAATTGCCTAATGGAGAGTATAACCCTGACACTGCATTCGGCAAGGTGGCAAATCCAAACCTGATGCTGAGCCGTACACTGAATGAATATGCTGAGTTCGTCAAGACCAACACCATGCGTAGTATGACAAACGCTGACGTTGAAATCAAGTTGCCTTTCAACTTAACAGCACGATCTGTCTTCGGCTATGACTTTATTAATAATAAGGTGCATGAATTCTGGGCTCCAGGATCTGTGAACGGTGAATCTCTGACAGGTCTGTCTCAGCGTTGGGACTATACTAACCGGACTTTGACCTCTTCGACTACATTGAACTATGCCAACAATTTCGGGTTGCACAACCTTCAAGTATTAGCAGGTTTCGAGGTTGAAAAGCGCAAATATGAATCGCTGACAGCCTCCGCTAAGCAGTTTGTAACATATAAACTGCCTGAAATCTCCAATGGACAGACTTATGGTACTGGCGGTTCAGTGAGTGAGAATTCCATCATGTCCTGGTTAGCTAACGCCAACTACAACTATGACAACAAGTATTATGTATCCGCTTCTTTCCGTCGTGACGGATCTTCACGACTGGCAACGGACAACCGTTGGTCTAACTTCTGGTCAGTTTCTGGTGCTTGGAGAATCAGCGGTGAGGAGTTCTTAAAAGATAATCCTTGGTTCAATGACTTAAAACTCCGTGTATCATACGGTACTAACGGCAACTTGCCCACGGGCAACTATTCATACATGGGCCTTTACTCAACTACAGGCGGTTACGGTACAAGTTCTGCATACTACTGGTCACAGCTTTCTAACACAGCATTAGGTTGGGAGAAGTCAAAGAACTTCAACATAGGTTTGGATTGGAATCTGTTCGGACGTGTAGGCCTGACTGTTGAATACTATAATAAGGTAACCAGTGACATGCTGTTCGCAACGCCTATCTCATGGGTTACAGGCTTCGGCAGCAAGACATCCAACCTTGGTAAATTAGGCAACAGTGGCGTTGAAATCGCTATCAGTTCACAAAACATCGTGACCAAGAACTTCAGCTGGTCAACAGACTTCAACATTACCTTCCAGAGCAACAAGATTAAGGAACTTCCTAATGGAGAGGACGTTCAGTATGGTGACGGTAGCATGTACCTGCTACGCGAAGGAGAATCTATGCATACTTTCTATCTGCCAGAGTATATCGGCGTGAATAAGGAAACCGGTCTGGGTGAATTCTGGATTGACCCGGAAGACCACTCAAAAGGTGTGACTAACTACTACACTCAGGCTGGAAGTACTATCGTGGGTAAAGCTATACCAGACTTCCTCGGTGGTATCACCAACCGCTTCACTTGGAAGAATTTCGACCTTTCATTCATGATTTCATTCCAGGGTGGCGCAAGTATGTTCGATTATCCGGGTTACTTCCTGCAGTTCTCTGATGGTGTTCGCGTAGGTTCTTTCAATGTCGTGAAGGAAGTTGCAGGCAACTATTGGACTCCGACCCATACGGATGCAGAATATCCACGTCCTATCTACGGTAACCCATACCGTTCAGACCGTTTCTCTTCTCGCACCATTCGTTCTACCGACAATATCCGTATGCGCGATATTACCTTCGGTTACAGAATTCCCGTGAAGAAGAGTGTCATCAGCAATATGCGTGTATATTTCCGTGCAACCAATCCGTTCTTGATTTACTGTGCTACCAAGAACATTGATCCGGATGTAGATGTGAACGGTTATCGTCAGACTGACACACCTCCAACGCGCTCATTTGTATTTGGATTGAACTTTGAATTATAATTAAAAAGAGAAGAAGAATTATGAAGAAAATATACTTAACAATCGGAGTTGTCACTGGCTTTGTTCTGTCGTCATGCAGCGGTTTCTTAGACAGAGAGCCTTCTACCGCATTGCCAGTTGACGGAGCTATTACTACCGTAGCCGATTTGGAAAATGCCGTCAATGGCGTGGGTTACGTAGTATCTGGTGAAAGAGGCACCTACGGCGCTGAGTTTACCCTCTATGCGGACCTTCTGACCAATGAGTTTGCTGTAATTCAAAGCAACAACCAAAGCGTGCCTATCTCCAGCTATAACCTGACAAAGTATGACGAACTGGCTACCAACCCATATCGCGTACATTATCAGGGCATTGCTAATGTAAATAAGGCACTTGAAACTTCAAACGAACTGGCAGGCAGTGAAGTTACCAACCTGCAGGGTCAGCTCTATGCTTGGCGAGGACTACTCCACTTTGACTTGGCCCGTATGTTCGCCCATATTCCATCTACCGTCAGCAACACGTCAGAGGCAAACTCCGGCGTGCCTTTGGCAGACCAGGTATTTGATCCAGAATACAAGCCAACACGCGCCACATTAGCAGAGACTTATAGCCTGATTATTTCTGATTTCACCAAGGCTATCAGTATGTTGGATGAAGACAACGGCATAGGTTATATGAACAAATGGGCAGCTCAGGCTTTACGTGCACGCGCTTATCTCTATATGGGTGACTATAGCAATGCATTGGCTGATGCAAATGCCGTTATCAACAGCGGCGCATACCAGCTCTACACACCATCCAATTATGCAAGCGTTTGGGCAGCAGAAGGAACTTCTGAGTCTATCTTTGAATTCTTGACCACAGACAACTATAATGCACAGCGTTATTCACCTGGCTATTACACGGATGCGAGTGGCTATGCAGAGTGCGCTTTCAATGTGGAGGGAGAACTGTTTAAGTATCTGTCAACTCATCCTGAAGACGTACGCTCTAAAATGATCAAGGACCAGACTTCTCACAAAGATGCTCCTGGATTCTATCCAGCCAAATACCCTGGCCGTGGCGGTTCTATTTATGTGAATAACCCCAAGATCATCCGTCTGTCTGAGGTATATCTGATTGCTGCTGAGGCATCTTTCCATCTCAATGGCGGCAGTGAGGCTGCTGCTTACATTAATGAGATTGAGAAAAACCGTGTTGAAGGTTATACTGATGTGGCTTCAGTTACTATTGACGATATCATCTTCGAATATACCAAGGAACTGTTTGCTGAAAACCAGATTGCATTCGCATACTGGCGCAACGGCAAATCTGTCACTAACTCTTTAGGCCAGCAGATAGGCGCGGACAACCAACGTGCCATCATGCCAATTCCACAGCGTGAAATCGACATGAACGCTGCTTTGGTCCAGAATCCAGGCTATTAAACAATAGCGGTTTAGTTATTTAGATAGTTGTGAAGGGAGGTCTCCATGCGAATGGGGACCTCTTTTTCATCCTACATAAAACCACATTAATTCTTGGAAAAGCGGACAAAATAACGTAATTTTGCCTAGGAAAAACGGACAAAATAATATAATTTTGCCTTGGAAAAACGGACAATCATGATACAAAGGAAAGTAAATCAGCAACTTGAAAGATTCTATAAGAATGAAAAGAAAGCCTTGCTCGTTACCGGGGCACGTCAAACAGGAAAACGTACTCCATCAGAGCATTTGGCAAGAGCCATTTTACCAATTTCCTGACTTCGGCGATGCGTCACCCTATTCGCGCGTGCGTCTGTTAGTTTAATTCTGCTTTTTGTCGAGGATGGTCTTCCTGACTTCGTCGATGCGTCACCCTAATTGCCCAACAGACTTCTTAAGTCGAAGAGTGACTTGATTGCCATCTGCTCCTCAGTGAGAAACAGAGTCCTCTTAGAAACGCCATCGACTTCGTCTGTCTTGATGTCGATGGTGGCTATTGTCTTTGCGATATCCAAGACCTTAGTAAGCCTGCCAGAACAGCATGATTACTCCAGTCTTGCCACGCCCTTGTCCCTGTTCTTGGCATTAAAGTTTTAATTGACAAAAATCGACGAAGTCAAGAAGGAAGAAACTCCGCTATTCCGCTAAACTGAGATAATTCATATATTACAATAGTTATCATAGCGGAATTATTAGCGGAATAGCGGAGTTTCTTTATCAAAACCTTCAAAAAAAGGCTTGTTTTCTTTAAGAATACGCTTCTTTCTGAACAGGATTTCAAGTCTGCTTTTGCAGTATCTGCAAGGCCGTCACGGTTTCAAAATAAAGGCTTTCATCCCACGAGAACTCGCACCCTTCAAAGTCCTCCTGTAACTAACTGATACTTAGCACTGGTTGAGTCCCCGCCTTTCCGA
>JAFUVZ010000041.1 GCA_017471185.1 Bacteroidaceae bacterium
ATATATAATATATTATATATTTATTATTAATATGTTATTTTCACCCCCTGCTTTCTAAAGCAATAGTGAAAACCTATATGTCCGAAGTGAGTAAGTGAGTAAGTGAGTAACTTGAAAAAATAATCAGTAGATAATGAGATGCTGTATCAAATATTATCCTACCTTGTGCAAATAAAATCCAATCTGTTTTGTATTGTGCTAACTTTGCATTATCTTTGTATAGAAATATTAACTAAAGTTTCGCAAGTGAATGAATATACTATTGAACAGCGCCCCGAAGGGGCATCAAGCCAATAGCCCAGGGCATCGCCCTGGGTACAAGGATGCGGGTAGGTTCGCCCTGAAAGGGCAAAAGCCTTTTCTTGCCTTTCATGCTTTTGCCCTTACAGGGCGCGAGTCGTACTCCACATAACCCAGGGCGTTGCCCTGGGCTGGAAGCTTACTGGCCTTTCAGGCCGTTGTTGTTCAACTTGCGAAACTTGAATAATAATTAACAAATGTGATTATGAAGAACTTTTTACTGACAATGATTTTCGTAATGGGTTGTGCTATGGGTGTTTACGCACAGGAACTGCCTCATATGCAACAGTCCAAGGCTGGCAAGACACAACTGATAGTAGATGGCAAACCTTTCATCGCGTTGGCTGGAGAACTGCACAACTCCACCACGGGCAGCGTGGAGAATATGCGTGGCTTGTGGAAACGGATGGCAGACAAGAACCTCAATACGGTGGTTGCTCCCATCAGTTGGGAACTGCTGGAGCCGGAGGAGGGCAAGTTCGACTATACCCTACTTGACGCAATGATTACTGGTGCCAGGGAGCAGAACCTCAAGCTGGTGGTGCTGTGGTTCGGCAGCTGGAAGAACGGAACCTCCACGTATGCACCCTTGTGGGTGAAGACCAATCCGAAACGTTTCCCATTGGTGAAAAACGCCAAGGGTGATGACACGAACACCCTCTCAACACTGGGTGCCGAAACCCTGAAGGGTGACGCCAACGCATTCGCACACATGATGAAGCGTATCAAGGAGGTGGATAAAGACCATACGGTCATCATGATCCAGGTGGAGAATGAGATCGGTACGCTGGATATGGCTGCCAGCTATATGGGAGGAGCCAACACCATGCGTCGCGACTACAACCAGCTGGCTGAGAAAGCCTATAAAGGACAGGTGCCTGAAACGCTGACCGCCTACCTAAAGCAACATCAGAAAGAGCTGCATCCGGCTATCCTCAATGCCTGGAATGCCAACGGCAACAAGATGAAGGGCACCTGGGAAGAGGTTTTCGGCAAAAGTCAGGAAGACAAAAATGGCGGCATGGAAAGCTACAGTTACCTGACTGAGGAAATATTCATGGCTTGGAACTACGCTTCTTTCGTAGGACAGGTGGCGAGTGCAGGTAAAAGCGAACTGGCTTTGCCGATGTATGTCAACGCTTGGATGAAGCAGCCTAAACAGACCGAACCAGGATTCTATCCATCCGGAGGCCCGTTGGCTCACCTGATTGACATCTGGCGTGCAGGAGTTCCTTCCATCGACTTCATCGCTCCTGACATCTATGCCACAGAGATCTTCGACTGGATCTGCGAAGGCTATACCCGTTCGGGCAATCCACTCTTCATTCCTGAAACCCGTGTGGATGCCGGTGGCGCTGCCAGAACATTCTATGCCATTGGTAAATACGGTGCCCTGTGTTATTCTCCTTTCGGCATCGACGGTGGCGGACTCACGCTTTCAGCTGACCCTAACGAGAAACTTATCGATCAGGTATATGGCACATTGGATATGCTGATGCCTTACCTGCAGGAACACATCGGCACAGACAAGATGGCTGGTTTCTTCTTAGAGGGCGACAAGAAGACCGATACCGTTGAAATGGGTGCCTACAAGGTGTCTCTGGGCAAATTCAACACTTCTGCGTCAATGGCTATGTTTGGCGTCGCTACCGATGACGCTGCCGTGACTGAGCTGCCTACAGGTGCATTGGTCATCCAGACAGCTTCAGATGAATTCATCGTGGCCGGTGGCATCGGCAGCATGTCTCTTTCCATCAGCAAAGGTGATGGTAGTAAGGCAAAGCATGTGGCTTACGCACAGGTGGATGAGATCAGACGCGATGCAGATGGAAAGATCTATACCCATCGCCTGAATGGTGACGAAACGGCCTTTGGTGGCGCCACCGTGCAGCAGGGACAGTGCAAGGCGTTCAGAATCAAAATGTACGAATATTAATGGGAGATGTGATGAGGAAGATATTCTTTTGTCTGACTTGCCTGATGCTGTGCATTGTGAATGTAAAGGCACAACAACTCACTGAGGAGCAGCGTAGGGCTTATCTGGAGATGCTGAAACATTCTACAGTGTCTTTTACCTTGGATTCTACCCAAGTGGCTCCAACCGTATGCGGATACACCTATGAGGAACAGATGGTGGAGGCGGGCGAAGGACTGAAGTTGGTTACCTGCATCTACAAGCCTACCATGCCTGGCCCCTGGCCAGTGGTCATCACACGCACTCCCTACACTTATTTAGGCACTGGCGACAGCAATGAGATTGGTCGAGGATATGCTCGCAGAGGCATCGCTTACATCACTCAGTATTGCCGGGGCAAGGGTGGATCGGAAGGCGTATATGAGCCTAACGTCAACGAGCGTGTGGATGGTCTGGCGTTGGTCAACTGGGTAGCTGCACAGCCCTGGTGTAAGAACATCGGTCTGTTCGGAGAATCCTATACCGCCTTGACCTGTTGGATTATCGCAGACGCTGTGCCAGACAAGGTGAAGGGTATCTTCCTGCATCATTATGGCGTTGACCGCCATCTCTCTGCCTACAGTTACGGACAGTTCCGTCAGGATATCCTCACGGCTTGGGCTATCGACAACGCAGAGGAAATAACGGAAAAACCAGCCAAACCTGATATTACCAAGGTATATCACGAGCAGATGGCCTACATGCCTCAGCGTGAGATGGATACCCATTTCTTTGGCGTAGAACTTCCTTGGTATCGCGACTGGATTTCCCATACCGACTATACCGACCCTTACTGGCACCAGGGTGTTTGGGAGACCTTGCGCAACATTCCCTCTAAAATCCAGGTGCCTATTGTGGTGGTAGCTGGTCATTTCGACCACCATCAGGAAGGAACTATCCTGGGTTATAACCTGCTGCCAGAGGAGACAAAGGCAAAAAGCCAGCTCATCGTGGGAGCATGGAACCACTCCCACATCATCACCCCAATGATTGGCAAGCAGGACCATGCGATGGATGTGAACCTCACCACCATGCAGTTCAACTGGTTCTATGACCTGCTGTTGAAGGAAGAGGCACCCAGACCTGCGGTTAAGGTGTATGCCATCGGTGAGGACAAATGGCACAATCTGAGCAGCTGGCCTCTGAAAGACCAGGTGAAGCCGGAGGTTTACTATTTCTCTACTGACAGCAGGCTCGACAAGGAAGCCCAACGGTCTTCTGCTTCACGGCAATGGACCTATGATCCACAGAATCCTGTCTTGTCGATTGGTGGCGAGACATTGTTCAATTCCTCCACACGCAGAGGCAGTCAGCTTCAGCCACTACCCAATTACAGGGAGGATGTGGTCTCATTTCTCTCAGAACCTTTGGCAGAGCCCATGTTGATTGCAGGCAAGATTAAGGTAAAGCTGCACGTCAGTTCTGATTGCGATGATACCGCTTTCACCTATAAGGTCAGTGAGGTGTTCGCTGACGGAAGCACTTATAACATCCGCACGGGCATTACCTCGCTGGGCTTCCGCAATAATCCGCTCGGACCACGTCAAGACTACGAGCCAGGCAAGAAGGCTACCCTGGAGATGGAAGCGTTGCCCATCATGTGGCAGCTCCAGCCAGGAAGCCGTATCCGCGTGGACATTTCCTCCTCAGATTTCCCTCAGTTCAGCATACACAGCAACTATGCCGGCGTTTGGTCGGAGCAAAGCAAGACACGTCTGGCGCACCAGACCTTGTATCTGGACGGAGAGAGCAAGATTGAAATACCTGTCATGAAATAACTAAAAAATGTAGAAGCTATGAGAACATTGAGCAGAATTCTGATGGCGCCGATCATCATGGCTGGCGCACTGGGCACGGCTCAGGCACAGGAAACCTACACCTATGGCGACCATGTTTACACGATGAAAGGCAACCTCACCATTGAGCGTTATAACGCCAATGCCACAGGAACTGTGACTTTCACGAATGTTCCTGCCGGCATCGACGAGTTTACGGCTGTATATGAGAACTTCCTGGGCAAGACGCCTTACGGAGTGGCTGCCATGATGCCTATGGCTATGGAAATGTATGCGCGAGACTGCCAGGTGGGCGAGGCGTGCATCAGGCTCATCAACAGAGACAGCAACGTGGGTTCTGTGATGTCAATCGTGAGTGACAAGTTGAAGGACGTACAGGAAGGCGACACCTATCGCCAGCGTTATCTCCCGGCTGCAGTGCTGGCTGGAGCAACCCCAGAAAACGGATATACACCCAAGAAGCCTTATACGGTGAACATGAAGGCGAGCGTGAACAAGCATCAGGAGATGCAGCTTTTCGACGGAACGGTGATGTATATCTACATCATGGGCAAGGGATGGGATACTGAACAGCGTGCCGTAGAGATTGTCAAGAGCTCAGACAGCGAACTGTTCAAGGTGTTTAACTGTCCTTCGCTATATGTGCAGTGCAAGCGCATCAAGGGAAAATGGAACGGATTGGATTAAAAAGAGATAATTATGAGAAAGGTCCTAATAACAATGATGGTGCTGTTTGCTGCGATAGCAGTCAGGGCACAGAATACGGTTGGCTTGTATGATTCGTTTTGGGACGGACGAGTCTTTTGGACAGCCTCTGAGATTGACGAATCCTATGGTACCACTCATTTCGAGGGCTATGATATCGATGGCAACGAATATCAATTCGACTTGATGCCTGGTCGTCGGGACGGTCAGTATTTCATCAGTGGTGAGGATGATATTCCCGCTTTGCGTGCCAAAGGTGGTTGGGAAGTGGACTATGTTGATGAAGACGGCATGAGGTTCCTGGCTCCCAAGAACCCACAGGGCAGGATTGTCAACACACTGACTTTTACTGAAGATGGTCTGTATGAAACTTATGGTCAATCGGTTGATGCAAATCAGGAGCCTGTCAGCGATATGATAGACGGCTATCTGATGGATGCCGGGTATTTGAGCCGTTTCTCGCCTGAGGAACTGAGGGAGATGAGGGCTCAGCTGAAGGAAAGCAATAATCAAGGTATCATCGTAAGGACTAACCTGCAGCTTGTAGAGAACGAGCTGGAGATTGACCAGAAAGACCGTTTCAAGCCCCTTATGAGTCCATCGGAATGGGAAGCCTGGAAGGCTGATAATTCAGCGGATTATGATGAGGAAGAGGATGATGATTTCGCTGCTTTCGTGGATATTACGGTATCCAATGCAGCAGAGTTTATCGAGGCCTTGGGGTGCAACCGAACCGTACGCATAGCTGACGGAGTGACCATTGACCTGACTCCAGCCTTGAACGACCCTGAGATTTTCGTTGGCAAGTACAACGACTGGGTGAGCGATATGTATGCTTATGAGAATGAGGTGGGAGAATATGCCATCCGCATCGTCAGCGAAGAGGTATATGACGGACGTCAGCTGACGCTGAAAAACATCAACAACCTTACCATCATCGGTGGTTTGGGCAGTAAGCTGATCGTGGAGCCTCGATACGCTTGCGTAATCAACCTCTGGAGATGCTCAAGCGTACGGATACAGAACCTCGTGATGGGCCACACGGAAGAAGGCGTATGCGTGGGTGGTGTGATTGGCATGAACTACTGCTATGATACCCAGATCTATAACTGCGACCTTTATGGATGCGGCACCTATGGTATCGTGGCAGAGAACAGCAGCGTGACCAATCTTGTAAACAGTATCATACGCGATTGCTCAGAG
The DNA here is from genome assembly GCA_017471185.1 of Bacteroidaceae bacterium. Classification (GTDB taxonomy): domain Bacteria; phylum Bacteroidota; class Bacteroidia; order Bacteroidales; family Bacteroidaceae; genus Bacteroides. The sequence goes on from JAFUVZ010000041.1 coordinate 5,959, forward strand.
GGTATCGTATGGCTGATTGACTGCAGCAACGCTACTTTCTATAATTGCGATTTCTTCGATAATGCTGGAGGTGTGGCAACCTACAAGACCACAGACATTTCATTCAGGAACTGCCATTTCTACCGCAATCGAGGCGGGTTGTTCACTGTTGACCGCAAGATTATGCTCGATGGTTGCGAGATGTGGCATCCTGAGGGGCAAAGAGGCAATGAGAATGTGCTCTCTTACGAAGAAGAAGACTACATCTGGAATAACGACAGAGGAGAGGGTGTATCGCTCAGACCTGGCGTGGGACCGAGGAAACAAGGTGAAGGTGGTCTTAACGAAGATGGCAGGTAAGCTTTATATCATCGGCATAAAAAACCGCAGGATGTTTATCCGGATGTGATTCTGGAAGATAACTGGGTGGTGTCCAGAAGCTATCTTGACGGAAATTCCATTACCGTAGAGCCTCCCCCGTATTTCCAAGGGAGGCTCTTTTTTACTTATTCTTCCAAGTGCTTCAAGTGCTCTCTGTTGATCACATACTTCTGGTAGTAGGCGATGAGAAGAGAGGTGATAGGTAAGGCGATGATCATACCCATCATACCCATCAGCGAACCCCAGATGGAGAGCGATAGCAAGATGATGGCAGGACTCAGTCCCGTTACCTTTCCCATAATCTTGGGGGTGAGGAAACTGTCCTGAATGATCTGCACGATGGCGAACACCGCAAGGGCTGACAGTAGGATGAGCCAGAAATTGCCACCTGTATCAGCGGCTTTCAGGATAGACAGTATGATGGTTGGTATGAAGCCCACAATCTGCAGATAAGGCACCATGTTAAGGAAGCCAATGAATATACCCAGACCGATAGCCAACGGGAAGTCAATAATCAGGAAGCCGATACAGAACAAGATACCCACGCAGGAAGCCACTAAAGCCTGACCACGGAAATACTTGTTCATGCTGTCCTTCACGTCTTCCACCAGCTTCATGCTGATGGACCGGTAGCGCTTTGGCACCAGGTTTACCCAACCCTCGGAAATGCTTTCATAATCGAGTAATATAAATATTGTGTAGAGGAGGATCATCAGCAAAGAGAAGAAGCTGAACACCACGTTGACACTCTCAATCACCATATTCCACAGCTTGGGCAGATACTCACGCAAGGCGTTCAGGAAATCCTGACGGCTGAAAAGAGATTTTATCTGTTCCATGTTCAGATGCTGCACTATGTATTCGTGTATCAAGGCAGGGACACCGTCAGAAGGAGCCGACTCGATATATTCCACCAGCAGATCCTTGATACGCAAAGACTCTGATATCATAGGAGGCACGATCAGGTAGAATATGCCGAAACCCACCGCTGTGACTATCAGGATAGCGAGTATGATAGCCACCACCCTGTATTTCATGCGGCACTTATATTGAAAGAACTTCACTAACGGGAAGATGAGATAAGCGATGAGCCAAGCTACGAAGAAGGGCAACAGCACGCTGCTCAGCCGGTTCAATACCATCAGGATGACGATAGCTATGATGATGCCCATCACCGCTCTGATAAAACTGTCGAAAGTAATCTTTTTTTCTATCATAATATACCTCCAATCTCAAAAAACAATAACCAATCCCTATACCCTACACCTTTTTACTCATCACCTTATTATAACATTCCCTGCACAGAGGCTCATATTCCTGTGTCTCACCCAGCATAACCTGTTTGTCGCCACTCACCTTGCGGTATGAATACATCGCCAGGTTGCCACACTGCACACAGATGGCATGCACTTTCGTCACATCGTCAGCTATCGCCATCAGCTGGGGCATCGGTCCGAAAGGCATCCCGCGGAAATCCATATCCAGCCCAGCTATGATTACCCTTACGCCACTATCAGCCAGTTGCTTGCAGACATCAGGCAAACCCATGTCGAAAAACTGCGCTTCGTCTATGCCCACCACCTCGATGTCAGAAGACAGGAGCAGGATGCTGGCAGAAGAGTCCAGCGGGGTAGAGGCTATGCTGTGCCCCTCATGTGTCACCACATCTTCTTCAGAATACCTGGTGTCGATGGCAGGCTTGAATATCTCCACCTTCTGTTTGGCGAACTTCGCGCGTTTCATTCGCCTGATCAACTCCTCCGTCTTGCCAGAGAACATAGAGCCGCAAATCACCTCTATACGTCCTCTGCGGCGCGTCTCTTGCATGCTGTTTTCTGAATAAACTTCCATGATGAAATACTAAATTTAGTTACAAATGTAATACTTTTACGGAGTATTTGCTATTTTCATCCGATTTATTTCTAACTTTGCCCCGAATTTTAGAATGAATGCAGAAATGGGCATACTGTATATCGTGCCTACACCAGTAGGTAATATGGAGGATATGACACTGAGAGCCATCCGCATCCTGAAGGAAGCCGATGTGATTCTGGCGGAAGATACCCGCACTTCGGGCATCCTCCTGAAGCATTTCGATATCCAGCATGGCACCATGCTCGCCCATCATAAGTTCAATGAACACCAGACGGTAGAGCCTTTGGTCAGACGACTGCAGGCTGGCGAGAACGTAGCGTTGGTATCTGATGCCGGCACCCCAGGCATCTCCGATCCAGGATTCCTGCTGGCCAGAGAGTGTGCCAAGGCTGGCATAGAGGTGCAATGCCTGCCTGGAGCGACAGCCTGCATACCGGCTTTAGTAAACAGCGGCCTGCCTTGTGACAGGTTCTGTTTCGAGGGCTTCCTGCCACAGAAGAAAGGGCGTCAGACACGCATCAACGCCTTGGCGGAGGAAACCCGCACGATGGTGTTCTATGAGTCACCTTATAGGGTGCTCAAGACCTTAACCCAACTGGCTGAGGCCTTTGGCGACGACAGACAGGCATCGGTGTCAAGAGAAATCTCTAAGGTTCACGAAGAGACACTCAGAGGCACCCTTGCGGAATTGATAACCCATTTCACCGAGACCGAGCCACGCGGTGAATTTGTAATTGTAGTGGCTGGAAGACAAGATTAAAAGTTTAAGCGTATGAAAAAGATTATGTTTTCATTGATGGCTCTTGCCGTTTGCCTCGCTTCTTGCGACGGACTGGGCAAGGGCAACAAGAATCTGCAAGCGCAGAACGACTCCCTCATGACTGAACTGAATGCCCGTAATGCTGAATTGGATGACATGATGGGCACCTTTAACCAGATTACCGAAGGCTTCCGTCAGATTAGCGAAGCTGAGAACCGTGTGGATTTGCAGCGTGGCTCTGTATCAGAAGGCTCTGCCAGTGCTAAGGAGCAGATTGCCCGTGATATAGAGTTCATCCAGAAGACCATGCAGGAGAACCGCGAGCAGATTGAGAAGCTCAACGCCCAGCTGGCAAGCAGCAAGAACCAGAATTCACAGATGAAGAAAGCCGTTGAGTCTTTCACCAAGCAGCTGGAGGAAAAAGCAGCTCAGATAGCTTCCCTGCAGGAAGAGCTGATGGCAAAGAACGTGCGTATCCAGGAACTGGACGAGGCTGTGAGCGAGCTGACCGCTATTTCTGAAAACCTGCATGCCCAGAATGTGGCACAGTCTGAGGTGGTGGAGCAGCAAGACCGTGCCCTCCATACCGCATGGTTCGTGTTCGGCACCAAGAGCGAGCTTCAGGAACAGAAGATCTTGACCGGTGGCGGTCTTTTTAAGAACGGCGAACTGTTCAGCAAGGGCGACGTGCTGAAGAGCGAGGATGCCAACCTGGATTATTTCACTGAGTGCGATATCCGCACCACCAAGGAGATCCGTCTGTATTCCAAGAAGGCTACTCTGCTGACCAGCCATCCTGCCGGCTCTTATACGCTGGATAAGGATTCCAAGGGTGAACTTACACTGCACATCACCAATCCTACCCAATTCTGGAGCGCCAGCAAGTATCTGGTAATCCAGGTAAAGTAATTTGTTAATCCTCCCCAATCGGGGAGGATTAATTTTCAATCAACCACAAACGATATGCTTTATTTAGGCGAGACCATCTCTTTGGTCGTGGCATTCTCTTGGACCATTACGGCCCTTTGCTCCGAAGTGGCCAGCAAAAGGCTGGGTGCCCTGCAACTAAACGTCATCCGCATGCTGCTCTCACTCTGTCTGTTGGGAGCCACCCTGTGGATCTTCACCGGAGCCCCTTTTCCCCAATATGCTGACGGCAGAGCCTGGTTCTGGCTCTTGATGTCAGGACTCGTGGGCTATGTCTTTGGCGACTATTGCCTCTTTAACTCCTATATCCTGATTGGCTCCCGTTTCGGACAGCTGTTCATGACCCTCGCTCCTCCTACAGCGGCTTTAGCCAGCTGGATGATCTTGGGCGAGCATCTTCATCTGCAAGCGTGGCTGGGCATGATTGTCACGCTGTCTGGTATCGGTATGTCAGTTTTGAACAAGGGCAATAAGGAAAGCCACCACAAGGTGGAGCTGAAGTTGCCGCTGAAAGGTGTGCTGTTTGGCATCGGAGCTGGGGTAGGACAAGGTTTGGGACTGGTGCTCAGTAAACTGGGCATGAACTACTATGAGGCTGGCGTACCCGAGGGAATGGATGCGGTCAATAACCTCCTGCCCTTTGCATCCACCTTCATCAGAGCCATCGCCGGCAGTATGGGCTTCCTCTGCATCATGGCTTTACGCAAGGAGTTCAATACCTTGCCTGTGGCCTTGCGTGACGGCAAGGGTATGAAGGCTGCGTTGGGAGCCACGCTGACGGGTCCCTTCATCGGCGTATCGCTCTCACTCATGGCTGTGCAATATACAGAAGCTGGCATCGCTTCCACTCTGATGGCACTTACTCCAGTGCTTATCATCTGGCCTGCCCATCTGCTCTTCAAGCAAGAGGTGAAACCCCTCGAAATCGTGGGCGCGGTCATCAGTGTGATAGGCGCATCGCTCTTCTTCCTGTAAATTGTTCCGTTTTGTTGCTTGGTTTTTAAATGCTTTTTATTATTTTTGCCTTGTTAAACCTATTGACGGACTATTTAAAATGAAAGAATTTGTAATATCCGAAGCTAAGACTGAAACTGCCGTGCTGGTGGGCTTGATTACCCAACGCCAGAACGAGCAGAAAACCAACGAGTATCTGGACGAACTTGAGTTTCTGGCTGAGACAGCCGGAGCTAAGGTGGTGCGCCGTTTCACGCAGAAGCTGGTGCAAGCCCATTCTGTTACCTATGTTGGCGAAGGCAAGCTGCAGGAAATCAAACAATATATTTTGGATGAGGAAGACGCTGAGCGTGAGGTGGGTATGGTCATCTTCGATGATGAACTGTCGCCCAAGCAGCTACGCAATATCGAACAAGTGTTGAAGGTGAAGATCCTTGACCGTACTTCGCTCATCCTCGACATCTTCGCCATGAGGGCGCAGACAGCCAGTGCCAAGACACAGGTTGAGCTGGCGCAATACAAATATATGCTGCCCCGATTGCAACGCCTCTGGACACACTTGGAACGACAGGGTGGTGGCTCTGGCGCCGGTGGCGGTAAAGGTATGGTAGGCTTGCGTGGACCAGGTGAGACGCAGCTTGAGATGGACCGCCGTATCATCCTCAACCGCATGTCTTTGCTCAAGCAACGCCTGGCGGATATCGACAAGCAGATGTCCACCCAGCGCAAGAACCGAGGACGCATGATGCGTGTGGCGCTCGTGGGCTATACCAATGTGGGCAAATCTACCCTGATGAACCTGATGGCCAAGAGCGAGGTGTTTGCCGAGAACAAGCTCTTCGCCACGCTTGACACCACCGTCCGCAAGGTGGTGATAGACAACCTGCCTTTCCTGCTTTGCGATACCGTTGGCTTTATCCGTAAGTTGCCCACCGACCTGGTGGATTCCTTCAAATCCACCCTCGACGAGGTGCGTGAAGCCGACCTGCTGATGCATGTGGTGGATATCTCACATCCTGATTTCGAGGAGCAGATCAAGGTGGTGAACAAGACCTTGGCTGACATTGGCGCAGGAGGAAAGCCGATGATGATTATCTTCAATAAGGTGGATGCCTACCGCTATGTGGAGAAAGACCCTGATGACCTGACACCCAAAACTAAGGAAAATATCTCACTGGAGGAACTGATGAACTCCTGGATGGCGAAGATGGAGGACGACTGCATCTTTATCTCCGCCAAAGAAAAGACAAACATTGATAATCTGAGGGAGGAAATGTATAAGCGGGTGAGAGAGCTGCATGTGCAGAAATACCCTTATAACGATTTCCTGTATCCTCAAACGGAAGACCAAGAATATGATTTACAGAAATCTGACAACTAATGAGGTGGCGCAGCTTGAACTGCAAGGCTGTACGTCCACAGACTGGAATCGGGTGAGTGTGGCGCCTGATTTCGATGCGCAGTATGTGGTGAACGCTCATTTCTCCGGTGACATACGCCTGGGCTCACTGCATGGAGACTTTACGCTGAAAGGCGGTATCGTGAAACATGCCGGACTGAGGCATGTGACTATGCACAACGTAACGGTTGGCAATGGATGCTATATCAAGAACGTGCACAATTACATCGCCAATTATACCATTGGTGATGAGACTTTTATCGAGAATGTAGATAGCATCGTGGTAGATGGAAAGACCCGCTTCGGCAACGGTGTGGAGGTTTCCGTGCTTAATGAGACGGGTGGGCGTGAGGTCGCTATCAGCGACAAGCTCTCTGCACAGCTGGCTTACATCATGGCTATGTACAGACATCGTCCCGAACTGGCGGTTCGTCTGCGTGAGATAGCCGATTATTATTCAGACAAGCATGCTTCTGAGACGGGTGACATCGCAGACCACGTGACCATCATGAATGTGGGAACTATCACCAATGTGCGCATAGGTGCTTATGCCAGAATCATTGGTGCCAATCGCCTGAACAACGGTTCTGTAAACAGCAATCAGGATGCTCCTGTACATATCGGGCACAATGTGATTTGCGACGATTTCATCATCTCTTCTGGCTCTACCCTCGACGATGGAGCTATGCTGACTCGCTGTTTTGTAGGTCAGGCTTGCACCATGGGACACAGCTATTCGGCTTCCGACTCCCTCTTCTTCAGTAATTGCCAGGAGGAGAACGGTGAGGCTTGCGCCATCTTCGCCGGTCCGTTTACGGTGACGCACCATAAATCCACCCTGCTCATCGCAGGTATGTTCTCGTTCATGAACGCAGGCTCTGGCTCAAACCAGAGTAACCACATGTATAAGTTGGGCCCTATCCACCAGGGCATCCTGGAGCGTGGAGCCAAGACCTCGTCTGACTCTTATATCCTCTGGCCGTCGCGCGTGGGAGCATTCTCACTGGTGATGGGCCGTCATGTGAACCATTCTGATACATCCAACCTGCCTTTCAGCTATCTGATCGAGCAGAAAGACACCACTTATCTGGTGCCGGGCGTCAACCTGCGTAGCGTAGGTACCATCCGTGATGCGCAGAAATGGCCGAAACGTGACAAACGCACGGATCCTAATAAGCTCGACTGCATCAATTATAACCTGCTCAGTCCTTACACCATCCAGAAGATGTTCAAGGGCTGTGAGATACTGGACGGGCTCAGGCACGCTTCCGGCGAACTGTCTGATGAGTATTCCTATCATAGCGCTAAGATCCGCAACAGCTCATTGGTGAGCGGCTTCAAGTTCTATGAGACGGGCATCTGCAAGTTCCTGGGCAACTCCGTCATCAAGCGTCTGGAAGGCATTCAGTTCAAGAACGATGAGGAAATCCGCCAGCGTCTGAAGCCCGATACCGAAATAGGTCACGGCGAGTGGGTGGATATATCGGGCTTGATAGCGCCCAAGAGCGAGGTGGATAAACTGCTTGACAATATCGAGTGTGGCAAGGTGAACAAGCTGAAGGAAATCAATGATGATTTCCAGCGTATGCATGCCAACTATTATACGTATGAGTGGACTTGGGCATACGACAGGATGCTTGAGTTCTATCATCTTGACCCAGAGAAGATAACGGCAGCAGACATCATCCATATCGTGGAGAAATGGAAGGATGCCGTGATCGGTCTCGACAAGATGGTGTATGAGGATGCCAAGAAGGAGTTCTCGCTGGCTTCCATGACTGGCTTCGGAGCTGATGGCACGAAGATAGAGAAAGAACAGGACTTCGAACAGGTACGTGGCGATTTCGAGAGCAATCCGTTCGTCATCGCTGTGCTCGACCATATCAAGGCTAAACGGGCTTTAGGCGATGAGCTGATTGAAAGAATCAGGCCATTGAGCATTGAACATTGAACATTGAATGTAATAACTTAATAATATACTAACTAAAAACTTAAATCTATGGCAACAAACCCTCCGTTTCATTATCAACCCATGTTTGAGCATGGAGAAGATAAGACTGAGTATTATCTGCTTACCAAAGACTATGTGTCTGTAAGCGAGTTTGAAGGAAAACCTATCCTTAAGATTGAGAAAGAAGGCCTCACTGCTATGGCTAACGCCGCCTTCCGCGATGTGTCTTTCATGCTGCGTCGCGCTCACAACGAGCAGGTGGCTAAGATCCTCTCTGACCCAGAGGCAAGCGACAACGACAAGTATGTGGCTCTCTCTTTCCTGCGTAATTCAGAGGTGGCTTGCAAGGGACAGCTCCCTACCTGCCAGGATACCGGTACGGCTATCATACACGGCGAGAAAGGCCAGCAGGTATGGACGGGCTATTGCGATGAGGAGGCTCTATCATTAGGCGTTTACAAGACCTATACGGAGGAGAACCTGCGCTACTCTCAGAACGCTCCGCTCAATATGTATGACGAGGTGAACACCAAATGCAATCTGCCGGCACAGATCGACCTGGAGGCTACTGAGGGTATGGAATACCGCTTCCTCTGCGTCACTAAGGGTGGTGGCTCCGCTAACAAGACTTACCTCTATCAGGAGACCAAGGCTCGCATCCAGAACCCCGGTACGCTGATTCCTTTCCTGGTAGATAAGATGAAGAGTCTCGGCACAGCCGCTTGTCCTCCTTATCACATCGCTTTCGTGATCGGTGGTACTTCAGCTGAGAAGAACCTGCTTACCGTGAAGCTCGCATCTACCCACTATTATGACGAGCTGCCTACCACAGGTAATGAGTTCGGCCGTGCGTTCCGTGATGTGGAGCTGGAGAAGCAGTTGCTTGAGGAAGCTCACAACATCGGCTTGGGCGCTCAGTTCGGTGGCAAGTATATGGCACACGACGTCCGTGTCATCCGTCTGCCTCGTCACGGTGCGTCTTGTCCTATCGGCATGGGCGTTTCCTGCTCAGCGGACCGCAATATCAAGACCAAGATTGACAAGGATGGTATCTGGATTGAGAAACTTGATGATAATCCAGGCTCACTGATTCCAGAGGCTCTGCGTCAGGCAGGCGAGGGCGATGTGGTGAAGATTGACCTCAACCAGCCTATGAGCGAGGTTTGCAAGATTCTCTCCAAGTATCCTGTAGCTACCCGCGTTTCTCTCAACGGCACCATCATCGTGGCCCGTGACATCGCTCATGCCAAGCTGAAGGCTCGTCTGGATGCTGGCGAGGATTTGCCCGACTACTTCAAGAATCATCCTGTTCTCTACGCTGGTCCTGCCAAGACACCTAAGGGTATGCCTTGCGGCTCTATGGGTCCTACCACAGCCAACCGCATGGATTCTTACGTAGATGAGTTCCAGGATCACGGAGGCTCTATGGTGATGATCGCCAAGGGTAACCGTACCGATGTAGTGACAGAGGCCTGCAAGAAGCATGGCGGCTTCTATCTCGGCTCTATCGGCGGTCCTGCTGCCGTGTTGTCGCAGAACAACATCAAGAGCATCGAGTGTGTTGAGTATCCTGAACTGGGTATGGAGGCAATCTGGAAGATTGACGTGGTTGACTTCCCTGCATTCATCCTGGTTGACGACAAGGGTAATGACTTCTTCAAGCAGATCAAACCCCGTTGCGCTTGCAAATGAAGATTGACCTCTTGAAATACAAGGACCATTTCTCTGAGAGTAAGTTCTGGGAGAAGTTGGGTTCTTATGCCAAGAAAGCCGGTGTCAAGGCGGTTTATGCCGCCTTGCTCGGCTATTTTGTATTAAAAAGTCCCGATGTCCCTGTAGAAGACAAGGCCAAGGTCTATGGAGCCTTAGGCTATTTCATCCTTCCCCTCGATCTGTTGCCTGATATGATTCCTGTGGTCGGTTATGCAGACGACCTCAGTGCGCTGGTCTATGCCCTCCATGCCGTTTGGAAAAACGTCACTCCCGAAATCGAGCTCCAGGCCAAAGACAAGCTCCGCGAGTGGTTTGGTGACGATATCAACCCCTCAGACTTGTTTAATGGAGAATGAATAATGGAGAATGGAGAATTTCAATGTTCAACGTTCAATGTTCAATGCTCAATGTTCAATGTTCAATGTTCAATGTCATGTCACGTCATTTCTCCTGAATCTTTTAGGAATTCTCTTGCCGGCTTCTCCTCTTGAGCCTGCCTGATCATCTCCCTCACAACCTGGTCAATCTCATCATTCAAGTCATACCTTGCGATGACTGTCTTAACCTCGGTGTCAATCAGGAAAAACTCACTCAGCAGCCTAAGCCTGAGATTCCTGTCTAAGGCATGATACTTGTGCTCCACCTTATATCCGATAAAGTGCTTGTATTCCTGCTCCATCTGGTTCACCTCCCTCGCCAGTCGTCTTTGTTCACGGATAGCCTCACGTTTCAAGTCCACATTCCTCTGCAGTTCCTCCCGAGCCTCGAAGAACTTCTTCCTCTCATCAGCCGTAACCCCATCCTCAAACGTATCCATTGTCAGTTGGCTGCTTTTGATGTTCAGATCATAAGTCTGTATGTTCAGGCTCACCGTATAAAGTCCCAGCATCAGTCCGTAATACTCAGGCGAGTCATAAGGGGCAAACGCGCTGTCCACCTTGATTTTCACAGGGTCATAGCTATACGAGTAAGCCAGTGATTGCTGCACAGCCTTCCCTACCAGGCTGTTTATCCTGAAGGTCGGCATCCTGCCGCACGAGCTTGCAGCCAGCAGCATCAAGGCGATATATAGCAGTCTTCTCATGAGATTTATACTTCTTTGGGTACAAAGTTACGGAAAGTCGAGTGCAGAACAAAATAAGTTTACTTATTTTTTATGCCGAGACGTTGTAACTTATCTAAAGTTACGATTTCAAGTTTCGCAAGCCAGTATATACGGTCTGAAAGGCCAGTAAGCTCCCAGCGCAGGGCAACGCCCTGGGTAAATGTAGTTCGCAGCCTACGCCCTGTAAGGGCGAACCTAACCATATCCTTGTCCCCAGGGCGATGCCCTGGGCTATTAGCTTTCTGCCCCTTCGGGGCGCTATTCAATAGTATATTCATTCACTTGCGAAAATTTAGTTACGATTTTAAGAATAGTACCCATCAAAAATAATATGTTTTTGTTATTTACTTGCCACAGACTACTTCGGGCTGCAGCTCCCGCTCAATCATGATTGCGCTGCAAAGTTACGAAATATGTTTTAATAGGCCAAACATTATAATAAAATATTTATCAAAATACATAGTTTTTATTCCAAACTCCCGCCCGGGTGAATTACTTCAAGTAATCGGGGCGTTTAGTTGAAGTAATCGGGGCAATTACTTGAAGTAATTCCAAACGGTGTCTCTTTGTTGACTCAACACTCTACACTCGACATTTCTCAATTTGGGAATTTATATTCAGGAATGGTGGAACTGACTTTATATTTATATACTATATATATTATTTATAATATATATAGTATATAAATATAAAACTAACCTGGCACCGGTCAGGTCCTCTTTATATGTGAAATCAAAAAAACCAAATGTCGAGTGTTGAGTGTTGAGTGTTGAGTAAAGGCAATGTTGACTATTGCATAACTTTTTTCTACCTATTCTTCCTTAATTCATTTATTTTTCATAAATTTGCATGATAAAATGTAGAACTTAAAAAAACGGAAAAATATTATGAAGTTTATCGTATCAAGCACTGAATTGTCTGTTCATCTTCAGGCCATTAGCCGCGTTATCAACGCGAAGAACACACTTCCTATACTCGACAGCTTCTTGTTTGAACTGCGCGACGGAACCCTTTATATCACGGGTTCTGACGGCGAGACAACCATGACTACCAACGTGGAGGTGGCTGAAGGCGAGGCAGACGGAAAGATAGCCATCACTGCCAAAACACTGCTTGACGCTCTGCGCGAAGGAGCCGACCAGCCTCTTACCTTTGATGTGAACCAGGATACACTGGAGGTAAACGTAAGCTATATAAACGGGCACTACAGTCTCATGGGGCAGAACGCTGACGTGTATCCGTTGCCTCCGATACTGGGAGAGGATGCCATTAAGGTGGAAGTGAGCGCCAACGTGCTGCTGAAGGCGATAAGCTGCTCTCTGTTCGCTACCGCTGATGACGAGCTTCGTCCCGTGATGAACGGTATCTATTTCGACATTACGGAGCAGGATATCACCTTCGTGGCTTCTGACGGCCATAAGTTGGTGAGATTCCGCTCGAACGCTGCCAAAGGCGAGAGTCAGGCTGCGTTTATCCTGCCTAAGAAGCCTGCCGGACTGCTGAAGAACCTGCTGGCCAAGGAGGAAGGGAAGGTGTCGATTGCTTTCAACGAGCGTAACGCTGTGATTACGGTAAGCGACTTCAGGCTGATTTGCCGACTGATTGAGGGTAAGTTCCCTAACTATAACTCGGTGATTCCACAGAATAACCCGTTCGTGATGACCATCGACCGCCAGTCGTTCATCAGTGCCGTGAGACGCGTGTCTATCTTCTCTTCCCAGGCAAGCAGCTTGATCAAGCTGTCGCTGAGCGAGAACCAACTGACGCTCTCTGCACAGGACATTGATTTCTCAACGTCTGCCCGGGAATCAATCCCATGCCAGTATGCAGGCGCTGACCTGAACATCGGCTTCAAGGCTACCTTCTTGCTGGATATCCTCAACAATTTCACCTCGGAAGAGATTACCGTCGCTTTGGCTGACCCGTCAAGAGCTGGCGTTCTGGAACCTGTGGGGCAGCAGGAAGGTGAGAATCTGCTGATGTTGCTGATGCCGATGATGTTAAATGATTAAAAGATGAATTTGAAACTCAACAGCCCGATTGTGTTCTTCGATCTGGAGACCACGGGAACAAACATAAACAGCGACCGCATCGTGGAGATTTGCTACCTGAAGGTGTGGCCTAACGGTAATGAAGACGCGCATACCATGCGTATCAATCCGGAGATGCATATCCCTGAAGAAGCTTCAAACGTGCATGGTATCTATGATGACGATGTGAAAGACTGCCCCAAATTCAAGGAGGTGGCGAAGAATATCGCCAAGGATTTTGAAGGCTGTGACATCGCGGGATTCAACTCCAACCGCTTTGATGTACCGCTGCTGGCTGAGGAATTCCTCAGGGCAGGCATAGACATTGACCTTGAGCGTCATCGGTTCATCGACGTGCAGGTGATTTACCACAAGCTGGAACAGCGTACGCTCTCTGCGGCTTATAAGTTCTATTGCGGCAAGAACCTGGAAGACGCCCATTCTGCGCTGGCTGATACACGCGCCACCTATGAGGTGCTGAAGGCTCAGCTCGACAAGTATCCTGACGTGCTGCAGAACGATATGAAATGGCTCTCTGAGTATTCTTCTTTCACACGCAACGTTGACTTCGCCGGGCGCATGATTTATGATGAAAATGGCGCTGAGGTGTTTAACTTCGGTAAGTACAAAGGACAGAAGGTGACTGATGTGCTGGCTAAGGATCCTGGCTACTACAGCTGGATTCTCAACAGCGACTTCACGCTGAACACCAAGGCGGCGCTGACCAGAATCCGGGTGCGTGAAATGACACAGAAATAAGACAAGGCATGTTGAGTTCGCTGTATATACAGAACTATGCGTTGATAGAGCGGCTGGACATCACCTTTGAGGACGGGTTTTCCGTCATCACGGGCGAGACGGGTGCGGGCAAGTCTATCATGCTGGGAGCCATCGGCCTGCTGTTGGGGCAACGTGCTGACAGCAAGGCTATCAGGCAGGGCGCAGGCAAATGTGTGATTGAGGCGCATTTCGATATCAAAGGAACTCCCACCGCCTTATTTCTTCATGAGCAAGGACTGGATGACGGTGATGAATGTATCTTGCGGCGTGAGGTGCTCGCCTCGGGCAAGAGCCGTGCGTTCATCAACGATACGCCTGTGCAGCTGAATGTGATGAAGGAACTGGGTGAAAGCCTGATTGACATTCATTCACAGCATCAGAACCTGCTGCTGAACAACGAGGGCTTTCAGCTGAATGTGCTGGATATCTTGGCTGATGATATGCCTCTGCTCACCGACTACAAGGGCTGCTATCAGGCTTGGAAGAGGGCGCAAACCGAGCTGCAGCGTCTGAGGGAGGAGGCTGAACGCAACAAGGCTGACGAGGATTACGTGCGATTCCAGCTGACCCAGTTGCAGGAGGCTCATCTGCAGGCTGACGAGCAGGAGACGCTGGAGCAAGAGGCTGAGATGCTGGATCATGCGGAGGATATCAAGACGGCTCTGTATAAGTCGTCCCAGCTGCTGGATGGCGACGAACGCAGTCTGCTGATGGCGTTGAAGGACTGCCAGTCTTCGCTGCAAGGCATCAGTAAGGTGTTCCCCGTGGCTCAGGAACTGGCTGACAGACTGGATTCTTCTTATATCGAACTGAAGGACATCGCTGACGAGATTTCCGCCCGGGAAGAAAGCGTGGAGTTCAATCCCGCACGTCTGGAAGAAGTGACGGAAAGGCTGAATACCCTTTATACTTTGCAGAAGAAGCATCATGTGGATTCTGTAGCGGCTTTGATGGAGATTGAGGCTGATTATCAGCATCGGCTGGATAACATCACCTCGTCTGACGACCAGATTGTGGAAATGGAACGCAATTGCGAGGCTCTGCGTCAGAAACTGATAGAGATGGGCAAGAAACTCACGAAGGCAAGGGAAAAGGCTGCCAAAGCAGTGGAGGAGCGGATGATATTCAGCCTGCAGCGTCTGGGTATGCCCAACGTGCGTTTCCAGGTGGTGGTGTCGTCCAAGGAGGAGCCTGGACAGAAAGGGCTTGACAGCGTGAGCTATCTGTTCAGCGCGAACAAAAGCGGAGCGTTGCAGGACATCTCTTCTGTGGCGTCTGGCGGTGAAATCGCGCGAGTGATGCTCTCGCTGAAGGAGATGCTGGCTGGTGAGGCAAGGTTCAATACCATTATCTTCGACGAGATTGATACGGGTGTGTCTGGCGAGATAGCCTCGCGTATGGCGAGTATGATGGAGAATATGGCTGCCGGGAGTGATTCCGAAACTCAGTTACAGGGAGGGCGACAGGTAATCAGTATTACCCATCTGCCTCAGATCGCTGCGAGGGGTAAGGTGCATTATAAGGTCTATAAGAAGGACAATGAGCATGAAACTGTGAGCCATATCAAGCGGCTTACGGATGAGGAGCGCATTGAGGAGATTGCGAAGATGCTGAGCGGCGACTCTGTTACTGAAGCTGCCCTCCAGAATGCGAAAGAATTGCTGAAGGGAGTAGGTTGTAATTGAAATATAAGAGATTATGAAGATATTTGCATATAAAATGATGCTGACATTGTTCATCTTCTGTGTACAATGTTCTATGTCCAATCTGGCCTATGGCCAGGGGAAATGGGCCGACAAGGCCAGACAGGCTGTGTTCTCTGTCGTTACCTATGGTGCTGATGGCAAGATGCTGGGCACGGGCAACGGTTTCTTCGTGAGCGAGGATGGTGTGGCGCTTTCAGACTATGCCTTGTTCAAGGGGGCCGTGCGTGCGGAAATCGTCAATACTGACGGCAAACGCCTTCAGGTGCAGGAAATCATGGGTGCCAACGAGATGTATGACGTGCTGAAGTTCAAGGTGGCTTTGAACGGGCAGAAGGCTGCGGCTCTGACGGTTGCGCCCAATGCGCCAACCACTGGAGCGACCATCTATCTGCTGCCTTATTCTACCCAGAAGAATACGGCTCTCACACAGGGAAAGGTGAAAGAGGTGTCTCGCGTTTCCGGCACATATCAGTATTATACCTTAGACTTGCCGCTGCAAGACAAGATGGTGAGCTGTCCACTGATGGATGCCAATGGCCAGGTGTTCGCTTTGGCACAGCAGAATTCTGACGATACCGATAAATCAACCTGTTACGCGATAGATGCCCGCTATGCGATGGCGCAGGAAATCAACGCGTTGTCATTGAACGACGGTTCTCTCTCCGGCATAGGTATCAAGAAGGCTCTGCCTGACATCGAGGAGCAGGCTCTGGTGACGCTCTATATGGCTTCCACCAGTACCAGCAAGGAGGGTTACGCCATGCTGCTCGATGATTTCGTGGCGAAGTTCCCCAACAGCTCTGACGGTTATATTCGGAGGGCTAACAATACCTTAGGCATATCGTTAGACGAGGCTTCGCTGGCAAAGGCTGAGGCTGACATCGATAAGGCGCTGGAGGTGGCTGAAGACAAGGCTGAGGCACATTACGACCGTGCTTCACTGATTTATAACTATCAGTTGACGAATCCTGAGAACGTCTATAAGGACTGGACATACGACAAGGCTCTCAGCGAAGTGCGTGAGGCCTTAGCAGGCAACAGTTTGCCGGCATACAGTCAGCTGGAGGCTGATATCCTCTTCGCTATGCAGCGTTATGCTGAAGCTTATGAGGCCATCGAGAAGGTGAATGAATCTCCGTTGGCTTCAGCAGCCACCTGGTATAGTGCCGCTCATTGCAAGGAGATGATGCAGGCTCCTGCCGATGAGATACTGGCGTTGATGGACAAATGTGTGGGAACCTTCACCCCTCCTTATACGGAGGCTGCCGCTCCTTATCTGCTGGAGCGTGCGCGTATGTATGCTGACGCAGAGAAGTATCGCCCTGCGCTGCAGGATTATGAGGAATATTACAAGGCTGTGAACGGCAAGGTGAATGACCAGTTCTTCTATCTGCGTGGTCAGTGCGCCATGCATGCGAAAGCTTTCCAGCGTGCGTTGGATGACTTTACGGAAGCTGTGGAGCTGAATCCTGACGAGCTGACTTATCGTGCCGAACTGGCTGTGGTGAATATGCGTGTGGGGCGTAATGAGGAAGCCGTCAGGGTGCTCGATGAGGCGATAGCCAAGGATGCTGACTATGCTGAATTATATCGCCTGAAAGGGCTCGCCCTGCTGCAGCAGAAGAAGAACAAGAATGCCCGCGCTGCTTTCAACAAGGCGAAGGAGCTGGGTGATCCTCAGGTTGATGCCCTGATTGAGAAATACTTCAATTAATGAAGAATGAACTTCGTTAATGAATAATGAAGAATTTCAATGTTCAACGTTATGCTTCGCATCAATTCTGTCGCGACTCGGCATAGCTGATGCAAGCATCCGCTCTGCTCTCATTGCTCCAGAAAGTCAATGTTCAATGTTCCAAAAAGCTGCTCCCCTTAGTAAGGGGAGCTTTCAGCTTGCTGACTGAGGGGTATGTAAATTTATCAGCTATCGTATGCAATTTCTTAATCAACATACCCCCTCCCCCTTCGTGTACTCCCCCTTGCTAAGGGGGAGAGCTTTGTGCTCAACGTTCAATGTTCAACGTTCAACGTTCAATGTTCAATGTTTAACGTTCAATGTTCAATGTTCAAAAGGTCTGCGACGATAAAGTTACTGCCTCCTACGAAGATAAAGTCTTCCGGGAGGCTTTCTTTCATGGCGGCATCCAAGGCAGATTTCACGTCAGGATAAGCCTTGCCATGCAGACCAGCCTCTGTAGCTAACTCATAAAGCTTATCGGCAGGCAAGGCACGGTTCACGCTGGCCTGCGTGAAGTAATATTTCGCCTCGCGAGGCAACAAAGACAATACCCCACTGATGTCCTTGTCGTTCACCATGCCTATTATTATATGAAGCTGACGGCACTTCTGCTGCATCAGTTGTTGCGCCACATACTGTATGCCCCCCACATTGTGTCCCGTGTCGCACACCAGGGTAGGGTTGTCTTGCAGCTTCTGCCACCTGCCCATTAGACCCGTAAGTTCCACCACATGGGCGAATCCTTCGCGTACCGTCTCCTCGTCAATATGATAGCCAGCCTCTTTCAGCAAAGGCAACGCTGTGAACAAAGTGCGTTTGTTCTTCTCCTGATAGATGCCTTTCAGCTCGAAGTCCACCCCAGGATAATCCTCACGGTCGTTCTCTTCGGCAAGGAAGATGGGAGCTTTCACTTCCTCCGCTTTGGCCATGAATACAGGCTTTGTCTCAGGAGTAGTCTCTCCAATCACCACAGGGATGCCGGGCTTGATGATGCCGGCTTTCTCAGAGGCTATCTTCGCCAGGGTATCGCCTAAGAACTGCACGTGGTCGAAGCTGATGTTAGTGATGATGCACAGGTCGGGACTGATGATGTTCGTGCAGTCGAGCCTGCCACCTAAGCCTACCTCTATCACAGCCACATCCACCTGTTCGTCGGCGAAATAGCGGAAAGCCATCGCAGTAGCCAACTCGAAGAACGAAGGACGCAGAGGCTCGAAGAAACCACGTTCCCTCTCCACGAAATCCATCACATACTCTTGCGAGATAGGTTTTCCGTTGATGCGGATACGCTCACGGAAATCCACCAGATGAGGCGATGTGTAAAGTCCCGTCTTGTAGCCGGCGCTCTGCAAGACAGCAGCCAGCGTATGACTGACGGAGCCCTTGCCGTTGGTGCCTGCTACATGAATCGTGCGGAACTGGCGGTGAGGATGACCGAAATGCTCGTCAAGAGTCTGCGTATTGTCAAGCCCCTCTTTGTAAGCTGCTCCACCAATGCGCTGGAACATGGGTACGCTGTTGTATAGGTAATCTAAAGTTTTCTGATAAGTCATAGTTTAAAAATATTAACGCTTCGGAATATGGTTATGTCAAGACTTTTGCTTATCTTTAACACGACAAAGTTACACATTTAAAACATATATTTACCATGAAAGACTTAAAAATGTACATCAACGGCCGCTTTTGCGAGAGCCGTTCGAGAAAATGGATTGACGTATTGAACCCATCTACAGAGGAAGTGATCAGCCGTCAGCCGGAAGGAACCATCGAGGATGTGAATGAAGCGTTGGATGCAGCGAAAGCGGCACAGAAGGCTTGGGCCAAGACACCAGCCGTTGAGCGTGCCGCTTATCTGAAGAAACTGGCTGCAGGTATCCGCAACCGCAGGGAAGAATTCATAGATATCATCATGCGTGAGCAGGGCAAGACCTTGGGATGGGCAACAACAGAGGTGGATGTCACCGCAGAGTATTTCGACTATATGGCTTCATTCGCCCGCCATATAGAAGGTGAGATTATTCCGAGCGACCGCAGGGGTGAGACTATCTTCCTCACCAAGAAGCCTATAGGAGTGGTGGCAGGCATCCTGCCTTGGAACTTCCCGTTCTTCCTCATCGCACGTAAGGCTGGTGCTGCCCTGATTGCCGGATGTACCATCGTGATCAAGCCTTCACAGCTGACTCCAGAGAACTGTACCGTCTTTGGTGAGGTGGTGGCAGAGTCTGGCCTGCCTGCTGGTGTCATCAACATCGTGACGGGTAAGGGCTCTGTGATTGGCAACGAGATGGCTGGCAGTCCGAAGATTGACATCGTCAGCGTGACGGGCAGCGTGGGCGCAGGCGAGAGCATCATGCGTGCCGCTTCCAGGAACAT
This sequence comes from Bacteroidaceae bacterium, assembly GCA_017471185.1. GTDB lineage: Bacteria > Bacteroidota > Bacteroidia > Bacteroidales > Bacteroidaceae > Bacteroides. The sequence continues at coordinate 25,630 of JAFUVZ010000041.1, forward strand.
CACTAAGGTGAGCCTGGAATTAGGCGGAAAGGCTCCTGCCATCGTTTTTCCTGATGCCGACCTCGAAGCTACGGCTCAGTGGATCGTGGATTCACGAATCGGTAATAACGGACAGATCTGTAACAATGCGGAGCGTGTGTATATCCATAAGGACATCAAGGCTCAGTTCACCGATATCCTGGTGAAGAAGATGCAGGCAGTGAAGGTGGGCGACCCATGTGTAGACCATAGCGTGGATATGGGACCGCTGGTAGAACAGCGAGCGTTAGAGAGCGTGACGGCTAAGGTGAATCATGCTATCGAGCAGGGTGCCAAGGTGTTGTGTGGTGGCCATCGGGTAGGCGACAAGGGTTATTTCTATGCCGCTACCGTGTTGGATAACTGTACACAGGATATGGACATCATCCACGAGGAGACCTTCGGCCCGGTATTGCCGTTGGTTGAATTCTCTGACATAGACCAGGTAATAGCTTGGGCGAATGATGTGGAATATGGTTTGGCTTCATCTGTGTTTACCAAGGATATCGACACCGCTGCCAAGGTGGCTCGCAACCTGGAGTTTGGCGAGACCTACATTAACCGTGAGCACTTTGAGGCTATGCAGGGCTTCCATGCTGGCGTGAAGAAGAGCGGTATAGGTGGTGCCGACGGCAAGCATGGCATCGATGAATACCTCGTTACCCATGTCACCTATCTGGATACCCATTATGACGAATAATAGGATTTGAAAACTAAGGTCAGGCCCTGTAAAAAAACAATTTTACAGGGCTTTTTTCGTTAAATTGTCTATCTTTGCAGAAAAATTATTGCAATATGGGAAAACATTTGATAAAGACATGGATGATTCTGATGTGCGTATTTGGCTGGAGCATGAGTTCTGCCCTCGCACAGAAACCGCAACCTTATCTGGAGGTTGAAGACCTGCCTAATATTCTCTCGTTCTTACCGCCTCCTCCTGCTGAAGGTTCCCCTGTCTTCGAGGCAGACAAGGATATACACGACTGGGCCCGAAGCCTGAAACCGAGCGAGCGAACACGAAGGGCTGTGCTTGAGGGAACGACTGACATTGATACTATGGCTCTTTATTTCAGTGGTGCCTTCGGAAGGAAACTCTCCAAGGAGACCACGCCGCAGACCATGTATCTGCTGGAGCGAAGCATACGCACCTTCCGCATGGCTGCTACCAAACCGAAGGCTGCCTATATGCGCTTGCGTCCTTATGTTTATTATAATGAAGATACTTTGATTCCAGAATATGAGGAAGAATCTCGCCCTACAGGCTCCTATCCTTCTGGGCATACTACCCGTGGATGGGGTATGGCTCTGGTGCTGGCACAGCTGAATCCTGAGCGTCAGGATACGCTCATGTCTTTCGGCTATCAGTGGGGACAAAGCCGCGTCATAGCCAACTATCATTGGCAGAGTGATGTGGATGCGGCACGTCTGATGACCTCAGCAGCCTTTGCCCGCCTTCAGGCTTGTGAGGAATACCGCAAGGACCTGGCTGCTGCTTTGGATGAGTTGGCTGCTCCTGATAAACCGGCGAGAAGTAATGATGAGCAATTGCTCAGAAACTGGATCAAGACCATCGCTTCCGATGACTTTGGCGGACGAAAGCCGATGACGCCTTATGAGGATAAGACGGTGAACTACCTGGCGAAGGAACTGGAGAAGCTCGGACTGGAACCTGCCTTCAACGGCAGCTGGTTTCAACCGTTTGAGATGATAGCCGTGACGGCTAAGCCGCAGGGCAACAAGCTGTCTGCCAAGGGAAGAAAGAAAACAGAGTTGCGCTATCCTGAGGATGTGGTGGTTTGGACAGCCCGTGCCACAGATAAGGTGGAGGTGCCCAAGGCGGAATATGTGTTCTGTGGCTTTGGCATTCATGCGCCTGAATATGGCTGGGACGACTACGCCGGCATTGATGTGAAGGGCAAGATTGTCATCGCTATGGTGAATGATCCTGGCTATTATGACAACACGCTTTTCAGAGGGCGTAACATGACCTACTACGGAAGATGGCTCTATAAGTTTGAGGAGGCTCGCCGTCAGGGTGCTGCCGGATGCCTCGTGCTGCATAACACGGAAGCTGCCAGCTACGGATGGCATGTATGTGTGAACGGACATTTGGAGGATAACCTGGCTCTTTATGATCCAGAAACCCGTAATGCTGACGAACTGGCTGTCAAGGGATGGCTGCATGAAGACGGAGCACGCAAACTGTTCAAGGCGGCAGGCATGGATATGGATGCGGCTTTGGCGAATGCCAAGAAACCTGGATTCAAGAGCTTCTCGCTCAAGGTGAAGGGTGATGTCAGGATGGCTGTTTCTTATAATGTGCAGCAGACGCGCAACGTGGGGGCTATCCTGCGGGGTACGGAGAAAGCTGATGAGGTGGTGGTGATGAACGCCCATTGGGATCATCTGGGCATCGGTACGCCTGATGAGCGAGGTGACTCCATCTATAACGGTGCTGCCGATAATGCTACGGGTATGGCTGGCGTCTTGCTGGTAGCTAAGAAATTTAAGGAGTTGCCCCAGGCTCCCCGTCGCAGTGTGCTCTTCATCTTCCCTTCTTCTGAAGAGAGCGGACTCTTCGGTTCTGAATATTATTGCGTCCATCCTGCCGTGCCTATGGAGAAGACCACCGCTTGCTTGAATTTCGAGAGTATCGGTCCGGCTGAGCTTACCCATGATGTAGTCATCCTGGGTGGAGGAGAGAGCGACCTCGACCGCTATTATGAGGCGGCTGCGGCAGCCCAAGGCAGGTATATCTTCTTTGACGACGACAATTCCGATGGCTGGTTCTTCCGTTCCGACCATTACAATTTCGTAAAGAAAGGAGTTCCTGCGGTTGTGGTGGAGAATGGCCAGCATCCTGTTGATTTCGGCAAGCCTAACAAATATCCTATGCCCGTGTGGTATCACAAACCTTCAGACGAGTACCGCAATGACTGGGATCTCAAAGGCACCTTGTCGAATATCAACCTCATCTTCAGCGTCGGCTATTCGCTCTCTAATGCCGAAGGCTTGCTGGAAAGAAATTGATTGCTATGTTCTTCTGTTTAGAATAAAAGTGTCTATTTGTAAATAAGGTATCAACCTTATTTACAAATAGACACAGATATTGCTGATGTTTTTTGTTATTTCTTGAATTGTCCGTAGTATTTCAGGAACTGGGTACGCTCGAAGGTATTGATGCCTTCGTTGCGGTCATGCATGTTCAGCATGCCTCGGAACATCGGGATGTTGTCCATCGTGTGGCTATCCATCCATTCTGCCAGACCGTCTGTCATCTCCTTGATGATGCCGTTGCCTTTCAGATAGATAGCACTGCAAACCTCAACGGCAGAAGCTCCAGCCAGGATGCTTTTCACTACGCCAGCGGCATTGTGAACGCCACCTGATACGGCAAAACTAATGTTGCCGACTGCCGCAGAAGCAATGCCTGTCCAACGCAAGGACTTGCTCAGGTCGGCTTCTGTAGTGAAGGCATTGCCAGCACACTGCTCTACCTTATCTATATTGATGTCGGTAGGATAGAAACGGTTGAACAATACCACGCCGTCAGCACCGTTGGCATACAACTGTTGGATGAGTGCCACAGGATTGGTGAAGTTGTCGCCAAGCTTCATAATCACAGGAACCTTTACGGCTTTCTTCACCAGCTTCAGAATGTCGATGTGCCTCTTTTCGAAAGCACCATACTGGTAGTCAAGTGATGTCTGCAAAGCCAGGATATTGATTTCCAGTGCGTCTGCGCCAGCAGCCTCAATCTTCTGGGCAAACTCAGTCCAGTTGCCTTCATCATAGGCGTTGATGCTTGCGATGACAGGGATATCCACCATACGCTTGGTGTCTCGTATCAGTGCGAAATATTCCTCCAGTTTATGATGACGAAAGTATTCTGTAAGGTCGTTGCCTCCCATCACAAACGGATCGAAGTCCTCCATACCCTCCACCTCTTGAAGGATCTGCTCTTCAAAGAGCGATTTCAGTACGACGGCTCCTGCGCCAGCCTCGCAGAGCTGTTTGTTTTTCTCAGCGTTGTCGGTGAGGCTTGAACTGCTCACGATAACTGGGTTTTTGAGACTTAACCCAGCGAATGTTGTCTCTAATGTTCTCATGTTGTTTTAGGTTATTTATTATAATTTCTCTCGCCAAAGATCTGGGTGCCGATGCGGATGAATGTACTACCGTGTCGGATGGCGATGGGGTAATCGTCTGTCATGCCCATCGAGAGTTCCTTGAACGCAGGCTCGTCTTTGAACCAGCTGTCTTTCAGCTCTTGGAAGAATGACTGCAGGGATGCGAACTCCCTATCTACCTGCTCCATGTCGTCGGTGTTAGTACCCATTCCCATCAGTCCGCAGATGCGCACATGCTTCAGCTGCTTCCAAGCTCTGTCTTGCAAAAAAGCCCTGCATTCATCAAAAGTCATGCCGAACTTGGTATCTTCATGAGCGATATGCAGTTGTAGCAAACAGTCGATGATACGTCCCGCTTTCTCAGCCTGACGGTTTACCTCAATGAGTAAATGCAGGGAGTCAATGCTGTGAATCATCGCCACGAAAGGAGCGATATATTTCACCTTATTAGTCTGCAAATGACCGATGAAGTGCCATTGGATGTCAGTAGGCAAGGCTTCATGCTTAGCCGTCATCTCCTGCACCTTGTTCTCGCCAAACAGCCGTTGGCCTGCATCGTATGCCTCCATCACTGCTTCCACAGGATGAAACTTTGACACCGCTATCAACTTGACACCTTCTGGCAGATTGGCTGTTATTTGCTTTATTTCTTCGGCAATGCCCATATTGGATTTTCAATTATCAGACTTCGGGTTTGTCATTTTTCTCACCGAAAGGATATACGTCCATCAGCGGAGTCTCCTGCAGGCTGGCTATCACATAGTCGGCCATCGTGCCCTTCATACCCTCATCGAGGTTCTTGAGAGCGATTCGTAGGTCGGGAGCCTGAACCAGCACCATGCTGGAGGTCTTCTTCTCCTTACCAGTCTTCTCGTCAAGGGTGATGAACTGCAGCTTGGCCTTGAACCAGCGGTCTGCGGCGGCGTCATCACTGTTGAAAAGCTCTGTATAGTTGGCTCGCCTGATATCAGTCACAGAAAACTCACCTGTGATGAAAGGAGTCATCTCCTCAATGATGCGTGCTTCGGCTTCTGTAAAGCTGAGCGCATCAACCAGATAAGGTTCGGTCACCTTCTTCGTCATTCCGTTCTCGATTGTCTTCTCATATTGAATCTTACATTCAAACCATGTGTGTAATGCCATAATTCTTAGTCTTTTTTAGTACCTTTATATATTAAATATCCCACTATAATCACGCCGATGGCTATGAAAACATATCCTATCTCATGACTGTACTTGTTGACCTGCATCAGCAGCTGTTCCTCAGTCTCTATGCCAGGCACATTGCTTAAGTAATAGCCGATGGCGGCAAGAATAGAGTTCCAGATGCCTGCACCCAGTGTGGTGTAAAGTATGAACTTACCCAGCTTCATCCTCGACAAGCCTGCCGGGATGGAAATCAACTGACGTACAGCTGGAATTAACCTGCCGATGAAAGTGGACAAGGCTCCATGTTCAGCGAAATAGTCCTCAGCATGTCTTACTTTCGTTTCATCAATCAGGCACATGTGTCCGAAGCGGCTGTTAGCGAACTTATAGACAATGGGCCTGCCTAACCAGCGTGAAAGATAATAGTTTACGAGGGCTCCGATATCAGCTCCCAGCGTAGCGAACAGCACCACCAGAAAAACATTCATGCTGCTGTCGCTGGCCGATTTCCAGGCTGCAGGAGGTACCACCACTTCAGACGGGAAAGGAATAAATGAGCTCTCTATCGCCATCAGCAGGGTGATGGTCCAGTAATTCAGGTGATCCAGACACCATTGTATAAATGCTACTGATTCCATTAATTCATTATTAAATAAAGTTATTCTTCAAACCTTCCAGCAGGAACTTCACTGCCTCCTCTTCATCTTGCTCAATCATTTGGATAGACTGCCGGATTTCCTCTTCCGTGAGGGGTGCGTCACTCATTGCGCTGAAATGCCTGAAATCATCATACTGTTTCATAATCAGGGAGACCACTCCCATCATCCGATACAGAAACTTGCGGTCATCAGGATTAGCGTCAACGGCTTGCTGAAGCTGATGCAATGCGTTGTCAAAATCTTCTTGAGAAAGATTGATTGCCGCTTTCTGCATGAGCGCAAACTTATCGCCAGGCCTGACAGCCAGTATCATATCGAAATATGACATTGCCTGCTTGTACCATAACAAGTGGTTATAGCATACTCCGAGACGGAAATATGTGTTGAGACGTTGGTCCTGAGTCTGGTCTATATGCTTGAGGTAAAACTCCATTAGTCTGATGGCATCTTCCACACGCGCTTGGTCCAGCAACAAAGCCAGGTCGAACTCATTCATGTCACCCTTTATCACGGCATTGAGTCTGATGGCTTGCTTCAGGTTTTCTTGTGCTTTTTCCTCATTGCCCACGAGCGCATATAGGTTGCATCGTGTCAGGTAAGCGTCGCCCAGGTCTTCATCATTGGTAATCGAGAAGTCGCAGGCATCCAATGCCTTGTTGTATTCTCCAAGTGCCAGGTAGCATCTGCCCAGGCTCAGCCAGTAATGAGCCGAGAAGGGGTCTTTGTCTATGAGTTTCTCACACACCTCAATGGCTTCAGAGTACTTGCCTAAATAGCAGTAGGCGCTGACGAGTATGGATAGATAGTCTTCATCCTCTTCCATCCCTTGCCCATGTATCTTCAACCATGTGATGGCTTTTTCCGAGAAATGGGTATCGAGATACATGTTTGCCACGAGGATAGGGTCAAGTTTGTCAGCAGGGAAAGAGTTCAGGTAATCATCGGCTACCTCAAATTCTTCGCGCTCTATCATCAGACGGGCTTTCAGTATCTGCAGGTCACCTGTGAAATCATCTTCTATCTGGTCTGCCATAATCTCTGCCTGGTCACTATCCCCTCGGTCTAAGTATCTGTAAGCCTGTTCTATTTTGAGCATTGTGCTCTCAGGATAGATGCTCAAGGCATACTCCATCACCTCATCACCCTTATCTGGATAATAATTATTGTCGTACCACGAGCAGAGGTCGGCAAAGTCGTCAGGCTCCATATAGACAGACTCTCCCTCAGCACGCAGGGTTTCATACTTGCGTGCCAGGTTGTTCAGCCTTTTCTCGCTGTCAGATAACGGATTTCTCTTTGCCATTATTTGATTGACTCTAACGGTTAGCTTGTAACTTATTTGTTTATCTTTCCCCAGGTATCCTTCAGACTCACGGTCCTGTTGAACACCATCTTCTCTTCGGTGGAGTCCTTGTCCACACTGAAGTAGCCGATACGTTGGAACTGCAGGTAGGTGAGTGGCTTCATGCCTTTCACAAACTTCTCGATGTAGCACTTAGGCAGGATTTCCAGAGAATCAGGGTTAATCATCTGCTTCATAGCCGTCAGGGCATCGCAATTCTGCTCATCACGAATCTGCTGCATCACGTCACGAGGATTCTCCACCTTCCACAGACGGTCATACAGACGCACCTCTGCCTCTAAGCAATGGTTGCAGCTCAGCCAGTGGATGGTACCCTTCACCTTGCGGTTAGCTCCCGGCATGCCGCTCTTGCTCTCAGGGTCATATTCGCAATAGACCTCAACCACTTCGCCTGCCTCGTTCTTCTTGCAGCCAGTACACTTCACGATGTAGGCGTTCTTCAGACGCACCTCCTGGCCAGGAGTCATGCGGAAATACTTCTTAGGAGCATCCTCCATGAAGTCCTCTTGTTCTATCCACAATTCGCGGCTGAACTCAATCTTGTGCGTTCCTTCCTCCAGATTCTCAGGGTTGTTGATGGCTTCCATCTCCTCCACCTGTCCCTCGGGATAGTTGGTCACGATCAGCTTCACTGGATGCAGCACTGCTGACACACGCGTAGCACGGGCATTCAGATCCTCGCGTATGGCGCTCTCCAACAGGGCGAAATCATTCAAAGCGTCAAAAGTGGTATAGCCTATCTTATCTACGAACTTGCGGATACCTTCTGGAGAATAGCCACGACGGCGGAAGCCGCACAATGTCGGCATACGAGGGTCATCCCATCCGTTCACCAAACCTTCCTTAACCAATATCAGCAAGTTACGCTTGCTCAGCAATACATAGTTCAGGTTCAGTTTGTTGAACTCATACTGATGAGGACGGTTGTCATCCAAATCCTTGCCATCCTTCACCCAATCCACGAACAGGTCATACAGAGGACGGTGAGGAACAAACTCCAGCGTACAGAGTGAGTGGGTGACTCCCTCGAAATAGTCACTCTGACCATGGGCGAAGTCATACATCGGGTATGCCTTCCACTTGGTGCCTGTATGTGGATGCGGATGGTTCACCACTCTATATATAATAGGATCGCGGAAATGCATATTAGGGCTTGCCATATCAATCTTGGCACGAAGTACCATCTTGCCTTCCTCAATCTCTCCCGTATTCATTTGCTCGAACAGGCGCAGGTTCTCTTCCACTGGACGGTCGCGATACGGACTGTTGGTACCGGGTTGGGTAGGAGTACCCTTCTGAGCGGCAATCTGTTCCGAGGTCTGCTCGTCTATATAAGCCTTCCCTTCCTTGATCAGCATCACGGCAAAGTCCCACAGCTGCTGGAAATAGTCAGAAGCGTTATATACATTCGCCCATTGGAAGCCCAACCAGTTGATGTCCTCTTTGATGGCGTCAATATACTCCATATCCTCTTTGGTGGGGTTCGTATCGTCAAAACGGAGGTTGCACACGCCACCATATTTGGCAGCTATGCCGAAATCCAGGCAGATGGCCTTGGCATGCCCGATATGCAAATACCCATTGGGTTCTGGCGGAAATCGGGTCTGTATTCTGCCACCGTTCTTACCCTCGGCTAAGTCTTTCTCTACAATCTGTTCAATAAAGTTCAGGCTTTTCTTCTCACCTGTTTCTTCGCTTTTAAGTTCAGCCATAATTATAGTGATGTTATTAGTTTTATTTATAGCGCACAAAAGTAAGCATTATTTCTGTCATGAGGAAATTAAAAACTAAAAACATGTTTTAAGACATATTTTTTTATTTGCATAATAAAATTAAAAGGCGTTAATTTGCATCGTTATCCTGAAAACAATCTTTTTACCTTAAAAAACTAATACCTATTGAAAACTGAAAGTGGGGGGCTTTGTGAAAAGCTCCCCGCTTTTTTTATTTGCTTGTATGAAGAGCTTTTTATATCTTTAAATAAGATAAGCCGCACCTCAACAATGTGCCAATATATTTGCCATTGTGTACGGTTTGAATAAAAATCTATCACATCGGGAAAGATAATTAAAATTCTCTTTCCTCTCGTTTAATCGATTTTTTGCATTATCTTTGCCTAATGATTTGCAAAAGTAATAAAATTAATTGATATGTTTTCTGGAATAGTAGAAGAATGTGCCAAAATAGTGGCAATTGAGAAAGATCGTGAGAATGTGCATTTCACCCTGACCTGCTCGTTTGTGGATGAACTGGGCATCGACCAAAGCGTGTCTCATAATGGCGTTTGCCTGACAGTAGTGAAGAAGGAGACTGATACATACGTGGTTACAGCGATGAAGGAAACCCTCGACCGTTCTAACCTGGGCTTGCTCAAAGTAGGCGATGAAGTGAATGTGGAGCGCAGCATGATGATGAATGGCAGGCTTGATGGCCACATTGTGCAAGGTCATGTTGATCAGACCGCCACTTGCATAGCCGTTGATGATGCCGACGGCAGCTATTACTTCACTTTCAAGTATGCTTTCGATAAGGCGATGGCTCAGCGTGGCTACTTTACGGTAGATAAAGGCTCAGTTACGGTGAATGGTGTCAGCCTTACAGTTTGTAACCCCACAGATGACACCTTTCAGGTAGCCATCATCCCTTATACCTTCGAGCACACTAATTTCCACAATATTCAATTAGGCACAGTCGTCAACCTTGAGTTCGACATCATTGGCAAATACATCAGCCGGTTGCTGGAGTACAAATAAGGTGTTATGGCTAAGAAGATAGTTTGAAAATAAAAAGAACAGTTGGTCTGTAAGCCGGGTTCTGTCCCTCGCGAACGAGGTGCCTGTCATTTATCTGAGCCTGATGTCACCAGCAGGCTTCCGCCTTCAGAGGTTTAGTCTGACGACTGTATCGGTCCACCCTCTGGCATCGGACGAGCAGCCCTTATAGCGCCAGTTTACATGACCTTTCAACTTCCAAGAAGCACAGCCCTTACGTCACCGCAAGGCTGGTGGGCTCTTACCCCGCCTTCTCACCCTTACCTCCCCTAAGGGGGAGGCGGTTGTTTTCTTCTGCTTTACTCAACCCTCACGGACTGCTTCCCGTTAAGAAGTGGAATGCTCTGTGTTGCCCGGACTTTCCTCCTGCATCCCGAAGATGCACGCGACAAGCCGACCAACTGTTCTTCTGGGCTGCGAAATTACTATAAAATCTGCAAACTACCAAATGTTACAGCTCTTTAACCTTCATATCGCCTGCCTGCCTGAAGGCTAAACGTGCCTGCTCTAACTGTTGGTAAGGCATCTTGAACTGGTCTTGGTAATCTACCTTGAAGTCGGAGAAACTGAAACCTTTGGTACTCAAGCGGTCGATGGTTTCTGCCAAAGTGATATCTACACAACCGGAAGCCGGCAGATAGATTTCTTCCTGACTCTTGTCGCCTGAGTTCATCAGCAAGAGCCCTGCCTCTGTCATCTCATTCAAAACCTGTTGGGTAAGCTGGATGGGGATATGGCATTTGTTGGAGAGCTGACGGGCGGAGAAAGGCCTCTCATTGCCGCTGTCATATTGCTTGCAGATAACAGACATCAGTACTACGGCTATGTAGTTACGATATTCGTAAGAAGCGTTGTTCACCTCCTTATAGTTGTCATATCGCTTGAAATTCTGCAGGATATGCGTCAGTTGCGCACCCAGGATGCAGATGGTCCACGATATCTGGAGCCATAGCAGGAACAAAGGCAAAGCGGCAAAGCTACCATAGATGGCGTTATACTTAGATACCCATACCTGACCACTGATATAAAGGTATTGGAATGCCTGGAACATCGAACCTGCCAGAATGCCTGCTATCAAAGCATAGGTAAACTTCACCTTGGTGTTGGGCATGAAGATGTAAAGTGCCGTGAACATCAGCCAGCTCAATACAAAAGGTATGAGGCGGATGAGGAATTTCATCATGGGGGCTATCAACGCATAGCCTTCAATCTTACTGAACAGGGTGGACATGAAGATGCTCAGACCTCCGCTGACGATGATGAGGATAGGCATCAGAATCAGCATGGAGAAATAATCGGTAACCTTTCGATATACGTTGCGGTCTTTCTTCACATACCAGATGTCGTTGAAGATGCTCTCCATATTGTTCACCAAGCTGATGAAGGTCCAGAACAAGGCGATCAAACCAACGCCCAAGAACACGCCGCCTTGAGTCTGAGACAGATAGGAGTCCACAAACTGCAGGATATACTTGGTGGCTTCATTGTTTCCCAGCAATCCTTGCTCTATCTGCTGCTGGAGCAGACTGTCGAAGCCAAAGCCCCTGGCGATGCCAAAAAGGATGGCGAGGATGGGAACGATGGAGAGCAAGGTGCTGTAGGTCAGTGCCGCAGCCTTATTGCTGATTTTGTCAGTAGAGAAGCGGTTGATGAGGATATAGACCACACGGGTGACGTATGCCACAGCATTCTTGAGCGACAGCTGCTGATATACGTTGTCCTGCCAGATGCCGAAGGTAATGAACTTGATAAGCCATTCCCACACCTTATCTATATACTCCACTATTTTGGTAAACCATGCTCCCATCGTTGCTGTCTTTTCAATATTTCACCTTCTTCACGCTCTTCCAGTCGATATCCTTGGTACTCTGAGCCACCTTGGCGGTTGGTATCACGGCACCCTTGCGAACCAGAATCACAGCCTCCAGCTTATCGGTGGTGATGTCGTTCCATCCGGCCTGATAAGTCTTGCCTGTCTGATAATCTACCCAAGCGCCCCCGGGCAGATAGACTTTGCGTGTCCAATGGCGCAAGCCTGTAGTGGGGCGATGGTCGGTGTTGTTGTAATTATCCTTAGGATCAACGAAATCCTGTGGAGCATCAAAAACCGGAGCCACGAGGATATCTTTGCCAAACAGATATTGGTCTTCCACCATCCAAGCTACCGGATCATCCGGATATTCAATAAACATAGCCCTTACCATAGGCAGACCGGTTTCTGTGCAAACCTTAGCCTGCTCCACGATGTATGGCATCAAGGCATATTTCATCTCGGCATTGGCACGATAGTAGTCGGTAAATTCCTGGTTGTAGAGCCAAGGTTCTGTAGGAGGCGCTCCATGACTGCGGGTATGTGAGGTGAGGAAGCCGAATGGAAGCCAACGGCGATAGAGGTCTTCTGGCGTAGATTGCACGAATCCACCGATGTCATGACTCCAGAAGGGGAAGCCGGAGAGTCCGAAGCTCAAGCCTGCATGTAGGGTAGAGAGCATCGCCTCATTGGTGTTGGCTGCATCGCCACCCCAATGTAAAGGATAACGCTGTGAGCCAGCCCAAGCGGAGCGAGCCCATATCACGGCACCGTCTTTCTGCACATCCTTGGTCACATCCCACACGGCTTTATTGTAGCGAACGGGGTAGAGATTGTGCTCATACAGACCACCCCTGCCGTTATGATAGAATCCGTCGTATGGCGCTCCCTCGCCAAAGTCCACCTTGATGGCTCCCACACCCATATCGAGCAGGTTGCGCAGATGGTCTTGATACCATTTCACGGCTTCAGGATTGGTGAAATCGAGGCAAGCGTCTTCGTAAGGCAATGAACCGTCGGCGTTACGCACCACCAGGTTCTTCTCAATCAATTCGTTGTAGAAAACATTGTGTTGGGTGAAGTAGGGCAGCTGCCACAGACTGATGTGGAATCCGTCGTTCAGCAAATCCTTCACCATCTGCTGCGGATTGTCGAAGCGGTCTTCGGCAAACTTATAGTCGCATTGCCAATCTACCCCAAACCAACCGGTATCTAAATGAATCACATCGGCAGGTATGCGGTTGTCGCGCAGGTTCTTAGCGATGCTATAGGCATCCTTGTCGCTCAGGTAAGTAATGCGGCTCATCCAGGTGCCGAAGCTCCAAAGCGGTGGCATCGGAGTCTTGCCTACCAGATTAGTATATTCATTCAGTATCTCAGCCGGATTACCGAAAAAGAAGAAGAAATCCACAGCTTCATCAGCCATGAAGAGCTTGGTGGCTCCCACGTATGTGGCTCCGAAATCGCAGGTCACAGGCGCTGAGGTGTGCATGAATACGCCATAGCCTCTGTTCGAGAAATAGAAAGGCACAGGCTTATACATCTCATCTGTCTCAGGTCCCTGAGGGTCTGTTACAAAGAGGTTTACCTTCTGTCCTGCTTTGTTCAAGCCTGTAGGCGATTCACCGCATCCATAGATGCGCTCGCCAGTCTTTAGGCTGAATACAGGGTTGAGCATGCGTGAGTTGTCCGTACCGCTTTTCTTAAAGCCGAAAGGCAACAGCTTCACTTGGCTCACCCAGTTGTCGTCATTTGTCCAGGTCTGCGTCAGCACCTTGCCAGTAACATCCTTGAGTATGATTCTCCAAGGATTCTTCTGAATGGTCATCGAACCTTTGGGACTGGTATATACGATTTCCTTCTCATTTTCCTGACAAGTCCATGTGGTGCGAGGACTGTTCTTCACAAACTGCTCGCTGAGCATGATTTCCTCCACATCCTTTGGCGCTACCAGCGAGGTGAGCATCCTAACCCTGACGGTACGGTCAGAAATGAAATCCACCTTGAAACGGTATGCCGGGTCATTCTCATAGCCGCTTTCGGGGAAATCCTTCATCTTCAGCCGGTCAGCCACCACGGTATTGGTGTTGAATGCCTGACGGGGTTCCAAGCTGTGGCGTGCCCATTGCACTTTGCCTTCGCCTGTGGTTGTATCAAACTGTGCGAGTTTGTCGGCAAAGAAATAAGTGGCAGTCATGTCCACATAGCCTTTGCTCATGTCTTTCGCTTGGTTCATCAGTTGTGCGAATGCTGTCGTATAACCGGCTAATACAAAGGCTGTTGTCAGTAATAACTTTTTCATGGTATATGTGTTTTAAGTTTTATTCATTAAGTAAACGATTCCGTCCTCTTACGTTGTAGGAAGAACCGCTTGGTCAGCAAAAAGAACAGGAATAGTCCTGCTATATGTACCCCAGCCATTGTCCAGAAGGCTGATGCATAGCCAAAATACTCGGCTATCGAGCCACCCATCAGAATACCGATGCCCAAACCTAAGTCCCACGAGGTGAGCAGGGTTGAGTTGGCTGTGCCTCGCTCATTGTTCTGTGCCACATTGATAATCATGTTCTGCATGGCTGGCCACATGTGCCCGTTGCCTAATCCAATAAGGATGGCTGAACCATAATAGCCCACCATATTGGGACAGGCTATGAACAAGGTATATCCGATGGTAGAGAGGATGATGCCCTCTGCTGCGTTGTGCGTCAGTCTGCCTTCACGCAGCAGCTTCGCCCCTTGAAGACGGGAAAGGATCAGTCCGATACTCAGCAACATGAAATAAGTGCCCGTGCCACTGGTGATGCCCATCACCTCCTTGCCGTAGATGGCGAGGTAATTGCTCAGCACCCCGTAGCAGAATCCGAAAAAAGCGATGTTGAGACCGATTGCCCATCCCTTCAGTAAGAAAAATCTATCTAATGAAATGGCTTTCTTGTCTTTCATCAGCTGTTTCTCTGGCAGTTTTACCGTATAGTCCACTAAGAATCCGATGCCTGCCACCACGAATGCCAGCCAGAAAAGCACATTGAAATCGTGTACGTATTTATAGACAAAAACGCCGATGGTGGGGGCGATGGCTGTGGCAATGTTGTTACTCAGTCCGTAGTAGCCTATGGCTTCATTCCTGCGGCTGGATGACACCACGTCAATGGCAACGGTATTGTTGGCTACCGTTGAGGCTCCGAAAGGCCCTCCGTGCAGAGTCCTCACGATGGCGAACATCAGCAAAGTACTTGCCAGCAGATAGCCTCCGAAGATGATGAAATAAAGGAAAAGGCAGACCAGCAACACTTTCTTTCTAGGGAAGCTGTCCACCACATAGCCGCTGAACGGGCGGAATATCAAGGCGGTAATAGTATATCCGCTCAATACCAGACCTATCATATCTTTGGTAGATCCGAAGGTTTCACTCAGGTAGAGGGGTAGGAGAGGAGTAAGGAGATAGAAGGCGAACGACATAGTGAAGTTCGCCACCATCACCTTCTTATAGTTGTTGTTCCAAAGTTTCTCCATGTATCAATGTCAAATAAACATGATGCAAAGTTAGGCATTTTCTCTTTTCTATGCAATACAGGCTTGCATTCTGTGGCAGAACTAAAAGCATTTTACCTTTTGCAATTGTAATAAAAAAACAGGCGGTGCCCTATAGAGCACCGCCTGCCATCGTTTAACCAATTAAAATCTTTACTTATGAAAAGAAAAACAAAGGGCCTCACGGCTTTATCTTAATACGCAGCCTCAAACTCGCGGAGGAAGCGTACGTCATTTTCACTAAACAGACGCAGGTCGCTTACCTGATACTTCAGGTTGGCGATACGCTCGATACCCATACCGAAAGCGTAACCAGTATAAACCTTGCTGTCGATGCCACAGGATTCCAATACGTTAGGATCAACCATACCGCATCCTAAGATTTCTACCCAACCTGTATGCTTGCAGAATCCACAACCCTTGCCGCCACAGATGTTGCAACTGATATCCATCTCAGCGCTTGGCTCTGTGAATGGGAAGTAAGAAGGACGAAGACGAATCTTAGTGTCGTTGCCGAACATCTCGCGGGCAAAGGTGAGCAATACCTGCTTGAGGTCGGTGAAAGACACACCTTTATCTATATAAAGACCTTCTACTTGGTGGAAGAAGCAATGGGCACGGGCACTGATCGCCTCATTACGATATACGCGTCCTGGGCAAATCACGCGGATAGGAGGCTGAGTCTGCTCCATCACGCGAGCCTGTACCGAACTGGTGTGGGAACGGAGGATGATGTTCTTGATCACATTTTCGTTCTGCTCCACGAAGAAGGTGTCCTGCATATCGCGGGCAGGATGGTCAGCGGCAAAGTTCAGCTTCGTGTAAACATGGAGGTCGTCCTCCACCTCAGGACCTTCAGCCAGCTTGAAGCCCATGTGTCCGAATATGTCTATAATCTCGTTCTTTACAATTGTCAGTGGGTGTCGTGTACCTAAAGCAGCCGGGTAAGCGGTGCGCGTCAGGTCGATGTCATCATCCACCTTGTCCAAGCTGTCAAACTGATCCTTCAGACCATTGATCTTTTCCTGCACCTGGGCTTTTAGTTCATTGAGTTTCATGCCCACCTCACGTTTCTGGTCGGCAGCCACATCACGGAAGTCATTCATCAGTCCGTTGATGATGCCTTTCTTACTCAAATACTTGATGCGCAGAGCCTCCAACTCTTCCATGTTGGCGGCATGCAACTCCTGCACCCCTTGCAACGTCTCGTTGATTTTGTCAATTATACTCATTTTTATTTCCTTAATCTTCGATTAACGGTTGCAAAGATATATATATTTCATTATTTTTGCAAAATAAAATCGCCAGATTATGATAGTTTATAATACAACTTACCATGTTGAGGAGGCTGATGAGCAGCTTTTTCTGAACTGGATTCATGAATATCTGATACCTGAGGTGCTGAAGGAGGGGACCCTGATGAACCCGAGGCTATTGCGTGTGCTTGGGTATCATCGGGATGAAGATGAAGAAGGGCATGGTGCGTCATACGCCTTGCAGCTGGAGGCTGAAGACACTGCGGCTCTGCATCATTGGTATCGCTCTCAAGGTGTGAAGCTGAATAAAGAGTTACTGTTGGTGTTCCGCCAGCGTGTGTTGGGATTTTCTACGATGATGGAGGTGGTGGAGTCATGACGGAACCTGTGGAAGAAAAGATTATCCTGGGCATTGACCCAGGTACTACCGTGATGGGTTATGGGGTGCTGAAGGTGATGATGGGCAAGCCCTCGCTGATAGCGATGGGAGTGATTGACCTGCATAAATATGCCAATCATTATCTCAAGCTGGCGAAGATTCATGAGCGGGTATTGAGTATCATTGAGAGTTATCTGCCTGATGAATTGGCGATTGAGGCCCCGTTCTTTGGCAAGAACGTGCAGAGTATGCTGAAATTAGGCAGGGCACAAGGTGTGGCGATGGCTGTGGCATTGAGTCGTGACATACCCATTACTGAGTATGCTCCTTTGAAAATCAAGATGGCGAT
This sequence comes from Bacteroidaceae bacterium, assembly GCA_017471185.1. Taxonomy (GTDB): domain Bacteria; phylum Bacteroidota; class Bacteroidia; order Bacteroidales; family Bacteroidaceae; genus Bacteroides. Next base: position 43,045 of record JAFUVZ010000041.1, read on the forward strand.
AACGGGCAATGGCTCTGCTTCAAAGGAGCAAGTGGCTGGTATGTTGCAAAGATTGCTTCATATCGCAGAGGATGATATGCCTAAGTTCCTGGATGCTACAGATGCCTTGGGTGCTGCTTACTGCCATTTTATGCAGATGGGCACACCAAAGGTGGAGAAGAGTTATAAGAGCTGGAAGGATTTCGTTACGAAGAATCCGGATAAAGTGAAGAAAGGATAAAGATTATGCGTTTATTATTGACCTTTATGATGATATCGATGATGGTGGCAGGATGCCATCAAGAGCAAAGGGTGTTTTATGATTCACCAGAACAATATCCTGTTAGGCAGGGAAGTATGAGTGAGATGGAATATACCCCAGCACATTCCAGTTTCCATTTGTGGAGCCCTAATGCTGATGAGGTACGACTGATGCTGTATGATGAGGCTGAGGGGGGGCACGCTTATGAGACGCATCATATGGAACTGGGCAATGATGGCACCTGGCATGTGAAGGTTAACAAAGACTTGATGGGTAAGTTCTATACATTCAACGTGAAGATAAATGAAGAATGGCTCGGCGATACACCTGGATTGTTCGTCAAGGCAGTGGGCGTAAACGGACATCGTGGGGCTATTATAGATATGGAGCAAACGAATCCTGAAGGGTGGGAGAGTGACCGCAAGCCTGGTTTCCAACGCTTGGCTGATGCGGTGGTCTATGAGATGCATCATCGTGATTTCTCCATTGACGCAAGCTCAGGTATCAGCAACAAGGGTAAGTTCCTGGCTCTGACTGAAGTTGGCACACAATCGCCAGAGGGATTGGCAACAGGAATCAACCATCTGCAGGAGTTGGGCGTTACGCATGTGCATCTTTTGCCTTCTTACGACTATGCCTCCATTGACGAGCATGCTTTCAAGGACAACCGCTATAACTGGGGTTATGACCCTCAGAACTACAATGTGCCTGATGGTACTTATGCTACTGACGCCACTAAACCCGATGTGCGCATCAGGGAGTTCAAGCAGATGGTGCTGGCTTTGCATAGGGCTGGCATCAGAGTAGTGATGGATGTGGTTTATAATCACACCTATAATGCGCCTAACAGTGCGTTTGAGAAAACCGTTCCCGGCTATTTCTACCGCATGAAGAGCGACGGATCTTTTGCCGATGGCTCCGGGTGTGGCAATGAAACGGCCAGTAACCGTCCGATGATGCGTAAGTTCATGGTGGAGAGCGTGCTCTATTGGATGCGCGAGTACCATATAGACGGATTCCGTTTCGACCTGATGGGAATACATGATATCACTACGATGAACGAAATCAGGCAGGAAGCGCAGAAACTTGACCCTCAAGTTTTGATATATGGCGAAGGATGGGCTGCATCCTCTCCGCAATATGCTTCAGACTCTCTGGCTATGAAGGCCAATATCGCCAAGCTGCCAGGCATCGCTGCTTTCAGCGACGAACTGAGAGACGGATTGCGTGGTCCTTGGGATGATGACAAGAAAGGTGCCTTTCTGGCTGGTTTCCCTGGACATGAGGAGAGTGTTAAGTTTGGCATCGTGGGGGCTATCCAGCATTCTCAGGTGCAGATGGATAGCGTGAACTATAGTAAGAAAGCTTGGGCGATGGAGCCTACACAGATGATGAGTTATGTGAGTTGTCATGACGATATGTGTCTGGTTGACAGGCTTCGTACTTCAATCCCTGATCTCAAGCCTGGAGAATTGGAGAAGCTGGATATGCTGGCTCAGACGGCTGTGTTAACCTCGCAAGGCATTCCGTTCATCTTTGCCGGAGAGGAAGTGATGCGCGACAAGAAATTTGTGCACAACAGCTATCAGAGTCCTGATAGCGTGAATGCTATCAATTGGCATAATAAGGCGCGGCATCAGGGCGTGTTCAACTATTACAAAGGACTGATAGCTATGCGTAAGCATCATCCAGCCTTCCGCTTGGGGAGCGCTGATTTGGTGCGCAAGTATCTGGAATTCATTCCTGTGGATGAAAAAGGCCTGGTGGCTTTCAGATTGAAAGACCATGCAGGCAATGATGTGTGGAACAACATCATCGTGATATTGAATGCCAGAAGGGAATTTGCGAAAGTGAATGTGCCGGAAGGAAGATATATGGCAGTTGTGAAAGACGGTCTGGTGTATGAGGGAGGTCTGGGCATCTTGTATGGACCCACGCTGACGGTGGCACCAGAATCTGCCTTAATCGTTTACGAAAACAAAATTGATTATATAAGTCGTGATTAATCTTCAATATTCCATAAAGTTAGATGATGCCGTGCCTCGTTTGCCAGAGGCAAGGATGGCAGAACCCGTAACGCTGGAAATTGCGAAAGGGGAGCAGATTGCCATTGTGGGAGAGAACGGTGCCGGCAAGAGTATGCTGGTGGATATGCTCATGAGTAAATGTCCTTTGCGTCAGGGTACTATCGAGTATGACTTCTCGCCTTCTCCTTGGAAGGAAATCTATAAGAACATCAAGTATATCAGTTTCCGGGATACCTTCGGCAGCATTGATACCAATTATTATTATCAGCAACGCTGGAATTCCACAGAACTGGATGAGGTGCCTTTGGTGAAAGACCTTCTTTTAATGGAGAATGGAGAATTGAGAATGGAGAATGGTCAGTTGTCTGTTTTCAATTGCCAAGAGATGCTGGACAAGCCCATTATCCTGCTTAGCAGTGGAGAAATGCGTAAGTTCCAACTGACGAAGATGCTGATGGCTGAACCCCGAATCCTGATTCTCGACAATCCCTATATCGGTCTTGATGCCGCTACCCGCATTCAATTGTCGGAACTGCTGAAGCAGCTGATTGAGAAAGGTGTGCAGCTTATCTTGGTAATGAGCCGTATGGACAGCGTTCCAGATTTCATCACTCATGCTGTGGTGGTAAAAGATATGAAGGTGGCCGGTAAGATGACGTTGGGCGAATATCGCCAATGGTTTTCTACCGTTGACCGTTTTGAAGCCGTAGAGAAACCAACCGCAGGGAATAATTGTCAATGTTCAATGTTCAATGTTCATTCAGAAGAAATAGTCCGCCTCAATCGAGTGAGCATCCGATATGGAGAACGTACTATATTGAAAGATCTCGATTGGGTAGTGAGGCGAGGGGAGAAATGGGCGTTGAGTGGACAGAATGGCTCTGGCAAATCTACCTTACTGAGTATCATCTGTGCAGACAATCCCCAGAGCTATGCGTGCGACGTGAGTCTGTTCGGGCGGAAGAGAGGAACTGGCGAGAGTATCTGGGACATCAAGAAACACATTGGATATGTGAGTCCAGAGATGCATCGCGCTTATCTGAAAAACCTGCCTGCTATCGATATTGTGGCAAGTGGCCTGCATGACAGCATCGGACTCTATGTACATCCGAAACCAGAACAACGGGAAACTTGCCTGCATTGGATGAAGGTGTTCGGCATCGCTCATCTGTCAGACAGACCTTTCTTGAAGATGAGTAGTGGCGAACAGCGTCTCGTGCTTTTGGCGAGGGCCTTTGTGAAAGATCCTGAACTGCTGATTCTGGATGAGCCTTTGCATGGGCTGGATACCTTCAACCGTCGAAAGGTAAAGCGAATCATTGATGAGTTCTGCAGTCATGAGGGCAAGACCTTGATGATGGTAACCCACTATGAGGAAGAATTGCCTTCGTGCATCGACCACAGGCTGCAGCTGAAGAAAAATGTTTAAGGAGCGAGAAGTGAGATGGGCTATGGAGATGTAAATAATAATGGTAAGCTGACAGCGTCCAAATGCCAATTGTCAATTGTCAAATGTCAATTGTCAATTTTCTTCGCTTGGATGGTTGTCTTTGCCTTGCAGAAACCTCTGTTCATGCTGTGGTACAGATATTTGTATGCCGATGCCTCAGCTGGCGATTGGTTCTCTGTGGTGTGGCACGGCTTGAAGCTTGACGCTTCGATGGCTGGCTACCTGACCATTATTCCTGGCTTGCTGCTCATTACTTCTTTATGGACAAAGCATAGATGGGTGAATATCGCTATGAACACCTATTTTATCATTGTGAGCGCGATAGTAGCTGTCATCTTTGTGGCGGATATGGGGCTTTATGAATTCTGGGGCTTCCGGCTGGACGCCACCCCCATCTTCTATTTGATATCTTCTCCTAAAGATGCTTTCGCTAGTGTCAGCATGCTATACATCCTCTTGGGTTTGTTGGCAATGGCTCTTGTCTTCTTCCTCATTTATGGGTTGTTCCGTAAAATCCTCAAGTATAATGATTTTGCACAAAAAGAAGATGATAGGCATCATTGTCAATTGTCAATTGTCAATTGTCAATTAACAACCTCTTTCGTCTTACTCTTGTTAACAGCTTTGCTCTTTATCCCTATTCGTGGGGGCTTCTCAGTTTCTACGATGAATACGGGCAAAGTGTTCTTCAGCACAGATATGAGATTGAACCATGCCGCTTTGAATCCTGCTTTTAACTTGATGGAATCTCTTTCCAAGCAAAAGGACTTCGCCCGTCAGTATCGCTTTATGGACGATGCGGAAGCGAGTGCCATCTTTGAAACAATGGTGGACAAGGGGGTAATGGAGAATGGAGAATGGAAAATGGAAAATGGTCAACGTTCAACGTTCAACGTTCTTTTCGTTATTCTGGAAAGCTTCTCCAGCAAACTGATGACCACTTTGGGAGGAGAGCCTGGCATAGCTGTCAATATGGACAAGCTGGCACAGGAAGGCATCCTTTTTACCAACTTCTATGCCAACAGCTTCAGAACAGACAGAGGATTGGTTTCCATCCTCAGCGGATATCCTGCACAACCTACCACCAGCTTGATGAAATACCCCCGAAAAACACAGAATCTGTCAGGCATTGCCCGCAGTTTGAAGCAAGCCGGATATATCACCACCTACTATTATGGAGGTGATGCCGACTTTACCAACATGCGTTCCTATCTGATGGCACAAGGATTTGACCAAATCATCAGCGATGTTGATTTCCCTGTCAGTGAGCGACTCAGCAAATGGGGCGTTCACGATGAAGTGGTCTTCAATCGTTTGCTTGAAGACCTGAAAGAGGAAGCCCGGCTGTCAACGGATAACGGTCAACGTTCAACGTTCAAAGTCCTTCAGACCTCCAGCAGCCATGAACCCTTTGATGTGCCCTACCATCGCTTGGAAAACGAGCGACTCAACGCTTTTGCCTATACCGATGAGTGTCTGGGCAACTTCATAGAAGCCTTCAAGCAGTTGCCGCAATGGGAAAACACCCTGGTGGTGCTCGTTCCCGACCATTTGGGCGCCTATCCTGAAAACATCAGCAACTTCATCCCTGAACGTTATCAGATACCATTGATTATGATAGGTGGCGTGGTCAAAGAGCCCATGCGGATAGACGTGATTGGCTCTCAACAAGACATTGCCGCTACTCTGTTGGCGCAATTGGGCTTGCCGCATGATGAGTTCACATTCAGCAAAGATATGCTCAATCCTGACAACCCTCATTTCGCATTCTTCACTGTCCCGGACGCTTTCGGAATGGTGACCGAAGAGAATACCCTCATATTCGACAATCAGGCTGGTAAGACGGTGTGGGACGAAGGTGAACAAAAAGGAGCTAACCTTCGTAAAGGGCAGGCTTACTTGCAGAAACTATATGATGACATTGCTAAAAGATAGACTATGGATTATTTGATTAATGTTGATACTGATTTCCTGTTATATCTGAACGGATTCTATAATGAGTTCTTCGATACGTTTATGTTTTTGTTCAGTGGTAAGTGGATTTGGATTCCTATGTACCTCGCGTTGGCTTATGTGTTGTTTAGGAACATGACTCCCAAACAAGCTGTGGGATGTATAGTAGCCATCGCCTTGGTCATTGTGGTGACTGATCAGATGAGTTCTTCCCTCATTCGTCATGCTGTTGGCAGGCTTCGTCCGGCAAACTTAGAGAATCCTATCAGCGATCTGGTCCATGTGGTAAACGGTTATAGGGGAGGGCGTTATGGATTTCCAAGCAGTCATGCCGCCAATTCATTCGGATTGGTGTTCTTCCTGTTCTTCCTGATGCGTAAGAGCCCGTTGCCAGCCATTATGACGCTTTGGGCCATCGTCAATTGCTATTCGCGCATCTATCTGGGAGTCCATTATCCTGGCGATATCCTGTGTGGCTCATTGGTGGGTCTGCTGGGAGCCGCTATCGTATGGCTGGTGTATAGGAAACTCACGAAACAGGGTGCGTTGACGGAGGTCCGCCAATGGTGGGTGCCTTGCCTGATGCTGGCCGTTATCATTGTGGGAATAAGTCTGTATGCTTTATATTCAATGTGGTGAATTTAACTCTTAACTAAAATACAATGAAGAAGATGATTTTTCTCGCAGCTCTGTTGGCAGCTGCAACAAGCGTGATGGCACAAGACGCCGATTCAAAGGCTCGTGCCGGTGTGTTCGACCGTACCACGGCACCTCAGTATTTCTTTTTGCAGGAGAGCGATGTGGCAAGCAGCGTCTATCTGCTGCCCCCTCCGCCGGAACCAGGCAGTGCTAAGTTTGCCGTTGATGAGGCACGTTTCAACTGGGGGCGTTATCAGCGTCTTCGTCCTCGTGGCAAGCAGGCTATCGCTGATGCTGACGTAACGCCCAAGGGTGTTGCCGTAGCTTTCAGCGAAGCGTTTGGTATTGAGCTCAACGAACAGAATACGCCGGAGATTTACAGGCTGATGACCAACATGAATGGCGATTCTGGCGTATTGAGTGGCGGGCAGGCCAAGGTGTATTACCAGCGTATGCGTCCCTTCGTGTATTTCGGCATAGGCACCAGTGTGCCAGAGGATGAGGCTGCTTTGGTGAACAATGGTTCTTATCCTTCAGGACATACCGCTATCGGTTGGGCAACCGCTTTGGTGTTGGCGGAAATCAATGTAGATCGCCAGAATGAGATTCTGAAGCGTGGCTATGAGATGGGCGAGAGTCGTGTCATCGCTGGCTACCATTATCAGAGCGATGTGGACAACGGACGCATCGTGGCAGCTGCTTTGGTGGCTCGCCTGCACGCCGACGAAGGTTTCCAGAAGCAGCTGGAGAAAGCCAAGAAAGAGTTTGCCAAACTGAAGAAAGATGGCAAGATCACTCCTTCCGCTTTCTCTTTCAATCCGGCTGAGATGAATTGAAAGGTTGTCTTAGTTCAGAGGGGTGGACTTACCTAAACAAAACGGTCCTTTTACTTCAGGTAATTAATCGGGCATTTTACTGGGGTATCTCGGTTGAACTATATAATAATCTCTCACGAGGAATTTTTTTGTCCCTCGTGAGGGATTAATTTTTCTCTCACGAGGGAGTTATATGTAGTTTGTGAGATTTTATAGCCAATTTACTATTTTTTCCCAATTGTAAGGCTCGTCTTTGAAAGTTTGGGATATGAATCTGGCGAAACATCTTGTAATATAACGTGAGTTCGACGAATTAAAACAGTGCTGATTGATTATCTACAACACTTCTGTGCATATAACAAATGCATTTTCAGAAAAACATCTATCACATCTATCACTCTATCACTAACATTTGATATTCATGTATTATCACAGTGATAGACAGTGATAGATAGTGATACATTTGGGCGAAATAATGCATTTTGGATGGAAAAAACAGTGCTAACCTGTCAATTTCATGCATCTTTCTGCACTGAATTTCTAACATGATGCACCACCTGTCGCAGGCATTTCCATCACCCGTTCGAGCGTCATCCACCAGGTATCGCGATATCTCCTATGGGGGTATAACAGATACTGCGATACCTCGTAGGAGCCATCGGAATGACCGATAGGAGCTATCTCCCTAACTTATAGGG
>JAFUVZ010000042.1 GCA_017471185.1 Bacteroidaceae bacterium
CAATTGCATTTGCCGATATGGTGAACAAAGAGTATCCTCATGACTGTGCAAATGCTTTTGCCCCTTCAGGGCGTATCTCTCATCCTCTATTTACCCAGGGCGTTGCCCTGGGCTATGAGCTTCCTGCCCCTTCGGGGCGCACTCCCTACACCAAATAACCATACGCCAAACAACCCTACTCCCGTGCAGAAACGGCTGAGTTTGCATCCTGATAAATGAAAAAAGAGGGGAGTGAATTACTCCCCTCTGCTAAATCAATATTAAACCGATAATCTTCACGCCACGTTCAAAGGCGGCATGATAGGGTTTTGCACCTATAAAGGCTGGCAAAAACGAATGATGAATATTGATAATCTTGTTCCGCCTTGTTCTCCTTGGTGATAGGCAAACAATGATACGGAATGCCAAACTGCTCTGCCACAGGTCGCATATCCTCATGGTTACTGAATTTCTATCCATATAACGTGGCGAAATAGGCCACATGCCTTCGAAAAGATGGGTGTTACGGTCCGTTTACACCCACATAATGAATCTTGCCTTTCAGCAGTGAAATATCTTTCATATTTAGTCAATTTTAGTTTCTAATCTACAAAAGTAATAAAATTATTCGTTTTACCCATCCTATGGGACAGAATTAATTTCATTTTGAACATAAACAATTGGAAAATTTATGCACTACGAAACCGGACACAATTCATATGGATTGGCTACAGTACGCCGACCGAACCTCTGGAGTAGCGTAACAATATCTTCTTGTGGCTTGTCCTTATCTATCTGAAGCTGAGCATTGCTTGGTATGCGCGAAGCAAAGAATGGCCACAGCTCACGGGCGGAATACTCTTTATCCTTTGAGGGGAAGTTCGCTAGTGGCAAAACACGATTCTGAATCTTGAAATCATTACTGTAGCTAAAGTGCCACATCCCGTCAGAATAGAGAAGTGTGCCCACAAGCAACTTGCCCAGATTGATGTTAAACGTTGCATCATTGTCTGCGGCTAATACTAAGTCATCCCGGCTCTCTGACCAGAACAAACGTGCAAATACTTTCTGAAATTTAGTCATAATAACTTTCTCAATTCGTTAAAACGATACTCTAAACATTTACATATCAACGTGACTCTATTCACGCTCATCAGAGGTTGGAAGTTTTGTCTTACTTCCATAACCATACGGTCCAACACGACAGGGTCAAGCATTTCTATCACTTCTTCCTTCGTGACATGGAACTCATTTGTATATATTTGCTCGAGTAGTTGAAAGTGGTTAGGATTCTTCTCTCCTTCCCATCCAATCTTGGGGCGTGACTCTTTACAATATTTACGAATATGGCTGTCAATTGTCTTGTTGACCTCTACAATATCTTTTACCTTGCTTTCCGAATAGTTCCAGAACAGACCACGTGCAGTGTCATATACAGGCGAAAAGAAAGGCTGGAAGCGGCTCTCTACCGATCTGATGACACCCCAGTTGAAGAAGTGTCTGTCATTGTTGCCAACCAGTGCGTCGAAGATAATCAACTTAACCAATTCATGCAGAATCTCATCCTTTTGGTACAGAAACAGACTTGCGACGGCATCCTCAATCACTTGCAATGTGAAAAGGTCTCTTGTCATTTTCTGTTCGTCAACCTCTTCCACATAGCGTGTTGATTCATTCAAATATCCAGCCAAAATGTCCGCGCCATGAACCAGTTCTTCTTGGGCAGGATGCAGAAAATAGCGACTGAGAAATCTCAACTGACCACCAATCATTGCTATCTGTGAGTCAGCCATTGTCAAGCCAAATATCACGCCCAGCCTGTTCATTAACAATTCCGTTATAGATTCTGACGGATACCACTTATGCCCCGTTTTGGCTATATAGCGAATCCAGTTCTTTCGATTAGACTTATGTTTATGGTCAAACAGTTGGTAGTCATAGATGCCAATAAACTTCTTGGGAGCATCGCCATCTACCGACACAGAATCGTCCACAAAATAGTTGCCCCGTTTAATAACAGAGACATTACGCACATCCAACCGATGCGCTTCTGTATAATTCTCTATTTTATGAACCGGAATTTTCATTCTCAACACCTTTGCTGGGTGCAAAGGTAGTCAAAATCCATGAAAAACGCTTTAATTGATAGCATAAAAAACGACAGTTCAGGACAAGAAGTTCTAAAACAGCATTACTTGCGTGGTGTTATCGATACAATATCCTTGCAGTGCCAGTGGCTTATTGTCGAAGAAGGAATATACCGCCAGTGCCTCAATCATACTCATGAGAAATTGTTGACCGGCCTACGCTTTGAATGAACCTGTTGTACCGTATCCTTTAGCATGTCATTAATAGTCTCGATAATGCACCTCTTACATAGCAGGATCTTGTCCTATATGGGTATGAGCTTGTTCTTCATGTTAGCAACGACACTTGCCACCAAATGAACCCGTCTTCGAAAAGCATGTCAAAGAGCTTGGGTGAGATGTAACCCCTGTCGGCAAAGAGTTTCCCGTAGAGCGTCTTGGCCAGGACAGCTAAGACCTTCGGAGCCCTGTCATCCAATTATAATCTATACTCGCCAGACAAAAGAACAGGTAGAGGCGCTTTAAAAGCCCTATCGAATAATAGCATGAGGCCGGTGATAGAAAAACCATCGCAGATCTTTTTGTTATGTATAGCTATGCATGAAAATGGCAGTGAAAACTTCACAGCCTCCACTGCCCACAAGTATAAAAAGTATTTGTCTACATTCGTAGATCCTCATCTTTTAATTACAACTCATTAATTCCATAAGGAGTCATAACTATGTGCTCTTTACGGGTTTGTTTTCTAATTATATTATTCAGTTGCCAGGATTCTTTACTTACATAAGGCCTATCATGATAAAGGTGCAATGTGATTGCAGAGTATCTGATTTGTTTTGAACGAATACCCTTATTGAACAGCCTCTCTCCCATCTCCCTATCCTCACCACCATACTTCATACGTTCATCAAATCCATTTACAGAGATAATATCTTCACGCCACCCAGAACTATTCATGCCATTCCAAGTAGCTCTTGCAGGAGTAATTATATTCATCATTTTTGTGAACTTCTCATTTCGTATCAGCTTACTAGATTTAATATTCATTTTCACGCCTCGTTTAAGTAACCATTTCAGATTAAATGCATCACCACTAAAAATATCTTCCTTTGACAAAAAGTTACTAACAGCTAAAGGCAATTTAAAATATCCCCCAGAAAGAAAGTAACCTTTCTCTGCATACTTCTCATGTGTGGCTATAAAATCCTGTCGGGCAACACAATCTTGATCTGTAAATATCAAATAATCTGCCGTTGTTAAGCGTAAAGCCTCATTTAAAATTTTAGTTTTTCTAAATCCTTCATCTTGATGCCAAGCATGGATTATTGGTAATTTTTTTTCAAACTCCTCAATAAGCGACCGAGTTGTGTCTGTTGACCCATCATCGGCAATAATTATCTCATCAGCTCTTCGCTCTTGAGCCTCATAACTCCAAAGCGTCTTTTCAAGCCAAGCAGGATTGTTGTAGGTTGATATGATTACGCCAATTGAAAAAGTTTTCATAAACGCTGTCTTTTTGCATTTTAGGGAGAACCAGTGGTACAGACTCTCCCTAATCAGTGTACGCTGAATAAAGATTCATCCTACATTTCGCTTATCTCGCAAGCGTCCTCGTAAATCCGACTTTCAGGAAAGGTTTTGACGTTGAGATTTTTTCTTCATAATCATGTTCATTTAATGTCTCAAATGTAACTTTCCCGCTGATATGATACCCAATGGCCAAATCTACATACGAATTCTTGGAGGATCGCAGCGACAGACCTACAGAGGGTGCAATGAAAGGTCCCACCTTGGTCTTTTTATCATCATCCCTCCAATTAGTAAACCTGCTTAGTTGGGCTCCCAAATCAACAGAGGCAAAAGGGGATAAACGACGGTCAGTCAGTCTATATTGCCCTCTCACAAAAGCCATAGATATAGAACCCTTTGTTTGGGGAAGTTTGGCATATCCAAGGCCAACACCTATTGCAAGTAGTTGTGTTTTCTTATAGGAAAATACAAGATTCCCCCCATGCAGGAATTCTCCGTGATCAGTATCAGCGGGATTCAGTTCGGCCGTTAATTGGTATGTCCTTTCCGTGGAAGGCTCCAAAGGTTTGGGAACATAGCCTGGCGAATTATGGAAACCAAAACCAAGTCGTACAGAAACCGCTCCCGCATTGTCATTTTTATTTATCATGTGGGTATATCCAGCACCCAAATACATGTCAATCGTATTAGACAAGGGGAATTGAACGCCTGGCATTATCGATAAAAGAAACGCATTATAATCCATATCATCCGTATTGAACGCATAGCCGGCCTTAAGCATGACAAACGGGCTGATTGCTGAGTTTTGCAGTGGGAAGTAGGCCTTAACATTTGTAGTGACAGGAATCGTTACTGACGACCCTTCGGCAGTCCCTTTATCAACGCCTGCACCTATACCCCAGTAAAAATTCTTCACAAACCTCTTTCCCGCCTCAACTTCGATTGCCACAGCTCCACCACCGCCTTTCGTATTGATGTCATAGCCTGCGCTGCCAATAAAGTCAAGTCCTTTGTGTTGTTCTCCTGACTGATTCTTTTCAACAGTGATTTTCTCAATCTCGTCCATTTGATATACGAACACATTACCGTCCTTGGTCTTCAGTTTAACTGATTGGTTCGGCACTTGCTCTATAATCTCACCTTTTATCAGACTGCCGTTCTTAAGATGTACAACCTCAGCCGATCTCTGAGCCATTGCATAATTCGTAGAAAATGCCACTGCCAACGCCATTGCGATTTTTAGAACCGCATTCTTTAATTTATCCATTTCACAAAAAGTATGTTGTGCTTATGAACTCCCGAATTCAGCGTTAAACTTTGGGTTCAGTTTGAGGAAATAAAAAAAGGCATGGGAGTTTCTACCTCTGCCCATCCCTGTACTCAGGCCTTCGCATTGCCCCACTTCAAGGATAAGCAACGCAGCCAGCCCACGCCTGTGCATTATATCGCTACCCTCGAATAAGGATATGACTATAGCGTATAATTCACCAAACGGGGCGTTTCCGTTGCATTACCTCTGTGAAGTGATTCAAATTTGCGAAGTTTGAGTACACAGAATGTAACGTCCGTAAACGCCTTTTTCAGAATATTGTCTATTCTTTGGGCAGTAGCTGCGCCAAAAGAACGGAACGATACTCTTTCCCACAATGTCAGCAATACGGTTCAAACTGGTTGAACTTATATTGTTGTGAGCAAAAGTAGAGATTATTTAGATATCTTGCAAGTGTTTTTGTCTTTTTTTTACGCAAACCCGCCAAATTAGTCGAACAAATATTGTTATAAACATCAAGGGAACTTGCTTTATAATAAGATTATAACAATCTTTGCATAAAGACACATAAACTCATTATAGCGGATCTATTTATCCATTAGAAACAGATTTACAGGAAAGAATCCAGAGGCGGGGCTTGAATATGCATGATATTTCAAAAAAAATAAGTATCACATCTATCACTCTATCACTAACATTTGATATTCATACATTTTATTAGTGATAGATAGTGATAGATAGTGATACTTTTTGGCAAAGCAGTGCGTTTTGGATGGAAAAACGGGAGTATTCCTGTCCTTTTTATGCATCTATTTACCCTTTTTTCCGCTATGTTTGCAAGGAATAGATACATGGAATGACGGATGTAATTGCGTGGACTATCGCCATTACACTCGTGAGGTAATGCCATTACATTCATTAGGTAATTCGATTACATTCGTGAAGTAATGATGACTTAACGTTTTGCGAGTAGATGAAAGAAGCGTCTCGCGACACTTGTCGCAGGCATTCCCGTCACCCGTCCGAGCGTCAGTTACGAGGTATCGCAATATCTCCCATTGGGGTATAACAGATACTGCGACACCCCGTAGGAACCATCAGAGCGGGTGATAGGAAGCATCTCCATGACTCTCAGAGAAAATCAACGCCACCCATGGCGGATATTGGAATAATTCAAAGACAGGCTGCGCCTCAACAGAACCAAATTAAAGCAAGCTTTATTTGGTTTTGTTTTCGGCTTGCACTATCTTTGCCAAATGAATAAGGAAAAAACAAGTTGGATATGAAACATATTGGCATTACTATCATGCTGTGCTTATGTGCCGTTGTGACATTCGCACAGGGCAGGAACTTGGAATTAAACGAAGTGCTCAGAGGCGACTTCTCTCCTCGGAACGTTTATGGTGTGACACCTATTCCAGGGGATGGCGAGCATTACTCGCAGATGAACCGTGAGGGCACGCAGGTCATCAAGTATTCGTTCAAGACCGGTCAGCAAGTGGAGGTGTTGTTCGATGTGGCTACCGCCCGCGACTGTCCCTTCAAAAACTTCAACAGCTATGAGTATTCGCCTGACGGCCAGACCTTATTGATTGCTACCGAAATAGAGTCAATCTATCGCCGCTCCTACAAGGCTGTATATTACCTCTACAGCCTGCGCCGCAACACGGCTGGCAAGATTCAGAATGCAGTAGAGAAACTTTCCGATGGCGGTCCTCAGCAGGCTCCCGTGTTCTCGCCCGACGGCACTATGGTAGCCTTCATGCGCGACAACAATATCTACCTCGTGAAACTGCTCTATGGGAATAGTGAGAGCCAGGTGACAGAAGACGGTAAGCGTAACGCTATCATCAACGGTGTGCCCGACTGGGTGTATGAGGAGGAGTTTTCCATGAACCGTGCGATGGAGTTCAGTGCCGACAGTAAGATGCTGGCGTTCATCCGCTACGACGAGAGCCAGGTACCTACCTACTCTTTCCCGTTATTCGCAGGGGCAGCGCCACGCATGAATGGATATGCCAAGTACCCGGGTGCCTATACCTACAAATACCCCAAGACGGGCGAGGCCAACAGCAAGGTGGAGGTACGCACGTTTGATATCCAAAGCAAGGTGACACGCACCATGCAGGTGCCTGTAGAGGAAGGCGGTTATATTCCCCGCATCTACTTCACCAAGCAGCCCGACCAGCTGGCCATCGTGACGATGAACCGCCATCAGAACCGGCTCGACCTGTATATGGGCAACGCACGCAGCACGGTTTGTAAGCTGGTGCTCCGCGATGAGAGCGACACCTATATTAAAGAAGAGGGACTGGACAACATCCGTTTCTACGACAACAACTTCTCTTTCACCAGCGAAAAGAGCGGATACAACCACCTCTACTGGTACACCTTGCAGGGCAATCTGGTAAAGCAGGTGACGGCAGGCAACTTTGAGGTGAAGGATTTCTTAGGCTATTCGCCTGCTGATGACACGTTCTATTTCACCAGTAACGAAGAGAGTCCTTTGCGCAAGGCGGTGTATAAGGTGGATAAGAGAGGCAAGAAGACCAAGCTCTCACAGGGCGTAGGTGTGAACAATGCGTTGTTCAGCAGCGACATGAAGTATTACCTCAACCGTTATACCAACCTCACCACGCCTACGGTAATTACCTTGAACGACAACAATGGCAAGGTGCTGACCACACTGATAGACAATGCAGAACTGAAGCAGAAGTTAGCTGGTTACAACATGCCTGTGAAGGAGTTCTTCAGTTTCACCACCTCACGTGGCACCCAGCTGAACGGATGGATGATGAAGCCCGCTGATTTTAACGCGTCTAAGAAATATCCGGTGTTGCAGTATCAGTACAGCGGTCCGGGCTCTCAACAGGTGCAGGATCAGTTCAGTGTGAGCTGGGAGACCTTCATGGCTTCTCAGGGCTACATCGTGGTATGTGTGGATGGCAGAGGAACTGGCGGACGTGGCGCTGACTTCGAAAAGCAGACCTATCAGAACTTAGGTGTGAAAGAGGCACAAGACCAGGTGGCTGTGGCAGAATACATGGGCCAGCAGCCCTACGTTGACAAAAGTCGCATCGGCATCTGGGGATGGAGCTATGGTGGCTATATGACCCTGATGAGCATGAGCGAGGGTACACCTGTCTTCAAGGCTGGTGTGGCTGTGGCCCCGGTTACCGACTGGAACTATTATGACACGGTTTATGGTGAGCGTTATATGCGCACACCTCAGGAAAACCCCGATGGCTACAAGGCTGCATCGGCTATGGAACGTGCCGACAAGCTGCACGGCAACCTGCTCCTGATTCATGGCATGGCTGACGACAATGTGCACTTCCAGAACTCTGCCGAGTATGCCGAAACGTTGGTGCAGAAGGGCAAGCAGTTTGACATGCAGGTTTATACCAACCGCAATCACAGCATTGCCGGTGGTAACACTCGCCAGCATCTATATACCAAGATTACAAACTTCTTCAACCAACAGCTGAAGTAATAATGGAGCACTTGAGGAAGCCCGATTGGCTGAAGGTGAACTTCGGAGCCAACGAGCGATATACAAATACCAAGCGAATAGTAGATACCCACTGCCTGCATACAATCTGCAGCAGCGGGCGATGCCCCAACATCGGTGAGTGCTGGGGACGAGGCACTGCCACGTTCATGATTGGAGGCAATATCTGCACCCGCTGCTGCAAGTTCTGCAACACCAACAGCGGCAGGCCCCTACCCCTTGACAAGGAGGAGCCTCTGCATGTGGCGGAATCAATCCAGCTGATGAAACTGAATCATGCGGTCATCACTTCCGTTGACAGGGATGACTTGCCAGACTACGGAGCAGCCCATTGGGTGGAAACCATTCAGAAAATCAAAGAGTTGAATCCACAGGTAACGATGGAGGTGCTGATACCCGACTTCATGGGTAAGCCTGAACTGGTGGCACAGATCATCGATGCCGGTCCTGATGTGATATCTCATAACATGGAGACGGTGCGCAGGCTCACCCCTGCCGTGCGCAGTGTGGCTACCTACGACCGCAGTCTGCAAGTGCTGAAGCTGGTCGCAGAGAGCCCTATCCCTGCCAAGACAGGCATCATGGTAGGACTGGGTGAGACGATTGCAGAGGTGGAGGAAACGATGGACGACCTGCTGGCAGCGGGATGCTCCATCCTCACCATCGGGCAATACCTGCAACCTACACGCAAGCATTACCCCGTGCAGGAGTATGTCACTCCGGCACAGTTTGCAGCTTATAAAGAGACTGCCCTCGCCAAAGGATTCAAGATGGTAGAGAGCGGTCCGTTGGTTCGGTCGTCTTATTATGCCGAGAGGGCTTTGAGAATTGGCAAATGACTTTGTGTCATGGATTTTAGTAATAATGATTATATGAAGACGGCATTATATCTGATACCCGTATTATTAGGCGATACCACTGTCGAAAAGGTATTGCCATCCTACAACAAAGAGGTGATCTTAGGCATCCGTCATTTCATCGTGGAGGATGTACGCTCCGCACGCCGTTTCCTCAAAAAGGTGAGCCAAGACATCAACATAGATGAGTTGCAGTTCTATCCGCTGAACAAACATACTTCCCCGCAAGATGTCAGTGGATATCTGAAACCTTTGGAGGAAGGCAACCCCATGGGTGTCATCTCTGAGGCAGGATGCCCTGCTGTAGCTGATCCTGGGGCTGATGTAGTGGCGATAGCACAAAGGAAGGGCCTACCCGTAGTGCCGTTGGTTGGCCCTTCAAGCATCATTCTGAGTGTGATGGCAAGTGGCTTCAACGGCCAGAGTTTCGCCTTCAACGGGTATCTGCCCATTGAACCAACAGAACGTGCCAAGAAGCTGAAAGCCTTAGAACAACGGGCCATGAACGAACATCAGACGCAACTGTTCATCGAAACGCCTTACCGCAACAACAAGATGGTGGAAGATATCATCAAGTCTTGCCGCCCTCAAACTAAGTTGTGCATCGCTGCCAACATAACCTGTGAGGATGAATTCATCAAGACAAAGACACTGAAGGACTGGAAAGGCCATGTGCCCGACCTAAGCAAGATTCCGTGCATCTTCCTCATCTTTTAATCATATCAAGAAAAGTAACATGAAGAAACTGGTTGTTTTCGATTTAGACGGCACACTGATCAATACCATAGCCGACCTGGCGACAAGTACCAACCACGCCTTGCAGCAGTTGGGTTACCCTACTCATGACATTGAAAGTTACAAGTTCAGGGTGGGCAACGGCATCAACAACCTGTTCAGGCGTGCGTTGCCAGAAGGCGAGAAAACCGATGAGAATGTGCTGCGTGTAAGACGTGAGTTCATACCTTATTATAATGCCCACAATACCGACCTGAGCCGTCCGTACCCCGGCATGGCCGAACTGCTCGAGGACCTGCAGGCGCAGGGTGTGCTCTTAGCCGTGGCGAGCAACAAGTATCAGGAGGCCACCACGAAGATTATATCTGAATTACTTCCATCTATAAGATTTTCAGCCGTATTAGGTCAACGTGAAGGTATCAATATCAAGCCCGATCCGCAGATTGTTTATGACATCCTTACCATCACAGGCATCAGCAAGCATGACATCCTTTACGTAGGCGATTCTGGCGTGGATATGCAGACAGGCAGTAACGCAGGCGTAGAGACTTGTGGCGTTACCTGGGGGTTCCGCCCGCGCGCGGAACTGGAGCCGTTCAACCCAAAGCACATAGTAGATAGTGTTGAAGAACTAAAAAAGATAATTAAATGATTTATCTGTTTGTCATTTCAACATCTATTATTACCATCATTCCATGAGTAATGGCATCGGAAAGGGATGAAGCCATTATATGACTGCCCCTCTTTCTGTCACTTCATCTTACCTATCAACACTGGGCAGTACTTGCGAGCAAGCCACACGGGACCAGAAAGGACAATGACTACAGCCAACGATATGAGGATATAGCTCAACGTGTTGTTTGGGAAAAAGGTGCGAAGCGGCCAGCAGATGCTTTGGTGTACGGCAAAGATGAGTAGGGTGCCTTCCGAAACGAGCTGTATGTAGGCATTGCGAACCTGAAAGGTCTGGTAAATGAGCCATATCAGGCTGATGCTGATAAAAGTAGCACCAGCGTAGAACAGGGGCACATTGCTCAACATAAGACGGAAAGGTATGACTGAGCCGTTGAGACTGATGAAATAAAAGCCCACAGCAAGACCTAAAGCGATGCATACATAGCGCAGCACCACAGGGAAACGGTCTAAGATCTGTTCCAACTTATACTGATGCATCAAGGTGCCGATGATAAAGAAGGGGAAGCATATCACGGCCTCGAAGACCTGAAAATAGTTCATCTCGGGCTTCATGGGAGCTGTGCCGTGGAACATCTGCACAAAGACTACGCAGAGTATTGCAAGGATATAATTACCTTTTTGCGGCAATGCGGCATAGACCATACGCATGATGAACAGCGAAAGGAGGAACCACAGTGGGCGACAAGCCATGGAAAGGTTCCACTGCATGCCAAGGAGCATATCAATAGGATAGTTGGAAGAGTATTCGCCCGTGAAGATGCTGTATATAAGCAGGTACACATTGTAAATCACATAGGGAATGAGGAGCGACTTGGTACTATTAACAGCCTCTGCACGCACGGAGCGCTTCTTCTGTAAAAAGCCAGAAAGCATAAAGAAGAAAGGCATGTGGAAACCAAATATCCACTTAGAGAAGGGCATAAGGATGTGACCGAACACAACTATCGTGATGGCTATGGCTTTGGCCCAATCCATCCAATCCAAACGATTTGCTATTATTTTCTGTTTCATGATAAAATGATAATGGTGTGATTATTTGCTATGTTTGAACAGCCAGGCGCGGAAGGCAACCTGGTCCTCTATATAGTATTGCAACAGCCTATCGTAAATAGGATGTTGGTGCAGCAGTTGTGACACTCCGATAAGAAAGAGTTGCCTGCGGGCACGGGTCAGCGCTACATTGAGCTTACGGTCAATCAGATGGCCGTTGTCTTCAGTCAGGTTACTGAGCTGCTGCAACTGCCAGGTGCGGTTCACACAGAAGCTATAGATGATGACGTCACGCTCACTGCCCTGGTATCTCTCCACGGTGTCGATCGTGATGTCATTCAAGGCAGGAATCTGTAGCTTCAGCAATTCCTGTCTGATCAAGGCAATCTGACTGCGATAGGGCGTGATGATGCCTAACGTGTGCTGTGGGTCGAAGTTGGTTGACTGGACATATACAGCATGGGCAAGTTTGACGGCTATCACGGCTTCATCATGGTTGACTTTGTGAGAAGACATGGCAGGTTCTGGCTGAGAAGGGAAGAAAGCGAACCTTTTGGTTAATTGAACATTGAACATTGAACATTGAACATAATCAAAAGAGGGCGCTAAGGTATCTGCTTCCAGCTGGTGGGGTAAACCTACGGGCTGGAGCTTGCCTTCATAAAAGGCATCATTGGCGAATCGGGCTACCTGCGGATGCATGCGGCCTTGACGAGTGAGCATGTCAAAAGACCATTGAACATTATCTGTTAAGGAATTATTCATGATTCCCTTTTCACTATTCACTCTATAAAGTCTTTCGAAAAGGGAGTCTTTGAGATTAGTGAGTCCTATGGCACGGAGCTGTGGATTCTTGACCTCAGAGGCTGTAGAGGACTGCTGCACTACTGCCGGCAACTGCTTGTAATCGCCAATGAGGACGAACTTACGGATGGCGTCACGGCCATCTACATCACGCATACAAAGTAATCCCAGCAACTGAGGCTCCAGGATCTGGGTAGCCTCATCTATCAACGCTACATCGAACGACTTGATGCTGAACAACGAAGTGCGCATAGCAAGAGTAGCTACCGTGCCCACCATAATCTGACAGTCCTGAATCTTGGCCAGCACCTGCCGTCTGTTCTGACAATCAGCGATACAGTTCTGCAACAGATGGTCACGGTAAGGTTCCGCACAGTTGGCTGGCATACCGATACGCATATAATCCGTTCCGAGCTTGGTAAGCATCTTGCAGATTTCATCTACCGCCCGGTTGGTATAGCTCATTAAAAGTATCTGACTGCCTCGCTGGCGGAACGCATCCACCATGCTGCGCAACGCCATAGAGGTTTTACCCGTGCCCGGAGGCCCCACCAGCAGGAAATAGTCTTGGGCGGCAAGGGCTTTCTGGGTGATGCGTTCAAAGTCATCTTTCGCCTCTTCGATATTCTTCTCATAGTCAGAATCATGCTCAGGAGCACGCTGACCCAGCAGAAGGTCACGTCTCTGCGGTGTGGCTTGCAGGAAGAGCGACAAGGCCTGGAACTGGCTGCGTGAAGTGGTATCCATAAAGTCGTGTTCTATGGCATAGAGGCTGTCGGCCGGCAACACCTTCTGGTTTTGCTGCGGCTGCCTGAGGGCAATCTTCCAAACTCCGCCAGGCAGCATATCCTCGACGGAGCCTTTGAAGAGCAGCTGGTTGGTGGCATTGGCCCGGGCATCGTCTCTGCGGTAGAGGATGATGGAATCACCCTTGCGGAAGTTGGCAATTGACCATTGACTATTGACACGCGCCTCTGACTGCTCAGAAGGAGATTCAAAAGGAGCCGTAGGCAGAGAGAGGAGTAAGAAGGGGGCTTTTATATCACTGGCATGGTTTTCCATAATTCGGAGGTCAGCCACAATCTCGCCAGTCTCAGCCTTCTCCTGGAAGGTGGAGAGCCATTGCATGGCCTGCCCCTTGCGACCCTCATAATCTGAACTGCCGCCAGTCTTTGAGACGTATAGCTCACGGGTGATAAAGCTATAGAGCGTGTAGAAATAGCTGCGCTCTAAAGATGTGAGCCGAGAGAGCCTTTGCTGAAAAGCCATGATGTCCGGCTCCTGGTAATCTCGCCAGAGCTTATTGGTCAGCTGATTCTCATTCAGCGTCAACGGATTAATCTGCGCCAGTACCTGTGCGGTATATTCCTCTGAGTCATGAGCCTGCACCTGGTATTCAGTAGCCACGATGCGGTTTCTGAGATTAATCACCCTGCGTACCATCGCCCAAGAAGGACGGGCTGGATAAAGCAAAGGATAACGGGTATAGAGCAGATAGGCCTTGCCCTGCCGATGGTCAACACCCATGCTGTATTCCAGCATGGCTTGGTAAAGCAGCATCTGCACACGGTTGTTCTCCTGAGGCAACACGCGGCCAGGCATAGTGAACTCATCAGCCTTACCCGACTTCATCTCAATGAAGGAACTCATGTCACGCTGCATATAGTCTAATCGGCCTTGAATACCCAACGCCTCACAGATATAGGATGGCTCCAGCACAGCATCAGTCTTGTCTAACTGAAAACCTGGTTCCTGAAAAGTCTCGCATACCGTCTGGCGGATATGGTCGAAATGCATCCTGGCATCCTTGCCGAACTGCTTCTCCACCTCTGGCTGCTGCAATTCCCTGCAGGCTGAAATGCTGATAGGATGCTCACGGAAAGCCTTCATCATGCTCTCCTTATAATCAGGAGAGGCATTATATATCCACTCATCAAGAAAGGCGTTAGCGATGTTTCCCAGAATGAGATGCCGGGTATTTTCAGCCGGCGTAAGCCTTGACATCAGGTAGTTGGCAGGATGATGGCCATAGTTCTTGAAACACTCGGCCAGCGTACTGACATCTATCAAATAATCCGGTTCCAGTACGATGAACATAGGGGTGAGTATGCCTTTTTCATCAATACCTACATCCAGTAAGTTGAGTTGGGCGTGGGGCCACAGCACACCGACGGTATCATTGAATTCCTCATTGACATCAACCAGACCATATCTCACCTTCAAGGGCCCGTCTGGAATGTAATCGGCAGGCTGCACGTAAAGGTAATGCTCATCCTTCAGCAGGAAGGACACACGCATTCGCTTGACACGTTCTACGGCTGGAGGTAAAGCATGGAAGGTGGCATCTGCCTCCGGCAGCAAGTCTTTCAGCTCCTGGGGAATATCCTCGCGGGTGATGAGCCTGACCAGCCAGGCAATGGTCTTGGCATCACGCATCAGGTCTTCACGCTTGGGCACCACCATCTCGTTGAGGATGGCATTGGAAGCCAGACGAAAAGTATGCAGGCGGTTTTGCGCTGCAGTGGAAAGATTCAGTTTGGAAGCCAGGTAAGTGATGCGTGCGGAAAGATCGGTGAGCTGCAACGATACGCCTTCCATCTGCTGCAGGCATAGACGCTCCAAAAGTTGCCGCAATTGGTAATAAGCCTGCGACAACTGATGGTCTGGGCATTGGCTCACTTCCAGCAGTAAGCCATAGCTCTCTTTACTGGTTGAATCTGCTGTAGTCATAGCGGATGCCACTCACATCAATGGCTGGCTTGGCTGCAGCCTTGGCAGCTTGCTCTGCCGCTACCCTCGCCGCTTCCTCGGCAGCCTTGGCTGTCTCTTCAGCAATACGAGCCGCCTCCTGAGCAGCTTTGACCGCCTGCTCTGCTGCCTTACGGGCATTTTCTGCAGCCAACCGGGCCTGTTCTACCATGTCTATGTTGGAAGAACTTACGGGACTGGACGGGATGGATGGACTGGTAGCAGCCGACTGAAGTCTTGACAACGATTCAGACAGAGACTCGGCGGCTTCCTCTTCCGCAATCTGACGCTGGTTCTCTGCGTAGTAGCTGCTAAGGTCTGGCATTCCTTCCGGATCATCATAATTCTGCGTGGTATCTGCTGAAGAAGACTCTGCCGTAGATTCCACCACAGGAGCGTCCTCTACAGACACTTCTTCAGGCGCAGTCTCTTCCGAATCCTCAGCGGCCGGAGACTCTGTAGGGGCAGTATCTTCCACCGTTGTTGCCGCAGGAGACTCATCTGATGATGATTCAGCTGGAGTCTCTTCAGGAGAAGAATCAGCAGGCTGTTCCTCAGCCTTCGGCTCTGTATTTTCTTCTACCGGCTGTTCTTCCGTTTTCTTTTCTTCTGCTGGTTCCTCATCTGGGATTTCGGGACCTTCTTCCCAGAATACCTCATCATTGATAATCACCATGCGAGGTTCACGTCTCTTCTTGACTACCGTAGCAGCGGAAGCCTCAGCCAAAGCTTCCTTCACCGAAGGATCAGTATTGGCTGTAAGTTCCTTCACGCCCTCACCTGCTGCTTCCGCTGTTTCTGCAGCTGCTCCAGCTACGCCGGTAGCTGCCGCGGCCTTGTCGATTCGTTCCTGCAAAGCCTTGTTCCTTGCCTCTATCGAAGCCTGCTGTGCAGCCTCACGCTGGCTGCGCAAAGTTTCTTGGAAATCCTTCTTCTCAGGCTTCACCTCCACTTCCTTCGCCTCAGCGTCTGGAGCGTCTGGAGATCCTCCGCCGTCAGGTTTCTTCTCCAGCGCAGGTTTAGGACCATCAGGCTTGTCGCCATCAGAGCCACTTGGTTTGTCCTCCGTCTCTTCCTCCTCTTCATCATTCTTGCTTTCCTTTACCATGAAGATACTCAGTTCATAGAGTGCATAGAGAGGAAGCGCCACAGCAGTAAGGGTGAACGGATCGCCCGTAGGAGTGATAATGGCAGCCGCAATAACAATCACCACGAGGGCATGGCGACGGTATTCTCGCAAGGTGCTACGGGTGAGCAGACCGAAAAGCGAGAGCAGCCAGGTAACCAAAGGTAACTCGAAAGCTATACCCATGGCAAGCACCAGCATCATGAAATTGTCGATATAAGAGTTGAGGGAGATGAGCGTGTCGATGTTGTCACTCAAGTCGTAAGTCGCCAGGAATCGCAATGCCAGCGGATAGACCATGAAATAGCCCACAGCCATACCGATATAGAACATCACGTTGCCCAGAAGCAAGGCCTTGCGCATGCCAGCCGCCTCGTTAGGATAGAGCGCGGGGCGGATGAACAGCCAGATTTCCCAAAAGATGTAGGGTACGAGGATAATGATAGACAATACGAATGACGTGGTGAGATGCACAAAGAAGGGGGCTGCCAGGTTGATGTTCTGTAGCTTGATGTCAAACCGCTGGGTAAAGAAATCGCCCGTCAGATTGAACACCTCACCTATCTTTCGTAAGAATCCATAGAAGACAAAGTCATCGTGGCACGGCCCCATAATGACTGGGTCGAAGATATACGGCATGGCAATGAAGAAACCTATTGCCAGCACAAACCACAATCCCACTATGCGGGCCAATGCCCATCGTAACACGTCAAGGTGTTCCCAAAATGTTAATTCCCTGTCTTCCATTCTATTCTAATTGACAATTGATAATTGACAATTGACAATTAATAAAGTAATTGGCATTACCTTATTAAAGCATCAAGATCCAAGTATCAATCACTAAAACATTATTCCTTCTTAGTATCCTTGTCTTCCAGCTCCTTAGTTGCCTCGGTGATTTCGCTCTTAGCCTCATTGACACCGTCCTTGAAGCTCTTAACGCCCTTGCCAAGACCCTTCATCAGTTCAGGAATTTTCTTGCCACCAAACAGTAACAGGATGATCAACGCGATAATGATCCACTCTGAGCCCGAAGGCATAAACATTAACATCAAGTTTTCCATAATTCTATTGTTTTAAATTGTTAATATATTAATCTTGAAAATAAATTCGCTTCACGCGGTTGCTGACACTGGTTAGCACTTCATAAGGAATGGTTTCGAGCACATCGCTCAACACCGTCACCGGCAGGTTGTCACCGAAGATCTCCACCTTGTCTCCATCCTTGCAATCGATATCGGTGACATCAATCATGCACACATCCATGCAGATATTGCCCACGTATGGCGCTTTCTTTCCGTTAACCAGACAGTAGCAATGCCCATTTCCCAAGTGGCGGTTCAGTCCGTCGGCATAACCGATAGGAATAGCGGCGATTCGTGAAGGCCTTGACAGGTGTCCCTTACGGCTATAGCCCACCGTCTCGTCAGCAGGAACATCGTGAATCTGCAGGATGGTGGTCTTGAGAGTGCACACATTGTGCATCACCGCATTGGTAATAGGGTTGATACCGTAAAGGCCCAAGCCCAGGCGCACCATATCCAGCTGGATACCGGGGAAACGTTCTATGCCGGCGGAGTTGCAGATATGGCGCAGTATCTTATGCGGGAATGCCGCCTGCAGCTCGCCAGAAGCCTTCAGGAAGGTTTCTATCTGCTGGCGTGTGAATGCATCAAACTGCTCTGCGTCGCTGCCCACGAAATGGGAGAATACCGAACGTGCAATCAAGGCGTTCTGATTCTTCAGTCTGCGTATCAACGCAGGTATCTCTGAAGGAGAGAAGCCCAGACGGTGCATACCCGTATCAAGCTTGATATGTATCGGATAGTTGGTGATACCTTCTTTTTCAGCCGCGTCAATCAACGCCTCCAGCCAGTGGAAGCTATAAACCTCAGGCTCCAGCTTATAGTCGAACATGGTTTTGAAAGCCGTCATCTCCGGATTCATGATCAGGATGCTGGCGGTGATGCCAGCCTTACGCAGTTCAGCACCCTCATCAGCCACAGCCACAGCCAAGTAATCCACATGATGCTCCTGCAAGGTACGCGCCACCTCGATAGAGCCGGCTCCGTAAGCCGAAGCCTTCACCATGCACACCATCTTCGTCTCTGGCTTCAGCAGACTGCGGTAGTAATTGAAGTTCTTCACCAGCGCACCCAGGTTCACTTCCAATATCGTTTCATGCACCTTCTTCTCAATCGCCTCAGTCAGTTCGTCAAAACCGAACTTACGTGCGCCCTTTATCAGGATAATCTCATGGTCGAGGATAAGTTTCCGCTCGTTGATAGCCTTAAGCAAAGCCGCTGTAGAAGGATAGAACATTTTCTCCATATTGAACTCATCGGCACATGATGAGATTTCCTCACCCACTCCGATGATGCGCTGTATGCCCTTGCTCTTGACGAGCTGTTCCACCTGTCGGTAGAGAATACGCGCCTTCTGTCCCGTTTCCAGGATATCACTCAAGATCAGCGTACGTTTCAGCTGCTTGTCTTGTGAACGGCGATAGAGGAAATCAAGCGCCAAGTCTAAAGAAGTGAGGTCGGAGTTATAACTGTCGTTAATCAGCAGGCAGTCGTTCCTTCCCTCTTTCACCTCCAGACGCATGGCCACCGGTTCCAGCCGCGACATTCTGACGGAAATCTGTTCTGGCGAAAGCATCAGATAACAGCATACCGCCAGACAATGCAGGGAATTCTCAATGGAAGCGTTGTCAGTGAAAGGCAAGGTGAACTTGTTCACCATATCCAGGTAACGGTAAGACACCTCCGTATGATCTTCATCAATTTTCACCACCTTACTGATAAACAGCGGTCTGTCAGCATCCTTACGGCTCCAAGCCATAGACCTGGTCGCCAGCACGGAATTGTTCACACAGTTGTTTATAAACTCATCATCACCATTGTAAATCAGCACGTCACTGTCTCTGAAAAGAGTAAGTTTCTCCATACATTTCTCCTGACGGGAAAAGAAGTTCTCCTGATGGGCGCTGCCGATATTAGTAAGCACACCGATGGTAGGCTGTATGATGTCACGCAACGGTTCCATTTCCCCCGGTTGGGAAATGCCAGCTTCAAAGATGGCCAGTTCAGCGTCATGATGCAACTGCCATACAGAAAGAGGCACACCTATTTGAGAGTTGAAGCTACGTGGGGAGCGAACGATAATTCTGTCTGGACTGAGCAGCTGGTGCAGCCACTCCTTCACCACCGTCTTGCCATTACTGCCGGTGATGCCGATGACAGGTATCTGGAATTGCTTGCGGTGCGTCTGAGCCAGCTTCTGCAACGCCAGGAGAGTATCTGGCACCAGCAAGATGTTGGTATTGTGCAGGTTGAGTGCTTCTACCTCGGCATAATCATTACGAGCCACCACGAAGTTACGTACGCCACGCTGATAAAGTTCTTTAATATAATGAGCGCCACTGTTGCGCTTTGTCGTCAAGGCAAAGAACAGGGTTGCCTCAGGGAAACTGAGGGAGCGGCTGTCAGTCAACAGCCAGTCAATCGTTGCCGGGGTATCTCCCACCCTATAGGCGGCGGTTTCTAATGCAATCTGTTCAATCTGGTAAGACATATTTCTTTTTCTTTCTCGAATTCAAAGTAAGGATATTTTTTTGAAAGTGTTTCTATTTTTAACACAATTTGATGCAAAAAACGAGCATATTCCGGCGATTCGGGATGCAAAGGGCGATGATCGAGCATTTTTTTAATTTCTTTAACACTTTCAATCGCATTCACAGCCTCTTTGTCTATACACGTCTCTACAAACCGCTGCCACACATATTCCACAGCCATCCGGGAAGGATGAACCAGGTCATCGGCATAATACCGGTAGTCGCGCAGTTCATCCGTCAGCAGCTCATAGGCAGGGAAATAGAACACACGGTCGGGAAAAGACTGCTGAAGTATGTCGATAGCCAGATGCAGCACCGACTTGCTAAGCTGGTTTTCATGCAGACCGTCACGTATATGCCGTATCGGGCTTACCGTTAGCATCACCTTCAGCTGAGGATTGACCTGCCACATATCTGCCAGTAACCGCCTGTACTCATCCACTATCTCATCTACAGCCAGTCGCCTGCGGGTAAACAGGTTCTCTGGCAGTTTGTGACAATTAGCCACTATCCTCCCCGTCTCTTTCCATTCATAAACGTAGGCTGTACCGAAAGTCAGGAAGCACCATGTCACATTGTTCATGATATCCTGACAAGCATCCATTGACATTCCTATGTTCCGCAGCAGCTGCTCCTTAGTGGAAGCAGAAAAATCTCCATGGAAGGCGAAGCTATGCCAAAGCCCCTGATGAAAGAATATATCTCCCTCGTGAGGAATAATTTTGTCCCACGTGAGGGACGATGAAATCTCCCGTGAGGCGTTATTCAGCAGGGCACGAAGGGAATGAGCGACGCTCATCGGATTATAAAGCACTCCGAAAGGATTTACCCGGCACCGGAACTTGGCATCGGTAAGCCGTTCACCTATTTCAGTGATGAAGCAGGACCCCATCATCAAAAAAGAGTCACTGTAATTGATGGCAGGTGACAATTTGCATATTTCAACACGTGTAAATAGGTTCATATCGAGTTTTTTTCTTAACTTCGTGCAAAGATAACGTTTATTTGTGTATTTTTGCACACAAAGTGGAATAAATATGACTGAAGACAAGCCAACATATAGCCTGCTCGATAGAATTAACGACCCCGAAGACTTACGCAAGCTCTCTTTACATGAGCTAAAGACAGTCTGCAAAGAGCTGAGGGATGACATCATCAAAGAGGTGTCGCAGAATCCCGGACATTTCGGTTCAAGCCTTGGCACTGTGGAACTCACCGTAGCCCTGCACTATGTCTTTCGTACACCCGACGACCTGATCGTATGGGACGTGGGTCACCAGGCTTACGGGCACAAGATACTCACTGGCAGGAGGGAGGCTTTCGCCACCAACCGCCAGTTCAAGGGCATCAGGCCTTTCCCTTCGCCAGAAGAGAGCGTGTATGACACTTTCGCTTGCGGACATGCGTCCAATTCCATCTCAGCCGCCTTAGGCATGGCTGTGGCCGCCCAGCTCAAGGGAGAGACCGGCAAGCATGTGGTGGCTGTGATAGGTGACGGCAGCATGAGCGGAGGCCTGGCGTTTGAGGGACTGAACAACGCATCCTCTACCCCCAACGACCTGCTGATTATCCTCAATGACAACAATATGTCGATAGACAACAGCGTGGGAGGCATGAAGCAGTATCTGCTGAACCTGACGACAACCACCAGCTACAACCAGCTGCGTTACAAGGCTTCTATCGCCATGGAGAAGATGGGGCTGCTGAATGATGAAAGGCGCAAGGCGCTTATCCGTCTGGGCAACAGTCTGAAGTCAATCGCAGCCAACCAACAGAATATCTTCGAGGGGATGAACATCAGGTATTTCGGTCCCATAGACGGTCATAATATTGAGGAACTGATTAGGGTGCTTAACAATATCAAGGACATGAAAGGTCCCAAACTGCTGCACCTGCACACCAAGAAAGGCAAGGGCTTTAAGCCTGCCGAAGAAGACCCTGCATTCTGGCACGCTACCAGCAAGTTTAATCCTGAGACGGGAGAAAGGATTCCTGAAAACAATGAAGACCTGCCGCCCAAATATCAGGATGTGTTTGGAGAGACGCTGGTGGAGCTGGCCCGTCGGAACGACAGGATTGTGGGTATCACGCCAGCCATGTTGCAAGGCAGTGGCATGAGCAAGCTGAAGGAAGTTTTCCCAGAGCGTACCTTCGACGTAGGTATCGCTGAGGGACATGCCGTTACCTTCAGCGGAGGTCTTGCCAAAGAGGGTCTGCAGCCATTCTGCAGCATCTACTCCTCATTCATGCAGAGGGCTTTCGACCATATCATCCACGACGTGGCGTTCCTGAAGCTACCGGTAGTATTCTGCTTAGACAGAGCCGGACTGGTGGGTGAAGACGGACCTACCCATCATGGTATGCTGGATATGGCGGCCTTACGTCCTATTCCTAACCTGACCATCGCCTCTCCTATGAATGAAGTGGACTTGCGAAACCTCATGTACACGGCCCAATTGCCAGGCAAGGGTGCGTTCGTTATCCGCTATCCCAGAGGCAGGGGCATCTCAACCGACTGGCACAAGCCGTTTGAGGAGCTTCCTGTGGGCAAAGGACGCTTGCTGAAAGATGGAACCGACCTGGCTGTCATCACCATCGGTCCTATCGGCAATGTAGCCGTACAAGCCATTGAACGCGCTGAGAAGGAGAAAGGATTGAGCATCGCGCACATCGACCTGCGCTTCCTCAAGCCTTTAGACTGCGAGCTGCTACATGAGGCAGGCAGGCGGTTCAAGCACATCGTAACCGTGGAAGACGGCATGAGGAAAGGAGGCATGGGAAGTGCCGTACTGGAGTTTATGGCTGACCATGGCTATACACCTCAGGTAACACGCATCGGCATTCCTGACGTGTTTGTGGAGCATGGCTCACCAGAAGACCTGTATCATCTCTGCGGTATGGATGAGGAAGGGATTTTTAATCAATTGACAATTGACAATTGATAATTGACAATTGAAGTAGCTTGTAACTTTAAGAATAATGAAAATAATAATTGCAGGGGCCGGAGCAGTAGGCACACATCTTGCCAAGCTGCTCTCGCGTGAGAAACAAGACATCTATCTGATAGACGAGAGTGAAGAGAAGCTCAATGCATTAGGCAACAACTTCGACCTCATGACCGTTGTGGCCTCTCCTATCTCCATCAAGGCACTGAAGGATGTGGGAGCAGACAAAGCCGACCTTTTCATCGCTGTCACTCCCGACGAGAGCACTAACTCGATGGCCTGCATGCTGGCCCGCAGCTTGGGTGCCAAGAAAACCGTAGCACGTATAGACAAATATGAATATATAGAGCCTAAGAACCAGGAGTTCTTTATGCGTATGGGCATCGGCTCCCTGATTTATCCGGAGCATCTGGCAGCCAAGGAAATCGTTTCTTCCATCCGCATGAGCTGGGTACGCCAGTGGTGGGAGTTCAGCGGCGGCGCCCTCATACTGGTAGGAGCCAAGATGCGGGAGAAAGCAGAGATACTGAACATTCCGCTCAAGGACCTGGGTTCACCCGACCTGCCTTACCACATCGTGGCCATCAAGCGTGGCAATGAGACAATTATCCCTGGTGGCAATGACGAGATAAAAAAGTATGACATCGTATATTTCACCACCACCCGCAAATATGTGCCGTATGTCAGGAAGATAGCCGGCAAGGAGGATTATCCTGACGTGAGGAATGTGATGATTATGGGTGGCAGCCGCATCGCCATACGCACAGCCATGTATGTGCCCGACTATATGGAGGTGAAGATCATAGAGCAGAACATTGACCGGTGCCACTACCTGAACACCATGCTGAGCGACAAGACGCTGGTCATCAACGGTGACGGCCGTGACCTGGACCTGCTGATGCAGGAAGGGTTGCAGACGACTGACGCCTTTGTGGCGCTCACAGGCAATAGCGAGACAAACATTCTGGCATGTCTGGCCGCCAAGCGCATGGGCGTTGAGAAGACTGTGGCAGAGGTGGAGAATATCGACTATATCAGCATGGCAGAGAGCTTAGACATCGGTACGGTCATCAATAAGAAGCTGATAGCCGCCTCACACATCTACCAGATGATGCTGGACGCAGATGTGAGCAATGTGAAGTGCCTTACCTTCGCTGATGCCGACGTGGCTGAGTTTAATGTGAAGGAGGGCTCTAAGGTTACCAAACACCTGGTGAAAGACCTGGGTCTGCCGAGAGGAGCCACCATCGGTGGCATGGTGAGGAATGGCGAAGGCATCCTGGTAAGAGGTAACACACGCATAGAGGCTGGCGACCATGTGATGGTGTTTTGCCTCAAGCAGACCATTCAGAAGATTGAGAAATACTTTAACTGATGATAAACTTCAAGGCGATAATCAAGGTCATTGGCGACTTGCTGCTGTTGGAAACGGTGATGTTGCTGCTGTCTGTTGGCGTGTCGGCATACTACCGTGACACCGCGTTCTTCAGCCTGCTCGTCACTGCCGGCATCACAGGCATTACAGGTTTATTGATGACGCTCTACAGCCGCAACAGTTCCAAGGCTTTCACCCGCCGTGACGGCTATATTATGGTGACTTGTTCCTGGGTATCTTTCGCCATGTTCGGCATGTTGCCTTTCTATATCGACGGACATATACCCTCGCTTACAAACGCTTTCTTCGAGGCGATGTCGGGCATCACCAGTACGGGAGCCACTATCCTTGACGATATAGACAGCATGCCCCAGGGCCTGCTTTTCTGGCGCAGCATCACCCAGTGGTTCGGAGGCTTGGGCATCATCATCTTCACCATTGCCTTGCTGCCTTTCTTAGGCGTGAGCGGGTTGCAGATGTTCGCCGCAGAGGTAAGCGGCCCTACCCACAACAAGGTAAATCCGC
This sequence comes from Bacteroidaceae bacterium, assembly GCA_017471185.1. Taxonomy (GTDB): domain Bacteria; phylum Bacteroidota; class Bacteroidia; order Bacteroidales; family Bacteroidaceae; genus Bacteroides. Next base: position 24,795 of record JAFUVZ010000042.1, read on the forward strand.
GCATCGGTATTACTGCACGCTGGATCTGGAGCATCTACATCGGCATTACTGCCCTGCTGATGGTTCTGCTTTGGCTGGGTGGCATGGGAGGTTTCGACAGTATCTGCCATGCCCTGACTGCTGCAGGTACGGGAGGTTTCTCCACTCATCAGGAGAGCATCGCTTTTTACCATTCACCATATATAGAATATGTAATCATCGTGTTCATGTTCATCTCTGGCATCAACTACAGCCTGCTGATTCTCTTTATCAGCGGCAGGGTCAGAAGGGCATTGCAAGACAGTGAGTTGAAGTGGTACGGCCTGACGGTGGTCTGTGCCACCATCCTTTTTACCATCGTGTTGTGGGCCAGCCAGGATCTGGAGGGAGAGGAAGCGTTCAGGAACTCTTTGTTCCAGGTAGTGTCTTTACAGACTTCAACAGGTTTCACCACAACCGACTATATGGTATGGCCCTCGGCCTTGTGGGGACTGTTGTTGCTCATCATGCTGGTGGGAGCTTGTGCAGGCAGTACCTCGGGAGGCATGAAGTGCATCCGCGTACAGGTATTGTTCAAGGTCATGAAGAATGAGTTCAAGCACATCCTTCATCCCAATGCCGTACTGCCTGTCCGCATGGACAAGCAGGTGGCTCCTCCTTCGCTGGTAACCACCGTCATGGCGTTCTGCTTCCTCTATTTCATCATCATCTTCGGCAGCAGCATCTTCCTTTCTTCCATCGGCATCGACTTCATGGAGGCGATTGGTTGCTCTGTATCTGCCTTGGGCAATATGGGACCTGCCTTAGGCAGCTATGGTCCCAGCAGCACCTGGAACAGTATGCCTGACGCAGGCAAGTGGCTCATGAGCCTGCTCATGCTGCTTGGCCGTCTGGAGATTTTTACCGTCATCCTGCTCTTTACACCCAACTTCTGGAAGCGCAACTGACAACTTTTACTGAAAATAATATAACATCAGATAATTATGAAGCGGTTATTTGTATTGGTGGCCCTCATGGCCGGAGTCCTGCAGCTTAACGCACAGGAGAAGCGTGAAATCAACTATGATGAGTCGGCTGTTCCGGCTTATATCCTGCCCGACTTACTGACTTGTCTGGATGGTCAGCCTGTAAAGAGCGTCACAGAGTGGGAAACTGTCAGAAGACCAGAGATCATGCACATCCTCGCTACTCAGGAGTATGGGCTTACCCCACAGACAGCGATAGAGATGAAGTCTAAGCTCATGGCAGAGGACCCGCATGCGCTTGGCGGCATCGCCACTTCACAACAGGTGATGCTTACCTTCAGTGGCCAAGGCAAGACCGTCAAGGCATTACTATTAGCCTATATCCCTAACCAGCGGCAAGGCAAGGTACCCGTAGTTGTGGGCTACAACTTCCAGGGCAATCATTCCATGTCATTGGATGAGAACATACTTTATTCTCCTTTCTTTGAAAGACTGACAGACAGGAATGACCCGCAATTGAAACGAGGCATACAGATGAACCGCTGGCCGTTGGAAATGATTGTCAAACGGGGATATGCCTTGGTGACGATGGATTATCAGGACATTTATCCCGACAATCCTGCCGGCGAACCCTTGAGCGTCATCTCTCTGTTTCCTCCTTCTAAAGACAATGACACCAAGTGGCAGGCCATCGGAGCCTGGGCGTGGGGCAGCAGCCGCATGGCCGACTGGGTGGAGCAGCAGCCTTGGGCAGACCAAGACCGGCTGGTCATCATGGGACATTCCCGTCAGGGCAAGGCAGCGTTGTGGACCGGTGCTCAGGACACACGTTTCCGGGTAGTGATCTCCAACGACTCCGGCTGTGGTGGTGCAGCATTGTCCAAGCGTCAGTTCGGCGAGGACATCGCTACCATTGTCAACAGTTTCCCCCATTGGTTCTGCCCGGCCTTCAACCAATATGCAGACCGTGAGGAATCCCTGTCCTTCGACCAGCATTATCTGTTGGCCATGATAGCGCCACGCCACCTATATGTGGCCAGTGCACAGGAAGACCGTTGGGCGGACCCTAAAGGCGAGTTCCTGGCTACCGTCGCCACCTCACCGGTTTACCGGTTATACGGTCTGGATGGAATCGTCGGCAGTCAGATGCCAGCCATTCACCAGCCCCTCATGCAGCACACGGGCTATCACATCAGGGCTGGCGTTCATGACGTGACAGATTACGACTGGCAGTGCTACCTGGATTTCTGCGACAAAGCGTTTAGCATAAAACAAGACTAATCTTATTTTTAGAGTACAAAGAGAGCCGTCCCCTTTGAGCAAGGATAGCTACCTTCACAGGCGGCTATCCTTTATTTCATTATCAAATATTGAAAAAGCATTTAGTATTAGTTACAAGCTACGAGCTGGTTCAAAAAGCGAAGACCGCACGGACCTTAAGGTAATTGAAAGTGCCCAAGACAGCGTCACCCAAGCTGCGGTTCAGGTAAAGGGCATTGCCGCCTTGCTGCGTAGAGCTCCAGTAGCCGGCATGGTTGCCACTGCCGAAGCTCATGCCTGTACTGCGGCTCAGTGTAAGGCGGTCGCCAACACCTACGCCTGACACTCCAGTCATCAGCTCCCATTGCTCCATCGTAGGCAGAAACCAGTGGGTAGTGCGCCTGCCCCTGATGCCCTCGCCCATGTTCCAGCACATCCACCCGGCCGTTTCCCAACCGATGCGGGGATGAGATTCGCTTTCATACAAACGGCGTGTGTTTTGATAACCGTCAAGACCTTCGCCA